>CAZBXY010000187.1:0-15693 GCA_964495365.1 uncultured Frigoriglobus sp. | reverse complement strand
AAATTCACCGTAAGTCGTGGCTCAGCAGCTGGTTGTGTCGTTGGCATCAAAATCGTCGCAAACGATTGCTACACAAGGGTTTGCTGCCTATTGCGCAACGAGTCTATTCCAATCGTTTCAAGAAGCGCGGCCGCCTTGGTTTTCAGCCCCGGAGGGGCGGCAGAACCGTAGCCCGACTCTCCGAGTCGGGTTCTTCTCCGACTCCTGCAGAAATGAACCCGACTCGGAGAGTCGGGCTACGACAGAACCCGACTACCGGTTCTTCACCAGGAACTTGACGCCCCCGGTTCCGCCCGGCGCGCCGGCGTTCAGGTGCGCGAACTGGTCGAACCCGTAGGCCTTCAGCACCCGCACCACCACCTCGCCCTCCTGCGGCCCGCTCACATCGATGAGCGGCCTGTTCCCTTCCGTCACCGCCCACTTGCCGTTGATCTCCTGCACCTTTAGCGATGTCGGGTCGAAATTGCGGCCGTGCGCGTTGTACGGCGCGCGGGTCGGCGGCTTGCCGTCGCGCAGGAAGAACGTCAGCCCGGAGGTGCCGCCGAGCCGGCAGAACTCGTTGAACCGCGCGTCCTGAACCGTGCGGGCGGCCTCGCGCGCGGCCCACTCCGTCGGCCCGAACCGGCCCAGCACTTCCGGCCCGGCCGCGACCACCCACTCGGCCCCGTCCTTCCGCACTTCCACCTTCCGCGGGTCGATCTTCACCAATTCGCCGGTGTACCCGACGCCCGGCACCGGGATCCCCGTTCGCGTCAGCGCGTCGATCTGCGCGTTCATCAAGAGCGGCCCGCCGGCGGCCTTCGGCGGGTCCGGCTGGAGCGACACAAACAGGTAGCTCATCGCCGGTTGCTTCACGTCGCCGACGACCCCCACGCGGTTGAACCCGTACTTGCGAATGACCGCGACGGTCTGCTCGGCGCTCGCCTTGTCGGGGCCGAAGTTGAACAGCAAGGTATCGTCGTCGCGGACACACCACACGCCGCGGATCGGCTCGACGCGGGCGGTGCGGAGGTCGATCGGCAGCACGACCTTCGCGGCGCTCGGGTTCAGGGCCGGCCCGCCGAACCCGCCGGAGGTGCCGGCCGAACCGTTCTGTTGGAGTTTCGGGTCTGCGGACTTCGCCTCGGCCGAACCGGGCGGGCCGGGCGCGACCGCGGGGCGCCCGTTGACCAGCCCGTATTCCACCACCGGTTTCGCCCCGCCGATGGTGACCCACTCGGTCGGGCGCTGGTCGCGCAGCGCGCGGGCGAGGTCGCGGGCGTTCGTCTCGTTGTCGCCGAGGTCGCGGAGCATCTTCTGCCCGGCCCACACCTGCCACCCGCCGACCGCGCGCTTCACGGTCACGTCGAGCGCGCTGAGCGGCACCTTCTGTTCGGGTAGCGGCAGCGGAGCTTCGGCCGCTGGCCCCGGTGGCGGGGTCGGCCCGTTCGCGCCGGGCGGCCGGTTGAGCGGCGGAAGCATCGTCGGCGGAAGCGGTTGCGGTGGGAGCAATCCGGGCGTCAGCGCCCCCAGACTGGGCGGTGCGGGGGGCTGCGGCGACAGGGGAACTTGCGGCGGTTGCGCGCTCGTGGCGGTCACCCCGAGAATCGCGCCCAGCCCGACGGCCGCGAGTCGCTTCCGCATGTACCTCTCCCGAACGAGACGGATTCCGACTGTTCGGGTTGTATCGGCTTTAGTGGTGATGCGAGTTGAGCAGAGAAGAACCTAACCCCCACCCTAAGAAGGAAGGGGGAGACCGAGAGCTTAACGGCGCTTTGGTCTTCTGTTTTCTGTATTGCTCCCCCTTCCTTCTTAGGGAAGGGGGTTGGGGGGTTAGGTTCCGCCCATCAGAACTCCAGCGGTTCGTCCCACGCGACGGGCACGACGAACACCTTGCCGTCGCCGATGCGCCCGGTGCGGGCCACTTTCGGAACCGCATCGGCAAGCCCCGCGGCCTGCTCGTCGGTCACCCAGACGGTGATTTCGACCTTCGGCAGATACGCGGTGCTGTACTCCGAGCCGCGGTAGCGGTCGAGGTAGCCCTTCTGGCGGCCGTAGCCCTTGGCCTCGCGCACCGCGCAGGCGGTCACGCCGAGTTCGGCGATCGCCCGGAGCACCGCCTCGGCGCGGAACGGCTTGACCACGATCGTCAGTTGCTTCACGGCCGGCTCACCTGCCCATCGTGTAACTGATCCACAGCGCCAAAAGGCCGATCACCGTCAGGATGCCCAGTCCCCCGACGACGTTGATGCCGATGGCGAGGTTGCGCTTGCGGGTCGCGAGGTCCGCCTCCGGCTTCTTCTCGTCGTACTCGTGGCCGCACTCGTTGCAGATCACGGCCCGGCACATCATCGCGCCGACCGTGCCCAGGTACCAGGGCCACGGCCCCGGCCGCGCGGAGTACGCGCCGCACTCCGGGCACGGGACGTTCGTGTTGTCCGGCCGACGCCGGCGGCGCCGCGGGCGGTCGTCCTCGTCGTCATCGTCTTCGTCGCGACGTTGTGGCCGGCGCCGCGGGCGGTCGTCCTCTTCGTCGTCTTCGTCGCGTCGGGCCATGACAGGAGCCTCCGAAGGTGCGGTGTCGGTTCAACTGCTGCTCGACGACCCGGTGCTGCCGAACCCGCCGCGACTGATGGAAGACGACGAGGACGAAGACGACCCGATACCGGTGCTGGAGCGGTAGGAGGGGCTACTGGTCGTCGAGCGGTACCCGCTGCCGCCCCACAGCCACGTGCTGGAGCCGGAGCGGTACGAGGAGGACGACCCGGCCGGCGGCGCTTGCGGCGCCCACACCCCGTTGATGAACACCCACGGGCGGTGGTAGCGGTCGTACGGCACGTGCGGGTCCGGGATCGGGCGCCCCTCGGCGTCGAGGAGCTTGTTCCCGGTGGCGTCGGTCTTCCACCGCTCCGCGATGCGGTTGCCGTTGGCGTCGTACCAGGTGTGATCGGGCGCCCGGCGCCCGCCGCACCCGGCCATCGATACGCAGCACGCCGTCAGCACCAGCGCCGACAGGAGCGTGACCGTGATCGTGCGCGACTTCCACATGGGTTCAACCGCCGATCGCGCGAACGACGACGAGCGACATGCCCAGGATCGCCGCGGCCACGACGATCCCGACCGCGACGTTCCCCTTGCCCAGCTCTTCCTCGACGTGCAGTTTCGGGGTGATCCACTCGAACACCTTGAAGCCGAGGGCGAGCATCGCGATCCCGAGCACGCCGAACGCCGCAGCGGCCATGAGCGAGTTGCCGAGGATCTCGAAGTTCCAGGGGATGTGTTCGGCGAGCAGGGTCATTGTTGCGAGTCCGGGTGAGAGTGATCGGGGCGCGGACGAGTGCGGCCAGAGGACATTGTGCCGTCTCGCGGACCGGTCCGCAACACACTATCTCATTATCTGAACAGGTGTTTATATATTGATGTTCCACGCGGAACGTCAGCAAACGTTTGACTGATTGGAGTGCGAATGAGGAATCAGGGGTCAGGAATCAGGAGTCAAGAATCAGGAGTCAGGAAGCAATCTTGGCTTCTCTGACCCCTGATTCCTGACTCCTGTTCCCTGACCCCTGATTCCTGACAGGGGTGACGAGTTGGCAATCTTTGGCAATCTTTGAAAAAAAAGGGCCAAAAGCCCTGGGAAAACCAAAGATTGCCACGTGGCAATCTTTGGCAATCTTTGGCAATCTTTGGCAATCTTTGGCAACCTTTGGCAATCTTTGATTTCTCCAGGCCCTCGCGCACACCGGGGCGCCGCGCGACAACGGCGTATTACGCCCACCCGCCGGTGACCGGGAGCACCTGCCCGCTGATGTAGTTGCTCTCCTCGCTGGCCAGGAACAGCACCGCGTTGGCGATGTCGTCCGGCGTACCGAGCCGCCCCGCGGGGATCGCCTTCAGGTACTCGGCGAGTACGTCGGGCTTGATCTCGCCCATCATCGCCGTCTGGATCATCCCCGGAGCGATCGCGTTGGCGGTGATCTGCCGGCGGGCCAGTTCCTTCGCAATCACGCGCGTCATCCCCATCACGCCGGCCTTCGCGGCCGCATAGTTCGTCTGACCGTGGAACCCCACCAGCCCCGCGACCGAGGCGATACTGACGATCCGCCCGCCGTCGCGCAGAATTTCGGTTCCGTACTTGCAACAGTGGAACACGCCGTCGAGGTTCGTTTGAATGACCGCGTGCCACTCGTCGAGCGTCATCTTTTTGAGCGTGCGGTCGCGGATGATGCCGGCGTTGTTCACGAGTACGTCCAGCCCGCCGCATTTCTCCTTCACCTGCTTCATGAGGCTCTCGACCTGCCCCGCATCGCGCACGTCGGCCGCGATGACGTGAATCGCCGGCGATTCGACGTTAATAACGGCCCCGTGTCCATCGACGACGGGTCGGCGCAGCGCGCGCAGTTGGGCCGCGAGCGCCTCGGCATCCTTGCGGTTGGCCCCGTCGGGGTCGTCCCAGTAGTGCAGAACGCAGGTCGCGCCGGCTCGGGCGAACGCGGACAGCACGCCGGCCCCGATGCCGCGCGAGCTACCGGTGACGAGCACCACCTTGCCGGGGAAGCGGTATTCAATCATGAGGAGTGAGGGGTAAGGAGTGAGGAGTGAAGAGCGCAGAAGGGCACCCAACACTCGTGATGCCGCGTATCTTATCAGCGAACGTGGCGGCCCTCACTCCTCATTCCTCGTTCCTCACTCCCCACTCGAATGGCAGTCCGTCTCGCGCATTTCAGCGACATCCACCTGACCGCCCGGCCGCTCGGCTGGCGGGTGCGCGATGCGTTCAACAAGCGCACGACCGGCTGGGTGAACGTGCGGCTCTTGGGCCGCGGGGCGCGGTTCAAGCACGCCAACGACGTGACCGCGGCGCTGCGGCAGGAGTTCGCGACCCGCGGGTTCGATCAGTTGGTGTTCTCTGGTGATGCCAGTACGCTCGGCTTTCCGTCCGAAATGACCGAAGCGGCCAAGCGGCTCGGTGTCGGCGACGCGAGTCTCCCGCCGGGGTTCGCGGTGCCCGGCAATCACGACCTGTACGTCGGCCGCTCCGCCCGCGAGCGGCTGTTTGAAGAGGCGTTCGCCCCGTGGCAGCACGGACAGCGCGTGAGCGAGGATCATTACCCGTTCGCAAGGAAGGTCGGTCACGTGTGGCTGATCGCGCTCAACTCCGCGGTGCCGAACTTCCTCCTCTGGGACGCGAGCGGGCGCGTCGGCGACTTACAACTGGATCGCTTTCGGAAACTCTGTGCGACACTCGACCCCGGCCCGCGGGTCGTGGTGAGCCACTACCCGCTCCTCATGCAGGGGCACGTGCCGGAGCAGCGGTGGCACAGGCTCCGCGACTTCGCCCGAGTGCGCGACGCCGCGGCCGAGTGCGAGGTGAAACTGTGGCTCCACGGGCACCGGCACCACTGGTACTGGCTCCCGCCGGCGGCGAACCTCCCGTTCCCCACGATCTGCACCGGCAGTTCGACACAAACCGGCCGCTGGGGTTATCACGACTACACCATCGACGGTTGGAACCTGAAGGCGGTGCGAAGGGTATACGATTTGGAGCGAAATACCTTTGTGGACGCCGATACGTTCGAGCTGGCTTTGTAGGACAGGCATCTTGCCTGTCCTACATGCGGAGATTTCCGATGCCCAAACGAATCGACTGGCTCTACCACCGTCGGGCCTGAACGACTTGCCAGAAGGCCCAGGGGTTCCTTGGGCAAGAGTCGGTGCGTGTGACCGAGACCGTGGACGCGACCAAAACGCGATTCAGCGCAGCCGATGCTCTGAAGTTGCTTGAAGGAATCGATACGCTCGTCGCCGCGAAGGGCAAAAAGGTCGAAACGTTCGACCTGAAGGCCGCGCGCCCGGACGACGCGGAGTTGCTCGCCCGAATGATGGGCCCGACCGGTAACCTCCGCGCCCCAACGGCCCGCGTCGGGCGCACGCTCGTCGTCGGGTTCAACCCGGACGTTTACGCGCAGGTGCTCGGCGGCTGACCCGCACCGTTTGCCGCCTGTGAGCCTCTAATCCCTGGGGTTTTCGCGCCCGCAGGGAGATTCCGTGCCGTACAATTGCGTACCCGAACCGCCTCTCCGAGAGGTTTCGCCTATGGACGCCGTGCTGGTGATGGTGGCGCTGGGGCTGTGCGCGCCGCCGACCGAAGACAAGTTCGAGCGCCACGCCGACATCGCGTACCGCACCGACAAGGACGCGGACAAGGAGCGGCACCGGCTCGACGTGTACGCACCGAAGGGGAAGAAGGACTTCCCGGTGGTGCTGTTCGTTCACGGCGGCAGTTGGAAGAGCGGGAACAAGAACCTGTACGCGGCGCTGGGGCAAGCACTGGCGGCCGACGGAATCGGGTGCGTGATCTGCAACTACCGGCTCTCGCCGGCGGTGCAACACCCGGCGCACGTCGAGGACGTGGCGAAGGCGTTCGCCTGGACCGCGGACAACATCGGCAAGTACGGCGGGAACAAGCAGCAACTGTTCCTGTGCGGGCACTCCGCCGGCGGACATCTGGTCTCGCTGCTGGCCACGGACCCGCGGTACCTGAAGGCGGAGAAGCATTCGCCGGCGGAAGTGCGGGGCGTCGCGTCGTTCAGCGGTGTGTACGAGATCGTCACGGACGTGCCGACGCTCGAGGCCCCGTTCGGCAAGGACGAGAAGGTGTGCAAGCTGGCATCGCCGCTGACGCACGTCACCGGGAAGTGCCCGCCGTTTCTGATCGCCTACGCGGACAACGACTTCAACCGCCTGGACGAAACGGCGCTGAACATGCACGCGGCGCTGAAGAAGGCCGACAGCCCGGTGGAGCTGGTGAAGTGCAAGAACCGCAACCACTACACCATCATCATCGAGTTTGCCAAGAGCAACGACGACCCACTGAACAAGGCGTTCCGGGAGTTCGTGCAGAAGAACTGCAAGTAGTTTTACCGTTTAGCGGTGGTCCCTCCGGGACCATTTACGGCGCGTTCAAGCTCACCCCGATCTCGCCCAGCGCCGCCTTCAGCGCGTCGAAGTCCGCCTCCGCAACCGCCACCGCGAGCGGCCCCAGGCGCTCGGCGACCAGCACCCGCGTCGCGGGCCACTGCATCACGCCGTCGGTGATTTCCGGCGTTGGAAACTTCACAACGAGCAACCGCACCGCTTGCGGAGCCGGAAGTTGCGAACCGAGCAGCAGGAGCCGCCCGGCGGGCGAGAGCGGCGCGCCGGTGCGGTCGGTAAACCACTGATCGATGTCCGCCAGTGAGCGCCCGGCTTCCGTGGCGCGGCGCAGGGATGTCGGCGTGAGCCGGAACTTTCGCACGCCGTTGGATTCGATCGGAAGGGCTTCGGCGAACTGCCCGATCTCGGCTTCCAGGAGCAAATCGGCTTGCGGCGTATCGACCGTGAGCGTCACGCCATCTTCGGCCACCGTCAGACACCGCTGCGGCTTCGACTCGTAGTCGCGGTTGCCGATCAGCCGCAGGTGCGACAGCGACGGCTCACCGCCGTCGGCGGTCATGCCGATGCGGTCGGTGAGGCGCAGCGCGACCACGCCGCGCGACATGGCCGCGTCGAGTTCCGCGGGCGTCTGGAACTCGACCAGCACCGCGGAGGCGAAGATCGTGATCCGCTCGCGTTTGCTCGCCCATCGCTGAAGCAAATCGGCGACGCCCGGCGGAACGGGCCGCGTGCCGTGCCGGTTGAGCGTCTGCACGATCATCGGCAACGTGAGACCGCTTTCGAGACCGCGGTAGGTCTGCTCCGGGGAAAGTTCGAGCGTGCAGGCCGGGCCGATCCCCTTCCAGCCCGCGAACCGCGACAGCGCCGCGATGAGATTCGGCGTCAGCCCCTGCCGGTACGCGAGTACCTCGGCGTTGGGCTGCACGAGCAGCGTTTGCGGGAACGATGGCGGCGCCGGCGGCTCCTTTTCGCCGAGCAACAGGTGCCGGCCGAACGGCGACAGTCTCAGGAGTTCGCCGGCGACTTCCACCACGCCGAGCGGGTACGCGACGCCGAGCAGGAACGCCCGCACCCACGCGGCGCCCTTGTCGGTCGCGCCCGGCGGGATGACCGCGGCCCACGACGGGTGGTGCGACCACAGCCACTGCGCGACCGCCTCCGGGTACACGAACTCGCGTGCGAGCAGGAGCGCCAGGAAACCGACCGTCGGCGTCGGCGACAGCCCTTCGCTGGGGGCGTACCCGGCGAGCGGATCCCACGGCTCGACGAGTGGCAGCGTTGCGAACAGCTCCGCCAGGAGCGGGAACAGCGCCCCTTCCCACGCCGGCGGGAACGCGGTGGCTTCGAGCGTGCCGTCGCGGTCGATGAGCAGCCCGGCGGCCTTCGCCCACAAAAGCGCGAGTACGCCGGGGTCGGCGACCGGTGCGAGTTGCTCGACCGGCGCCGCGGCCAGTACCGCGTCGGTCTGGAGCCGCTGGAGGTCGCGTTTGAAGAGCGCGTTACCCTGCGTGAGTCTGACCGGGTCGGCGTTCACCTGTTGCCACGCCGCCGCGAGCCGCAGCGGCCATTCGAGGCCATCGGCCTGGCGAGCGGACACCGCGGGCTCATGCTCCGCGCTCAGGTCGGGCAACCCCAGGTCTTCGCCGCGTGCCCGCACCGCGACGCCGGGGTGCGCGAACACGACCGCGGCGTTGGTTCCGACCGACCCGTACCATTCGGTGAAGTCGCCGATCGCCGGCGCGTGCGGGTTGAGTTCGGGGAACAACAGCCCGGCTTCGAGGAGCGTTTGAACCGGGGCAAAGCCCTCGTGGTGGTCGAGGGCGGCGAGCAGCGTGATGAGGTGCCCGACCTTCCACCGGGGTTGCCGGCTGATCCCGACAAACGCGAGCAGCTTCCGCGCCGCGGGGGGCTGGTCCTTGATGCGCCGGTCGATGACGGGGGCGTTGGCGAACGTCGCGGCGGCCTTGTCGAGCAGCTCGCCGGCGGGCATCTTCGTGCGCGGTCGCACGAGCTTGTCCGCGACGGCCCGCAGCAGCGGTTCGGCGTAGCCCGCGAGGGCACCGCGGCAGAGGGAGGACCAGTCTGGATCGGCTTCGGGCATCAGCGTGTTCGGAACTCGATTCCGGGTGTTTCTGCCGGGTCCGCGGGAAACAAGTGATTCCAAAGAGCGCCTAAGAGCGCCTAAGAGCGCCTAAGAGCGCCACCTGGCGCTCTTTGACCAACGCCTTGAAATCCTGGGCTTTCAGCCACTTTGACCCCTAAGAGCGCCAACTCTGCCTCCGGCTCCCTATCGGGCGCGTCGGACTACTTACTCACTACCTGCGGCGTGTGGCCCATCTTGCGGAGTTCGTCGAGTACCGCGTCGAGCCGCCCGGGGCGGATGAGCAGCACCTTGTCCGAGAGCCGCCCGGCGACCTCCGCCGCGAGCTTCTTCCGCGCGAGCAACTCCTCCGCCAGCACCGCGTCCTCGGTGAGCACAAGGCACACGCGCCGGTGCAGCTTGGCCGGAAGTCGAGCGGTGGGGTTGGTCACGCGGACTACTCCAAACGAAGCTCGACGTTGGGTTGCTCGTCGATGATTTCCAATAGCCAATCGAAGAACGTCGGCCCTCGCCGTTGACGCGCGTCGCCGAGCCGTTGCAGAACACCTTGAACATTTAGGGGGTGGCACCGCCGCGAGTTATCGTCGAGCCAATCCGCCATCGCGGTATGACCCAGGTCGGCACGTGACTTCTCGGAGTTTTTCCAAACGAGGACGTAATCTCCATCGCCCCAGTTGAAGTAGTCGTTGAACGCATCGAGGTTCCCGTGCCACTCGCCGCCGAAGGCGCGGATGAAGCCACGGTTACACTCTTCGATAAACCCGGTGAAGTCGCGGAAATTCGCGCCGTCGATGACGTAAACAGGCTTCTCGGCCATCGCCATCACCCCGCGGCGGACTTCGGCGGGAGCACGTCGCGCTCATCCAGAATCTCGTAGCTGTAGCCCTGTTCCGTCAGGAACATCTGGCGGTGGTGGGCGAAATCCAGTTCGCGGGTGTCGCGCGTCACCAGCGTGAAGAAGTGCGCGTCGCCGCCGTCGCCCTTCGGGCGCAGGATGCGCCCGAGGCGCTGCGCTTCTTCCTGGCGCGAGCCGAACGTCCCGCTCACCTGAATGAGCACGTTCGCGTCCGGGAGGTCGATCGCGAAGTTGCCTACCTTCGAGAGGATCAGGTGCCGGACCTCGCCCGTGCGGAACCGGCCGTACAGGTCTTCGCGCTCGCTGTTGGCGGTGCTGCCGGTAATCAGCGGCAGCTCGAACCGCTCCGCGAGCCGGTACAGTTGCGACAGGTACTGCCCGATCACGATCACGCGCTGGTCCTTGTAGCGCGCGAGCAGTTCCGCGACGACCTCGTCCTTCGCGACGTTCTCGCTCGCGATCCGGTACTTCGCCCGGTGGTCGGCGACCGCGTACTCCATTCGCGTGGCGTCGGTCGGCAGTGCGACGCGAATCTCCGTGCAGCTCGCCGAGGCGATCCAGCCCTTCGTTTCCAGTTCGCGCCACGGCACGTCGTACTTTTTCGGGCCGATCAGCGAGAACACGTCGCCCTCGCGCCCGTCCTCGCGAATGAGCGTCGCGGTAAGGCCAAGTCGGCGCCGGGCCTGGATTTGCGCCGTGACGCGGAACACCGGGGCCGGCAAGAGGTGAACTTCGTCGTAGATGATGAGGCCCCAGTCGCGTTGCTCGAACAGCCCGAAGTGCGGGAAGTCCTCGGTCTTGTCCGGCCGGTACGTCAGAATCTGGTACGTCGCCACCGTCACCGGGCCAATGTCCTTCGTCTCGCCCGTGTACTCCTTCACCTCATCGACCGTCAGCGTCGTCTTGTCGAGAATCTCGCGCTTCCACTGATTCACCGAGGTGATGCTGGTCGTGAGGATGAGCGTGTTCTTCTGAAGGAGCGACATCGCCGCGATGCCAACGATGGTCTTCCCCGCGCCGCACGGGAGTACGATCACACCGCTGCCGCCGCGCACGTCGCCGCCGGCGTGGAACACGTCCGCCGCTTCGCGCTGGTAGTCGCGAATGTGGAAGGGCGCTCCGGTAAGCACCATCGTTTCGCGGAGTGAAATCGGCAGCAGCGCGCCTTCGGTGTAGCCAGCGATGTCTTCCGCCGGATAGCCGACGGTGATGAGCGCCTGTTTCAACACCCCGCGGAACGCCGGATCGACCGCGAAACTGGTGTCGTCGAGGCGCTCGCCGAGGTACTCCCGCACCTTCTTGTTGCGGGCCAGTTCCGCCAACAGCGGCTTGTCGGGACAGACGAGTCGGAGCGTCTCGGCATCGACCCGTTCGAGCTTCACGCGCCCGTAGCGGGCCACCGTTTCGGCGATGTCGATCGGGATGTTCGGCGGGATCGGGAACTTGGTGTACTGTTGCAGCACCCCGACCACTTCCGCGGCGGAAAAGCCGGCCGCCGCGGCGTTCCACAGCGACAGGTTCGAGATGCGGTACGTGTGGATGTGTTCGGGGCTTTTCTCCAGTTCCGCGAACGGCGCGATCGCGTCGCGGGCTTCCGTGTACTTCGGGTTATCCACCTCGACCAGCACGGATCGATCCGACTGGACAATGAACGGGTTGGTCGGGTCGAACGTCGGGGGCGCGCTGGGCGGCGCGGCCGGGGTCTTCGCGGTCTTCGGCGGCATGGTCACCGTCAGGTTTCGTGTGCCCCTGCGTATCCTTCAGAGGCGAACGTACCATGCTATCGGGGCCGGGCGCTCGCGGGCAAGGCGAAGTGGCGCGAACTGGCGATTTCGCCCGAATTTTCCGCGCCTGGGGGCTTGAATTCGGCCGCTCACTTCCGTGACTTCCGGGTCGCCTCGACGATCGTGCGGCCGTCCAGGCTGTCGAGCTGTTCCATGAATCGCGGGCGGTTCCGATACTTCTCGCGGATCGAGGACACGAGTTCCGTCCACTCGTCGAGGCGCCCCAGTGCGTCGTAGATGGGGCGCAACTTTCGCAGGTAGCCGGCGGCGTTCGCGTAGGCGTTCTGATCGGCGTGCGGCAACTGCGTGTCCAGCCCGGCGCGGTAAACGTCGATCGCGCGTTCCGGATACGTGCCGGCGACCGCTTGCGCGACGCGGTCGGCGTAGTGGGACGCGTGGTAATACCCGGCGTTCTGCTTCTGGGCACGTATCCGGTCGAACCAGTGAAGCACCTGATCGGGATTTTTGGCGGCGATGGCGATTTCCAACAGGACATCCAGATGCGACCGCGGTCCCGGGTCGTAGGCGTTGCGCGGTTTGGGAACCGGCCGGAGATGATCCGGCACCGGGAGCGGCCAGTGCGGGTCGATCACGATCGCTCCGGTGGTCGGGCCGACAACGGGCGCAGGTTCCTCCTGGGCCGTCGATTTTCCCTTCGCGAGTTGGCGCCGCTTCGTCACACGTGGGGCCGGTTGCGCTGCCAGGTTGTGAAGCTGATACGGCTTCGTTCCCGTTTCGAGGAACCGCAGCGCCATCCCGCGAACGGCGTCTTCCACCTTCGCCTTTTTCGCGGCCTTCATCAGTTCCTCGAACCCGTGCCGGCTCGGGCGCTCGAAGAACTCGTCGGCCGCGTGCGCGGCGACCACGTCCCACTGTCGGCGGGTTCGGGCCACCTCGCAGAGCCGGTTGGCGAGCTGCGCGGCGATCCCCGGCAGCTTCTCGCGGGTCGCGGCGATGCCCTCCTGCGCCCAGCGCTCGGCGTCCTCGGTTCGCCCCTGTTCCAACAAGTAGGAAACGAGCCGCTCGTAACTCCCCGTCGCGCGGGCCTCGCGCTCGTAGAGCGCGCCGAGTTCGCCGGCGCGCCCGGCGTTCTCCAGCGCCGTTCCGATCCAGGAGGTCAGCCCGTCGCGTTGGTAGTTGCGTGAGAAGCTGTCCGAGGAAGAGTTAGGCGCCGGCTGGGCTTTCAAACGCCCGGCGAGTGTATCGGCCGCGCTCGACCAGTCCGCCGGCGTGGCCGCGTCAATAACCGCGTCGGTCACGTCGTGGAACAGGTCGTAATCGTCGTCGAGGTGGGCGTCGATGGCGAACAGCAACCGTTCAGGCCCGGTGAGCCGTGATCGCGCCAGCGCCTGGAAGACGACCGGCAGGCACTCGCAGAACGCCTCTGCGGTCTCGCCCTCGTCGTGGGATTCCGCGACCTGCTGTGTGCCCGCCTCAATGAGTTCGCGGCCCAGCGCGACGACTTCATCGGCGTGACCGAGTTCCAGCATCCGCTCCAGTCGGTGCCGGATCGGGGCGTAATCGGGCGTGTAGCCCTCGTCCGACCAGTGGTTGCTCCACGCCGGTTCCGCGGTCACGTTGCGAATCTGCTTGCGAACTTCTGCGGAGAGTTGTTTGAGGTTTCCTTGTTGAAGCGCGATCCGTTCGCGGAACTCCTGCTGGAGTTCGGGGAAGCGGCGGATCAGCGAACAGACCAGATCGGCCAGTTCCGTTTGCGATCGGGCGCGGATGTCCTGCTCGATCTTCGTGTTCATGTCGCCGGCGGGCGCCGACTTGACCGGAGCGGCGCGGGAGCGCGACCGCGGGGCCGGTTCCTCTTCATCTTCGTACTCGTCGTCCTCGTACTCGTCCTCGTCCTCTTCCCAGTCGCCACCCACCCGGGATTCCACGCTCTCCAGATCGTCCCAACGGGGATCATCGTCGGTTGCCGCGGGAACGGGTTGCGACTTGGCGACCGCTTCCAGGTACTGCGCGACGACCGCGACCGCGTGCTTGCACGAGCCGCCGATCGGGCACGTGCAGGCCGATTCAAACGCCGGGTGTTTCGCGCCCGCACGAAGGGAGACCGTTGTTGCGTACCGCTCGGTGCCGATCACGGTCGCCAGCAGCGCGCCCTCGGGAGACAGTCGCAAATCCTTCACCCGTCCGCCGCGCTGATACGTCCGGCCGCGCTGAACCGATCGGCTGCCGGTCCAGCGCTCCAGATCGTCCCAGGTGAGTGCGTCCCAGGTCGCTTCGGGCGCCTTTTTTCCCCGCGATGACTTCGCCATGTGGTTCTCCGGTGCGCGAGGTCATGATACACCAATTCGTTCCGCTCACGGCCCGGGCGCCTGCAAATACCGGGGCGCCGGCGCGGAAAGCGGTGCGACTCCCAACTTCAAACTCCCGCTGTGATTCTGACCCGCGCGCGGAGCCACGAGGCGAACGCCTCGGCCGATTCCGGGTCCGAGTACGTCGCGACGTTGAACGGCCCTTTGCCGGCCCGCACCAGTTCACAGTGGTACTCGTGTTGCACGTCGCCCTCGGAGTCCGTCTTTTCCTCGTGCCGCACGGTCACAGCACGGATCGCGGCGAACGAGATTTCGAGCGGTTCCGGTTTGGCCGGGAACCGCAGAACGCGGGTCCGTTCGTCCACCTCCACCCACGCCAGCGGGACCGGGAGCCGCACCGCCAACAGGACCGCGAGCGCGACCGCGCCGAGATAGGTTCCCGCGGCGAGTTCCACCGGCGGATCGAACCCGTACACGAACCCCCACACGAACACGCCACAAAAGGTGATCGCCAAGAGACAGCCCGCGCCGCACCCGGCGCGGCTGTACGCCGGCAGGCGAACCCGGTATCCGTCGGCGATCGACTTGACGGCGTGCGGGCCAAACGCGGGCCGGCGGACGCGCGCGAACATCACCCACCCGCCGACCATGATGAGATTGAACGGGGTGAGGAACCAGACCATTGCAATGTGTGCGCCGGTCGGCCCGGGCCGGAGCATCGACTCGGCCGGGTCGGCCGGGTCGTAGTAGACCGGCACCCGCGCGCCGACCGGCAACTCGTCCGCGACCCGCTGCCAGCTCCGTTTGCCCGTGTTCAGATCGACGGAGTTGTACCGCGACCCGGTATACTTTTGCCCGTTCACCTCATAATCGTAGGCCACCGCGAGTTGGTACACCGGCCCCTCGTCGCCCCGACCCTTCACCAGATTGCTTCGGGTAACGACGCCCTCGGCCGTCGGGAACGTCGTCGCCCGTGCCTGCTGGAACAGCACACAGCCGAGGAACACGTCGAACGGCAACACGCAAACGGTCCAGCCGATCAGCCAGACGCGGAGGAACAGGGCGCTACAGCCGTTGGCGCGGGCGGGCGCGGGCATCGCGACCTCCAGATTTACGGCACCGGCGGGGTTTTCGGGTGCAGTTTCACGCGGGCGTCGTATTCGGTACTCAGCACGTCCTTGACCACCCCGCGCTTGATGAGTTCCTTTTCCGGTACTTCGCCCAGATCCTTCGTATCTTTGATCCACTGGTCCAGCGCCGCGGACATCTCCTTGCGCGTCTTCTGGAGCAACGCCGATTCCGCGCTCGCGAGGTTGTTGATCTCGTAAGGGTCGGTTTCGAGGTCGTAGAGTTCTTCCTTCGGCTTGGTGCGTGACCAGAACAGTTTCTGCGTGTCGTTCAACTTGCCCTCGAACGCGAGCCGGCGCCAGTCCTTCATGATGGGCATTTCGTCCATGTAGTTGATGTACTGGAAGTACGGCAAATCCGGCTCGAAGTTGCGGACGTACCGATACCGCTCGCCGCGCACGCTCCGCACGCGGTCGTAGGTCTCGTCCATGCGATCGCGAGCCGCGAACACATATGGCGGCGCGGGTTGCGTCTTGTCGCCGAGAAAGATGCGCCCCTGCATCTGCGGCGGAACCGTGCCGCCGGCGAGCGAAATCACCGTCGGGGCGAGGTCGAGGAAGCAAGTGAGGTCGTCGCGAATGCTGCCGGGCTTCACCTTCCCCGGCCAGCGCACGATGAGCGGCACCCGCAAGCCGCTGT
>CAZBXY010000186.1:0-15716 GCA_964495365.1 uncultured Frigoriglobus sp. | reverse complement strand
AGCGCCGGGGCCGGGGCCGCGCCGGGAGGGGCGACCGGAACGGTCGCGGTGCCCGCGGCGGGCAGGACCGTGTAGCCCGCGGCGCTGACGCCGCTCAGGTGCTGGACGATGTGCGGCGGGGGCGGCGGAGAAACCGGGCGCGGCGGGACGATCTGGAAGATGCGGACCAGGTCTTCCGTTCCAATCGTCCGCGTGCCGCGGTTCACCTCGTCCACCCGTTGATCCTCGGTCGCGTACTCCTTGCTGGTCGGGTCGGAGAACGTGCCGGTGGTCTTCGGCGGGGGCAGCACCGGGAACAGGCTCATCTGGCCGATCGTCTGCGAGTACTCGACCAGGGCGGCGCGGTACGAGTTCGCCTGGAGGGTGAAGTGGAGCGGCTTGTCGTCCGGGTCGGTGGCGAGCATGGTCCACATGATGTTCCGCTTCATAATCACCTTCAGCCCGCGGGCGATGCAGGCGGTGCGGATCTCTTCCCGGTCGCCAACGGCGATCTTGGTCGTGAGGAACACATCGACGTACTCGCCGACCCGGACGACGCCGCCGGCGGCCTTGTCCTTGGGAACCGAAACGTTGACCGCCCGCATGTTCGGTTCGAGTTGCGCGGTGAGCCGCTCGGGCAGGTTGGCTTCCGTGAAGTCGTCCCGCAGCAGGATGACGTCGGCCTGAATGTTCCGCCGGGGGATCCGCATGTGGGCCGCGGTGGTCAGCGGCTGCATCACCCGGTCCTTCCACCCGTCGCCGTACCGCTCCTGGAGCCGCTTCTCCTCTTCGGGGCGCAGTTCGCGGATGTAGACCTGATCGGCGGTGACGGTGATGTCCTCGAACAGGTTGACCTTCGAGACCAGAACCTTCGCGGCCGGCAGCGGCGCGGCCGGGGGCGGGGGGGCCTTCTCTTTGAACAGACCGGCTGACTTCGCCGCGGCGGCGACGCCCAGGCCGATCAGAAGGGCCAGGGCCAGGATGAAGACGGTGCTCGCTCTCATGGGCTGACTCTCAAGGGGGGTTCAAAAGCGAACCGCGGGATCGCGGGACCGCTGGTCACGGTTCCGGCGTCCCTGCCTCGGTATGGGAACACTGCGTTTTGGGTACGGGGGTTACTCGCGCTGCATCACCGCCCGGGCGAGGAGCCGTTCGCTCCCGCGGACCGGGGCCAGCCGCGTCGTCGTGGCCGCGCAGGCGTCGAGTTCGATGCACACTTCCAACAGTTCGCCGCAGCGGACCGCGTGGCACTCGAAGTTGCTGTCGTCGTGGTTCTGGTGGCCCTTGCCGATGTCCGGCCCGCGCCCGCGGTCGTGGTCGTCGCGCCCGTCGCGGTCGCGGTCGTGCCCGGGGTGGCCCTCGTCGTGGCCCTTATCGTGGCCCTTGTTCCCGCGGTGGCCCACCGGGCCGACGTAAATCTTGGCCCGTTTGCCGCGCTCGGGGCCGAGGACCGCGATGACGCACTCGCGGATCTGGTCCGGGGTGCCGCCGCAGGCCGCACACCGGGCCGCCCGGCCGCACGCCTCGTCGAGCCGTTGTTCGGCAATAATCAGGTCGGCGAGGCCGAACGCCCCACAAACCACGATTGTGAGCAGCAGGATGACGAACAGCGCTTCGATCGCGACCGCGCCGCGGCGCCCGGTTCGCGCGAGGGGGCGCGTGAGGGGTCGCTCAGACGAGATTCGGTGTGGGGCGAGCATGAGCGGCGGTTCCGACCGGTTGGGGTTGAGGTTGGGGTTTCGGGAGCGCTAGTTGCAGCTCGAACCGGTACACCCACAGGAGCACGACCGCGGTGGCGACCGCGAGCGGCAGCGAGTACGTCACCCGCAACCGGTGCTGTGGCCCCTTGCCACTGGTGGCTTTTTCGGACTTCGGGCCGGATGATTGACCGGCTTTAATGGCGTCGAGGGTGCGGTTCAGTTTTCGCGGGTTGGCCCCTTGTGCGACGACGCGCACCGCGAACCACACAACCAGGACGATGACCGACGCGAGCCAGATGCGGATCAGGTTCAGGTCCCACCCGACCCAGCCGCCGATCGCGGCGAGCAACTTCACGTCGCCGCCACCACAGAGCCCGAAAATCCAGAACACGAACATCGCCGCGAAGGCGACCAGGAACCCGACCAGGGCGAACAGCAGGCCGTCGAGGGCGCCGAGTGCCACCGAGCCGGTTTGAAAAACCCAGAGCGGTTTGTCCGCCCCGCCCATCCAGCCGCCGCGGATCGTGTTGGCGAGCAGGCCGAGGGCGAGCATCAGCACGTTCAGGCGGTTCGGGATCTTGGCGGTACGGGTATCGGTCCAGGCCGCCACGCACGTCAGGGCGATCAAGGCGACACAAAACACCCAACCGAACGCGGGATCGGGGAAGAAGGCTCTGGACACAGGGATCTCGCGTGATTCGGTTCCGATTTAATGAATTCGGGCCCCGGACGCGCCGGGACCCGATTCCATTCAGACCGGAACAACTTACGGGCAGGACAGGTTCAGCAGGGCCGTGCTGACGGTCGGGGTCACGCTGGCGCTCTGGCCGTAGCCGACGCTGCCGACCGCTTCGCTGACCGTGGCGCCGCCGTGGCTGCCGCTGCAGCCCGAGGCCGCTTCGTAGCTGTAGCTCTGGTCGAGCGCCATGATGGCGTTCGAGAGCTCGGTGTACTCGACGTTCAGGGCGGTGGCCAGGTTGCTGAACCCGACGACCAGGGCGAGACCGACGATCGTGGCGAGGAGCAGGTACTCAAGCGCAACGATACCGGACTCATCGTTCCAAAGCTTCGCGAACATGGAGAAACCTCCTGACGCCGCGCGGCGCCGGTGTTCTGCCCCCCGGTTTGCCCCGCAAACCTGGATGGTGGGCGACCCGACTACAGTGCGGACCCCCGATCGGGAGTATTGGTGCGACTCATCACCAGTTCCCGGTGTCGGGGTTACGGGAGAGAATCGCGAAATTTTTTCTGCTCCCGGTTGCGAACCCGGGAATTGCGAACTACGTGTTTTGGTGTCAAGAGCAGAGAGTGGCAGTCACTCCGAGCTCGGTGCGCGTCTGGTGCGTCAATCTCTCGGTCGGTGGCTCTGGCAGAGTCTTCGTGGTACGAGCCAGGGTCCGTTGGGCCGTTGGTGCTGACTCGTTCGTTGCCCGTTCGTGGCGTGACGAAGCGAGTTAGTTCCAACTTTGCGGATTTTTCTTTCCCGATCATTCCCGATTTGCCGCGAGCAAAATCGAGGAGTAGGTCGGTTTTTTTGCTTCCGTCTTGCTTTTGATGCGAGCAGTGTAAAGCGGCCCGTTGGACAGTTCAAGCGAAAAAAACCCTACAACCGGAAATTACTGTCCAATCTGAATTTGGGCGTCTTTCACGCGAGACACGAGTCTTCACATCCGATCAGAAAATACTGAGATTTCCAGCCTCTCGTGCATTTTCAACCCCTCGCTCGAGGCCACATTCGACATTCTCTCCAATTGCCCCCGGTTCGCGATTTTTCCACTTCGGAAACAATTTCCTGTTGACACGTTTCTCGCGTCGCGCCGGCTTTTCACGCGGGATGGCAATCTGGGTCACGAAATCCGTGCGGATTGAGTTCAACGGTTGTGCGTGTTCCGCCGATTAATGGATCGTTGCGGTTGGCCCACGGGTCGAGCGCGGAGGTTCCTTTCCGAACGGACGGGAGCCCCCGCGTGCCGGCACGGCCGGACCGCCCGTTGTCGCGCGAAGCCCACCGACACAGGAGGTGTCACGATGTTTTCGGGAGAGAACGCGGTCCCGAGCGCCGTTGGGACGAAATCCGCCAAGCGGCGGTGGCTGGTTCGCGCGGGCGGGGCGGTCGTCGTACTCGGCCTGGGAATCGCGACCACGTTCGGCGACACGTCGCGGGTGCCGGTCGCCCCGGCCCCGCACCCGGCACCGGCGCTTCCCACGACCCCGCCGATCACGCCGGCGGTGCCGCTGTTCTTGCCGAACGTGCCCACCGTTCCGACCGCAACCCCGGGGGCGAACATGCCACCGGCCCCGCTGCCGATGTTGCCATCGGTGGTGGTGGACCCGGAACTCCAGCCGGTCGCCAAACCGGAGATCAAGCCGGTCGTGCCGCCGGCGATCCAGCCGATCGCCAAACCGGAAATCCGGCCCGTTCCGCAGCCGGAAGTCAAGCCGATCGCCAAACCGGAGATCCGGCCCATGGCGCCGCCGGAGATCAAGCCGGCCGCGTTCCGGCAGCCCGATCCGAAGGACGGCAAGGACGCGAAGGCCCCGCTGCCACTGCCGCTGCCGCCCCCCAGCCCCGCCCCCGGCCCGTTCGGGGACGACAAGGTGCGGTTGCCGCGCATGGGCGGCCCGCCGCTGCTCGGCGAAACCCCGGTGCCCACGCCGCAACAACTGGAAGAAGAAAAGCGGTTCATCGACGGGGTGATTGACCCGCGGAACACGTTCGACCTCGTCGAGGGTCGGGCGCGGCTGGTGAACCTGAAGCAGCCCCCGATCCGCACGCAGATCGCCGACCCGACGGTCGCCTCGTTCCGCATCATCGAGCCGAAGGGCACCCAGATGACGATCATCGGGGCCAAGGCCGGCACGACCGTGCTGAACCTCTGGTTCACCGACCCGAAGGAGAAGGACAAGGAAGTCGTCCTCAGTTACCTGGTCCGGGTGTTCCCCGATCCCGAGGCGAAGGCGCGACTGGAGGCGGTCTACAAGCTCCTGGAAATCGAAATCAACAAGGCGTTCCCCCAGAGCCGGGTGCGGCTGACGCTGGTGGGCGACAAGTTGATGATTTCCGGTCAGGCGCACGACATTTACGAGGCCACGCAGCTCCTGCGACTCGCGCGGGCCAACGCGCCGGGGTCGCCGGCCAACCGGGCGCCAACCACGAGCCTCCCGCCGACCGGCCAGCCGCTCGACCCGCTGCGGCCGATCGACACGCCCGGGCTGGAGAGCTTCCAGACCGCGGGCGGGCCGAACGTCATCAACAACCTGCGCGTGCCCGGCGAACAGCAGGTGCAACTGCGGGTCGTGGTCGCGGAAGTGAACCGCGCCGCGGCGCGGACCATCGGATTGAACTTCAGCATCACCAACAACCGCGGGGTCCAGGTGTTCGCGCAAACGACCGGCGGGCTGCTCGCCGCCGGGGGCGTGGGCGCCGGGGCCGCGGGGGCCGGCGGCAACCTGCCGGTGAACCTCGACAACGGGCAGATCCCGATCGCGATCCAGGCCCTGCGGACCTTGAACTACGCCCGCTCGCTGGCCGAACCGAACCTCGTGGCGATGAACGGGCAAACGGCCACGTTCCTGGCCGGGGGCCAGTTCCCGGTGCCCGTATTGGGCGGGTTCGGGGCGCTGAACAACAACGCCGGCGGGGGCGGGACCGGCGGGCTTCAGGGCGTGCAGTTCGTCCCGTTCGGGGTGCAACTGGCGTTCAGCCCGATCATTACCGACCGCGACCGGATCCGGCTGACCGTCACGGCGACCGTCAGCACCCGCGACAACTCGGCCTCCGCAAACATCGGCGGGACGAACGTTCCGGGGCTGAACACCCGCACGTTCTCGACGACGGTGGAACTGCGCGAGGGGCAGACGATGGCGGTGGCCGGGCTGATCCAGAACAACATCGGGGCCACCGCGAGCCGGGTCCCGTTCTTCGGCGACCTGCCCTACGTCGGGCGGTTCGCCTCGCTCCAGCAGACCAGCCAGGGCGAGCAGGAGCTGATCGTGCTCGTGACCCCGGAACTGGTCCACCCGCTGGAGCCGCACGAACTCAGCGCGCTGCCGGGGGCCGACGTGTTCGAGCCGGGCGACATGGAGTTCTACCTCGCCGGGCGTCTGGAGAGCCGCCGCTCCTACGACTACCGCAGCTCGGTGATGACCGACATCCACCGGATGCTCCGGTACCGCAAGTGCGAGCAGGTTTACATCGTCGGGCCGAGCGGGCACACGGACCCGCCCCCGCCGGCGGTCCCGGCCATCAAGAAGTAACCGGGTGTGAATTTGCGATTTCCGATTTGTGATTGATGATTGAAAGACAGCACGGCTGCTTTTCCAATCGTCAATCACAAATCGAAAATTGCGGCGTGCGGCCCGCGGGCCGCGATCCCCCAGGAGGGCTATCGCTCATGGACCGGGCGTTTCGATACGGCTGGTGGGTTCTGACCCGGGCCTGCGTGGGCCTGTGGGTCGCGGCCGTCGCGATCGGCTGCCACTCGGCCTGCAAGGACGGCAGCGGGCACAAGGTCAAACACAGCAAGCACCCCAACGCGCACATCGACAACTGCTCGGACATCGAGCAGGGCGCGATCCCGCTGCCCGTCGGGACGTTCTCGGGCGAATACTGGAACCGCCAGGCGATCAAGGCCGAGGCGGACGACTTCGTCATCTATTACAACGAGTGGATCGACGGGCAGTCCACCACCAACCAGTACGGGGCCGACCACCTCGCGCGGATCGCGGCCCGGCTCCCGGTGACCCCGTTCCTGGTCGTCGTCCAGCCGGAACCGGGGCAGAACGTCCTCTCGATGGCCCGGCGCGACGTCGTGGTGAACACGCTGTTGAAGGCCGGGATCGCCGACGCCCCGAACCGCGTGGTCCTCGGGCGCCCGACCGCCGAGGGGCTGTTCGGCGAAGAAGCCGAGCGCATCTACCCGCAGCTCGTTCGCGGCGGGTTCAACGGGTTCGGTGGCGGGTTCAACGGGATCGGTGGCGGCGGGTTCGGCGGCTTCGGGTTCGGTGGTGGCGGGTTCGGTGGTGGGTTCGGTGGCGGCGGGTTCGGCGGCGGGTTCGGAATCAGCGGGTTCCGCTGATCCGCGATCACGGCAGTAGTTTCAAGTTCCAGAGTTTCAGGTTCCCAGTTGAAACCCACGAACCGGGGCGCCAGGTTCCCCCCCGACTGGGAACTCTGGAACTTGAAACTTGAAACGACTGATTCCAGGACGGTTGCCGGAGGAGTTAGCCATGGACCGGTTCGCAGCGTTGGTCGCGGTGGTGGTTCTCGGCTCTGCGGCCGGGTGCAAGAGTACGTTCGTGTCGTCGGAGGTGCCCGGCGAGCCGAAGCCGGCGCTGCTCGTCGGCCCCGACGCGACCGGGAAGGCCGCGCCGCCGGTCGAACTGCCGGCGCGCGAGTCGGCCCAGGTCTGCCTGGTCACCGCCCAGAACTACGAACTGGAGGGCCGGGTCGAGGACGCGATTCGGCTGTTCGAGAAGGCCCGCGCCACCGACCCGGGGCTGACCGCGGTCGCCACCCGCCGGCTCGCGTCCCTCTACGACAAGGCGGGCGACTTCAGCAAGTCGGCGGCGATGTACGAAGCGGCGCTGAGGGCCAGCCCGCGCGACGCCGACCTGCTGAACGACCTCGGCTACAGCCACTACTCGCGCGGCGACTGGGCGAGCGCCGCCGCGGTGCTGGCGCGGGCGCTGGAGACCGACCCGAACCACAAGAAAGCCTGGATCAACCTCGGCATGGCGCAGGCCCAGCTCGGCCAGCTCGACGCGAGCTTCACGTCGTTCTGCAACGCGGTGCGCGCGGCCGACGCGCACTGCAACGTGGGGTTCATCCTCGCGGCGCAGGGCAACAAGGAGGGCGCCAAGGCCCAGTACAAACAGGCGCTGGTGCTCGACCCGGGGCTGAAAGCGGCTCAGATCGGACTGACGCAGCTCGAACTGCCGGCCACCAACCCCCCGCCGGCGGGCGGCACCCCGAGAGGAAAACGCGACGCGGCAGAAGCCGCGGCGCAGGTACCGACGGTGGCCGAAATTGAGGCCCGGCTAAAAAATCAATCCAGCGCCGGGGCGATTGATCTACCGGAATCGGTGGAAAAGCCCGCGCCGTAGCGCGAGTTTGCAGCGGTTATGGCAAGTGGGGGTCGTGTTCCGAGTGTCAAACCCCTACTTGAGAAAAATTCAGCATAGAACACAAATCGCGTGAAGTCGAAAAAATCGCCCAGAATCCTATTGCGATTCTGGTGGGGGACGATAATTTTTTAGCGAGTAGCCTATTTCCCTATCCTGGGAGTCTCCGTTGTGGCCTCCGCCGAAGTTCGGTGGAGGTAAGGATCGATGGCGTGCCCCTCGCACCCGCACCTTGCTTAGCCCAACGACCTTCCGCCTCACGCTCGTCCAGGAGGCCGGCCATGTTCGCGATTCGGAATACTGCGGTTCTACTCGCCGTTCTCGGGTTCAGCGCGACGGCCAGCGCCGCTCCGATCCTCGATGACCTGAACACCGCGGTGAGTGTCTCGAACAGCATCGCGGGAACCACCGTCTCCGGTCCTTCCCAGTCGGGAGCCGGGATCCTCGGAAACCGGATCGTCAGCGTCCAGATCATTACCGGGACCGGCGCCTTCAGCGGTACCTCCACGATCGGCGGTGGACAATTCTCCGTCGGGACTTCCGGAGCGAACGTCAACACGAATCAATCGGCGTCCTACACGTTCTCGGCCATGGACCTCAGTGGGTCGGGGTCGGTGGACTTCACCGTCTCCGTGTTCAACCCCGGGACCGGGAACCCGCCCGTCACCGCCACCGTGTTCCTGACGGACACGTCGAGCGGTACGCAAACGGTCGGCTCGGCGATCATCACGGGCGTCGGCGCAGTGTCCATCCCGCTCGGGGCCACGGACCGGAACGCGACGACCAACATCACGCTCCAGTTCAACATCCTGAACAACACCGACATCACGATTCAGGGCGGCGCCGGGATCGAACTGATCCCGGGCATCCCCGAGCCGATGACCTTCGCCACCTTCGGCGCCCTGGCGCTAATCGGCGGATACACCGCCCGGCGAAAACTGAAAGCGGCTGCTGTTGCATAAGCTGGGTTCGCCCACTAACATCAACGCACGCGATCTCGGTCACCACCGAAAGCGCAAACGGGCAGGACGCCACCTGCCCGTTTTTCGTTTTCTCGCCCCGCGGCCCGCGACCGTCTCCGGCGGTTCTTTTCGGCGGCGCGGGCGACCCAGCCGACACGGACGCCCGCGATGAGCACCGCTTCCCCCGCCGCACCGCCACCCGTCGCCGCTCCCGCGCCCGCCCCTACCGCTGCCCGCTGGTTGGCGATCGCCGTTGCGGTCGCGCTCGTGGCGGCGCTGTTCGCCAACTCGTTCGTCCGGCTCGTCGGCCTGTGGGAACGCGACGCGAATTACTCCCACGGCTATCTGGTCGTCGCGGTGAGCCTCTATTTGTCGTACCGCATCTACCGGCGCGTCGGCCCGCCGGAGCGGGGCGAGATCCTGTGGGGCCTCAGCGGGCTCCTCTTCGGCGTGCTGTGTCAGTGGCTCGTGACGGTCGTGCGGTGGGCACCGCTCAGTTACGTCGGGCTGGTGTGCGTCGTCCGCGGGCTGCTCGTCTGCGCCGGCGGGCGGACCTGGGCCGCCAAGTTCAACTTCCCGCTCTTCTTCCTGTTCTTCATGTTCCCGCTGCCGGTCACCTGGACCAGCTACGCCTCGCTGTGGCTGCAAGACGTGGTCAGCCGGATCAGCGAAACGATCCTGGGGCTGTTCGTGGTGTGCCACCGCGTCGGGCACTCGATCCGCATCGCCGGCGTCGATCAGTCGCTGGTCGTCGCGGAGGAGTGCAGCGGGCTGGGGCAGATCGTGTCGTTCACCGCGTTCGCGGTGCTCCTGGGCCACCTCCTCTCGCGCCCGATGTGGTACCGCCTCACGCTCCTGGCGGGTTCGGTCCCGATCGCGATCGTCGCCAACACGCTCCGCGTCGTCTTGATGAACCTCGCGGCCGTGTACTTCGGCACGAAGTGGATGGGCGGAACGCTCCACGACGCCCCGGCGCTGTTCAGCATCCCTGTCGGGATCGCGCTGTTCCTCCTGTTCGACAAGGTGCTGGGCGGACTGCTCGAGCGCCGGAAGGCGCAAGCCGCGACCGCCGAAACGCCCGCCCCGGCGGGTTCACCGACCGGGAGCCAGCCCGTTCGCGGGTTGATCGTGGCCGTGGTCGTGTTGGTACTCGGCGTGAGCGTGCAGACTGCGATCGCGGCGCACATCCGCAGCGCCGGCGAGCCGAGCTACCCGACGCTGACCAACAAGCTCGAAACGATCCCGCTCGCGCACCCGGACGCGACCGGACAGCCCGCATGGGCCGGGCGGAACATACCCGAGGCGCGCGACGTGATCCGGGCCAAACTCCCCTTCCCGGCCGACGACATCCTCGTTCGCCTGTATCAGGACAAGGGCGGCGCGACGGCGCAGTTGTACATGGTTCACTCGCGGGCCGGCGAGGACCGCAAGCATCACCCCGAGATCTGTATCCGCGACGTGAGCGGCGCGCCGGAAGATCTGAGCTTCCGCGCGCAGGTGCCGATCCGCGCCGACGGCTCGGCCGCGGCCCAGCGGTTCCGGTTCGTCACCGGGGTCGGCCGGTCGATTGTCGTCTATTACTGGCACTACACCCTGCGGCCCGCGCCCGACCCGTCGCGCACGCGGCTCCAGGTGATCCACCAGCGCGTCGGCGTGTCCGCGCCGAGCGTGACGGTTCAATTATCCACCAGCGGGGACGACCCGCGGGCGCTGGCGGCCGTCGAGCAGTTCCTACTGCCGGGGCTGGACGACGCGGCCCGGCGCGCGGTACTCCCGCCCGGCACCGAGGCGGGAAGCAACCGCGTCCCCGTCGCGCTGGCTCGGTAGTGACTCGCGGTCCGAATACGCGATACGGCCGAAGCTGGCTTTATTGTGGTGCAGGCGGGACGCCTGCATCGAGGACAGGAGCAGGCGGGACGCCTGCACCACAACACGACAACAGCAACCGAGACGGAACAATAACTCCCTAACCCCGATCGACACCATGAGCGCAACACGGTCCGCGAAATACAAAGCCGTCCTCTGGATACTGACCCTCACGTGTTTGGGGGCGGCCGGGTACATCGGCTACAAGACGTTCTACGCCACCGCGTCGGCCGACCGCGAGTTGAAGACGGCCGATGACGCCTACGCCAAGGGGCTGGCGGCGTACAACGCGAAGAACTGGGGCGAGGCCGCGACCCGCTTCGACGAGGCCCGGCTGCTCGCCGACAAGGCGAACGAGGCGTTCGACGCCCAGGTGAAGGCCGGGAAGATGCCCGCCGACACCGCGCCGGCCTTGAAGGGGCGGATCATGTGGGTCAAGGCCCGCGCGATCCGCGACCACGCCTACGCCAAGGGGCAGGCCGACGGGAAGCCGAAGCCGGACATCCCGGACCCGCAGTACAAGGAGTCGTACCGCTCGTTCGCCGCCATTGAACCCGAGGCCCAGAAGGACGCGTTCACCGCGCTGCGGATGGCCGCCGGGCTGCTCGGCGAGGAGCCGGAGGTGGTCAAAGAGGCGCTGCGGTTCGAGCTGATCCTGCCCCAGATCGAGTGGAAATACGCCGAACCGATCCTGCGGAACGCGCTGAAGATCAACCCCAAGGACGCGCGGGCGAACTACTTCCTGGCCCGGTTCGAGTACGAACAGCCCGGCGACGACAACATCACCCCCAAGCCGCTCGACCAGCGCGACCCCGAGCGGATGGAAAAGGCCCAGGCGCTGCTCACCGCGGCCCGACAGAACGGGGCGTCGTACTGGCGCACGGTCGGGCTGGAGGCCGAGATCCGCGACTGGCCGGTGCGCACGGCGACCGCGCGCAAGATCAAGCCGGACGCCGTTGCCACGGCCGAGCGGGCGATCGATCAGCACCTGTTCGACTCCCAGAACGGGGTACTCCCGGCCGCGGCGCGCGGCGAGAAGCTCGCCGGGATGGCCCCGGCCGACGCGCTCGGGCTGGTGAGTGTCCTGACCACGAGCTACGAGCGCGCGGTCGCCGATTCCAAGAAGCCCGGCGGCAACTCCGAGCGGATCAAACTGGTCGCGAAGTCCGGGCTGGACCTGGCGAACAAGATGGCCGACGAGGAGAGCGCGAAGGGCCACTTGCCCGCGGTCCTTCCGACGGTGATCCAGATCGCCTACGAGGTCCAGGGCCAACTGACGCGGGCCGACGCCCCGTGGTGGCGGGAGTTCATGACCGGGCTGGACGCGGCCGTCGCCAAGGCGCCCGACGCGGCCAAGGCGGAACCGCGCGTGCGGCTCGTTCTGGCCCGGATCGTGACCGCCGACGCGGCCGGTACGCCCGACGACGCCCGCGCCAAGCAACTGGTGGCCCGGGCGGTCCGCGAACTCGAGGATGGGCTGAAGGCCGCCGAGCAGGCGAAGGCTTCGGACCTGCTGCTCGACGAGTTCCACAAGGAACTCGCCGACCTGAAGCTCAGCACCGGGGCGCGGGCGGAGGCGGTCGAACCGCACCTGGCCCGGTTGCGGCTCTCGGCCCAGCCGCGGGTGAAGCTGTTCGGCCAGCTCTTCGAGTCGGTCGTCGCCGAGCACCAGGGGAAACTGGACAAGGCCCGCAAGATCCTCCAGGGCATCACCGCCGACAAGGCGAACCCGGACATCGTGTTCCAGGCCCAGGTGATGATCGCGGCGCTCAGTTCCGCCACCAGCGACTGGGCGGCGGCACTGGGGGCGCTCAAAGACGTGGACGCGAAGTACTCGGCCGGGACCGTCCCGGTGGTGTCCCGGCGGTGGGCCGACGAGCGGCTCGGCGGGGCCGACGG
This sequence comes from uncultured Frigoriglobus sp., assembly GCA_964495365.1. GTDB lineage: Bacteria > Planctomycetota > Planctomycetia > Gemmatales > Gemmataceae > Gemmata. Next base: position 3,187 of record CAZBXY010000186.1, on the reverse strand, counting down.
GATCGCCGCCGGGCTGACCGAACTGAACCTCAACGTCGCGCTCCAGGTCGCGGTCAAGTACCGCATGGAGAACCCCAACAAGCCGGTGCCGGTCGAGCTGGTGAGCGGGTACGAAACGGCCGCCGAGGCCGCCGCGCGGCGCGCCCGCCCGGGCACCGCCGGCGACCGGGCGGCCCGGCTCGCGCTGGCCCGCTACGCGATCGCGGTCAACCGGCGGGCCGACGCATCGACCCGGATCGAGGCGCTGGCGCTCGATTACCCCGACAACATCGACATCCTCCGTACCCGGTGCGTGGCCCTGGCCTACCCGACCGAACCGGGCACCGGGGCCAACGAGAACGGGATCGCCGCGGCCGACCTGCTCGTCCGCAAGTTCCTCAAGGACTACCCGGCCAGCAAGGCGGGCCGGCTGTTCCAGGCCGAGTGGCTCATGCAAACCGGGCGCGCCGAGAAGGCCGTGGAGTACCTGAACGACCCCGCGGCGTTCCCCGACGGGCGCGACGCGGCCGTCGATCGGCTCCTGGCGGTCGCCCTGTTCCAGACCGGGCAGCAGGGCGAGGCCCAGAAGGTACTCAGCCGGCTGCCGGCCAGCCCGGTCATCGACGCGGTACTGATCCAGGCCGCCGCGACCCGCGAGGCCGGCGACAAGGCGCTCAAGGAGGCGATGGCCCGGTACGAGAACCAGGGGCTGTTCCGCCTGTATGAGGCGGCCCTGCGGCTGAGCGAGGGGAAGTACGAGGAGGCGGTCCGCGGGTTCGCCTCGGCCACCGAGTTCACCCGGTACTCGGCCGCCGCGCGGGCCGGGATGCACCAGGCCCTGATCGCGTTCGCCACCGCGGAACCGGCGAAGGCCCGCGACCTGGCCGTGCGGCTCGCGACCGACGCGCCGGACGAGCCGCTCGTGTACCTGGGGGCGGCGCTGGCGGCCGTTCAGATGGACGACGTGGGCACCCCGACCGACCGGTGGGACCAGACCCGCACGATGTACGCGGCGGTGAACCGATGGGAGGCCGCAGCCCTCAAGGCCGGGGCCAAGCCGGCCGAGCTGGCCGTCACGAAGACCGAGTACCGCCTCTACGCCGGCGACGTCGTGGGCGCCCGGGCGGAGGCGACCACGGGCCTCAACCGCGACCCCAAGAACGTTCAACTGATGTTGCTCCTGGCCCAACTGTCGCTGGCCGCGCCGGCCGATCCCGCCCGCGCGCGGGAGTTCCTCAGCGCGGCGACGAAGGAGAACCCGAACCACCCGATGATCCCGATCATGGAGGCCGCGATCCGCACGGCCACCGGCGACCGGGCCGGGGCCGCCGAGGTGTACCAGAAGCTCGTCGCCGAGGCCCCGCGCAACGGCACCGCCCACGCGCTTTTGGTCACCGCGCTCGACGCGGCGGACAAGAAGGACGAGGCTCTGGTCCGCGCCCGCAACTGGGCCGAGGCCCTGCCCAACGACAACCGGGCAGTGATCGAAATCATCCGGCTGCTGACCCTGGGCGGCCGGAAGGACGAGGCGGTGAAGGCCGGTGACGAGTTGGTCGCGCGCCGCGCCGCCGAGGCGCGGAAGCGGGCCGCCGCGAACACCCCGGCGCTGACCCCGGCCGAGGTGGACCGCATCGTTGACGAGGCCCGCGGCAACACCCTCGTCGCAGTCGCCAGCGCGTTCTACCGGGCGAAAGCCTACGCCGAGGCCGACGCCCGCGCCCGCGAGGCGCTGAAGATGTTCCCGACCGCGACCCGCGTCAGCATGATGATCGGCGACATCGCCCTCTCCCGCGGCGACTGGGACACGGCCCGCGCGGTCTACACCGAGGTTCTCAAGGCCCAGCCGCGCCACTTCACCGCCGGGAACAACCTCGCCTGGATCCTCGCCGAGAAGAAGAACGACCCGGTCGCGGCCCTGGCGATCGTCGAGGACGTGCGCAAGGCCCGCGACGGCGACAAGCCGGTCAGCGCCGAGCGGCTCCCGGCCGACTTCCTCGACACGATCGGCGTCGTGTACATGAAGCTCAACCGCGCCGACAAGATGCCGGAGATGCGGACCACCTTCGACATCGCCACCAAGCGGTACTCGACCGACCCGCGGATGTTCCTCTACTACGGTCACGCACTGGCGGCCGTCGGCGAGCGGTCCAAGGCGCTGGAGGCGCTCGACGAGGCGGTGCGCCTGGCCGGGTTGAAGAACAACCTGCCGGAGGACCAGAACAAGGCGGCCCGCGACGCGGCCGAGGCCGCGCGCCAGAAGCTCCGCGCAAAAGCTCCGTAACCGATCCGACCGCACCCGCCCCGGGGCGCACTCCGCGCCCCGGGGCGGTGTCGTTTACTCACCCGGTCCGGCACGTCACTTGCATTTCTTCCCTCCGGGCGGTTCCCGGCGGTCGCGGTTCGTTGATCGATGCCCCTTCACGGAAACCGCTCTAACCGGTCGCGCCGGTCCGCGAACTCGTGAGGATACCGTAGACTTGATGGCAGATAGGAATCACGCCGCTCCTCAACTGGGAATCTGGGCTTTTCACGTAATTTTGATTGCGGACCGCCGTCCAACGTGACCTAGAGTTTTGGTGTCGAGGCCGCCGCGACGCCAAACGGGATCGTGGTTGGCACCTCTGAACAGCGCCCGGCCGATCCCTCGCCGTTGTCTCATCGGCCCATTGCGCCCCAGCAGTATTGCCCGAGCTGTTTGCTCGCCCGCGCCACCCGCGGTCGGGCCTCCGCGCGCCGGACCGACCGCGCCGGAGGTTGTTTTTCGATGTGATCAAAATGTTCGTTCGCCACAACAACACTGAGGACGCTCCCATGATTCGTGAACTGTTCGTCAAGTTCTGGAACGACGAGGCCGGGGCCATTGTCGCTACCGAGTACCTGCTGCTTGGTTCGGTGGTCGTGGTCGGCGGCGTGAGCGGGATGACCAACGTGCGCGACGCGATGAACGACGAGTACAAGGAATACGGCAACAGCGTGCGCGAGATCCGCCAGACGTACTCCACGCCGGCGAAGAAGGGCTCAAGCGGCAGCGCCGGGGGCACGACCGTGACCAACGGAGCGGCCCCGCACGACGCACAGCCGACGTTCGCGATCCCGGCTGCCCCGTCGGCACAGTCGGCCCAGATCACGTTCTCCAGCCCGTGAGTGTCACCAATCGGAAGAGCACACGTCTGAACTCCAGTCACTCTTCACAATCGCGGGTGCCGGC
>CAZBXY010000185.1:0-15732 GCA_964495365.1 uncultured Frigoriglobus sp. | reverse complement strand
GGGGCGAGGTTGTTCCGCAGACCCCGGGCCGCGGCGTCCAACAGTTGCCGGCCGATGGTCTGAACCGCCTCCCAGGTGGTCGCGGCGGGGAGGGTCAGGGTAGTGCCGGCGGGGAGCCGAACGACCACCGGCTTGGCGTCTTTGGTGAGCTTGCCCTTGAGCCGCGCGACCTCGTCTTCCAGGGATTCCACCTTCAGCCGCCCGTCCAGCACCCGGTCCACCAGGTCGCCGAGGACCGTTGGATCGGACACGTCGGTCAGCGCGTAGGCGGCGCGGAACGGGAGCAGGTCGGGGCCGTCGCCGATCCGGGTGTGCAGGTCGGGCGGGAGCCGGTCGAACACCTTGAGGGTCTTGCTCACCCGCGCCGGGTTGAGGTGCAGTTCGCGGCACAACTCGGCCTGGGTCCACCCCTTTTCCTTCATGACCGCCAGGTAGAACTTCGCGCGCTCGGCAGCGGTGAAGTCGAGCCGCATCTCGTTGGCCATGTGCTTGGCGATCTCGATATCGGCTGCCGACGGCGGCGTTGGGAACGCCAGTACCGGAATCTCGGCCAGTCCTTCGAGGAGGGCGGATTCGAGCCGACTGCCCCCGTCGAAGATGCGGAAGCACTCCCCTTCGGGCAGCACGAGGAGCGGTTGGAGGATGCCCCGGCGCCGAATATCGGGACGTAGTGACGAGTCGCGGTAGTCGATGTAGCCGGGATCGGAGCGGTCGCGTTGGTCCGGGTCGGGCATCCGGCACCGGTGTGGCGGGACGTGCTGAAGGGTCGGTCGAGCGGTCATGTGTGAGTACCTCCAAAACGAGATAGGGAATTGATTGGGGTCGCACCGCGCGGCCCCGAAAAGCAGGCGAAGGATCGATTCGGATGGACATCATCGGTCGGCTTGTCCCGAAGGGGACAATTCGGTGTCTGGGTCTACGGGATCCTTGCCCCCGTCGTCGAGCCAACCTGCCAGTTGCACGAGTTCGGGCTGGGGCAACGGGCGCGCGGGATCCCCGGCGCTCGTGGCGAGCGTGTTCATGGTGTCTCCGATCGGTCTGTCCGTACTGGGGTGATGCGCCGGGCTGGGGATTCGATCGCACTGCGCCGCGGGGTTCACAGTGCTGCGTACTTCGCCCGGTCACACCTCTTCGGTTGGCTGGCGGCCACGATGTGGCCGCCACAACTCTATCGCCGCGGACCCCATCTTCGTTGCAAGAATTACGCGCCCGTCGGCACTTCACGCGAACGGCCGGCCGCTGGCCGTTGTGCATCCGTGTGGCAGAATCGCCGAGACCCTGAGACGGACGGGTATCAGAGTATCACCGCCCGCCGCACGTCTGGGGATTCACGCGTGGCCGTCCCCCGTGGCCCGCCGCCACTTCTTCAGGTACCGGAAGTACGTTGCCCGTTCCCCGCCGCCGCGGGCCGCGAACGCCGCGACGCGCGCCGCTTCCGTCGTGAGTATCGGGTCGGCCTGAACCTGGTTGAGGAGCCACAACCGGCCGGCCTTCCACTGGCCCATGAGCACCGCCCGCCAATCGATGCCGATCGCCTTCATTTCCTTCGCCTTCACGTACAGGCGCATCGACGGCTCCGGGATCACGGCCAGCCAGCGGACGAAGAACGCGAGAATCTCGGAGTCGTCCAGCCACCGCTCCACCTGGGCGTGGACCTCGGCGGCCGGCGGCTCGAAGCTGATGACGCTGCCGCGGTCGAACAGGGCCGCGACCTGCGGGCTGACGGCGATCGCGCGGTTGGTAATCACGACGACCTTGGAGGCGGTCTCGAACGCGGCCGGGACGTGGAGTTCGTCGAGCAGCTTACTGGTCGTGTCCCAGGCCAACCGCTTGATCGGCTCGGTGCCGCACAGGCACTTCATCAAGCTCACCTTCTGGGGCGCGGTGTGGAACGTGTCCTCGTCGTCGATGACGACCGGCTGGTCGCGGTGCCGGTACAGTTCGGCGTACATCTTCAAGGGGGTGGCGTGCCCCTCGATCCGCAGGTACGGGCGAGCGGCCAGTGCCGATCGGACCAGGCGCGACTTGCCCAGACCCGGGCTGCCGGTGAGGAACAGCAGATTGACGGCGCCGGCGCGGACCCCATCCAACCACGGATCGAGTGCGGCGTAGGTGCGGACGCGGATGACGTTCGAGGGTTGAGGTGCGAATGCCGGCATGACGGCTCCCAGGTAGTGGGACGCACGGCGCGAAACCGGCCCGATGCCGGCTCGTCGCGTATGAAGGAGAATCGTCCGGGGAGTCAAATTGTTGCGAATTGACGGCGACGGTGACGTGGTCGGGCTGGCTCAGTGCGGGGGCAGATCGTCGGACGGACCGCTCTGACGATCGGTTCCCCGGTTGGTCCACTTCGTGCCGGTGTCGGTCGCGTTCCGGTACTTCTCGAAGGATTGTTGCAGCGGATCACGAGCAAAGAAGGCTGCCGCGGCGGCCGGTTCCATGCGGGTGCGGACGTATTCGCGGGCACAGAAGTAATCGGCCATCGCCCGATCGAGTGGATCAGTGAACGGCGAGTCTATGTGGAGGAGTTGCCCTTCACCGCGAACGGCGGCGAGTACGACCGCTTTCAGGACCGGCTCGACGCTCCCGTCCGGTTGGAGCAACTGTTCGTGGCCGAGCGCACGCGTTTGTTCCGGGTCGAGGGTCTCGCCGAGGCACACGCGGCGCAACAAGGGCAACACGTCCCACTCGAGAGACGGGTCTTCGAGGTACGAGACGAGAGTGTTAAGGTGGAGGCATGCGGCCTCGAATGGCACGCGCGAACTGTTGGCGAGGGTGATCAGTCGGTTGGGGTCGTACGGGCCGCTCATGGTCCGAAACGTGCCACAGTGCGGCAGTTCGCGCAAGCAAAACAATCCGCGCGCCGCCGGCGCGCCCACGATGACGGGTTCTCCAGGCGGACCCAAGAAAACCGAATAATTGTGGCAAGGAAAATCGACGGGCGGTGATTCTCCTTAACCGGGCACCGAGGAACGCGCGATGGAACCCACATTCCCTGAACTGTACCGGCGGGCATTGTCGGACCTCAACGACGCGGACGCCTACAACGCCACCGTCGGCTTGGCCCACGAACCGGTGTGGCGGCTGGCGCACGCCCGGCTCCAGGATGAGGCCGCCGCGGACGGCATTCTTGAGCAGACCTTGGAGGTCTGGGTGAGGAAACGCCCCCCTAACTTTACGGCACAGAAACCTTTGCGCGTGTGGATGATCCGAGTGGCGCTCAATTTACTCAAGCGTCACCACCACACGTTGAAAGTCCGACGGGAAGAACCTCTTGAGGAGGATCGGACCCCGTGTTCGGCTGGTTACGAGCCGGTGGATTGTCTCATCGTCAAGGAAAACCGTGCGTCGGTGCGAGCCGCACTTCAACGGCTCTCGCACCCCGAGGCCGCGATCTTGGAACTCTGGTCGCAAGAACTGAGCTACACGGAGATCGCGGATATCCTCGACATTCCGTTGACCGCCGTAGGGTGCCGAGTGAGTCGGGCGCTGACCAGGCTCCACGCCGTGCTCCAACACGTCGATCCGTCCCTCGCGGCGGAATACCCGCGCGGCGGCAGCAACAGAAGGCCCGGAGAGACTCGACACGACCAATCCCGCACTTGTCCCATCAACTCGATCCAGGAGGATCACAAGTGAGTACCCCGACCGACCATGTGCCCGAGGAGACATTCGACAAGGACGATCCGCTGCTTCAACTGTGCCGCGAGGCCATTAAGCCGCCGCAGTTGCCGGCCCACTTGACCAACCCGGCCAAGTTCGCCAGTCGGGTCCGAGCTGCGGCCGCCCAGCGGCGGACGGTGTACCGTCGCGCAGCGGTCGTATCCGCCGCTGCGATCCTCTTGGCCGTGGGTCTCGCAGCGGGCTACTGGCTCGGGGCTCGCGGCCGTAGCGGCTCGGACACGGTTCGTCCCTCCGAAGTGGTGCCGCACGCCCCGGCTCGGGAAGGAATGACCTGTACCTTCGAGTTGATCCGCCCGGGTCCAGACGGGCCCGTATTACAAGGGTTCCTGGGACAAATTCCGGTCGTCGCGCGACCCGGGGACACGCTCGTCGTCCGCGCCCGGGCCAGCAAGCCGACCTTGTGGGTGGTCGTCGCTCGCGCCCCGGACGGCACGATCATCCCGCTACTACCGGCGCGGGACGGAGAACCGGCCGAGCCATCGGAGCAGATCGTCATCCGTCACTCGATCGACCAGAGCGGCGAGTGGCTGGTGGCGGTCGTGGCGACCGCCGACGAGGGCGGATATCGTGAATTGACCGATACCCTGAGCGCCGATGCCGAGTTCCGTCGGCCGCTCGGCACCGGTGACACACTGGCCTATGATCGCGGGATGGTCACCGTGGTCGGAGAGGTTCGGGGTGCTCCCACACCTCCCGGCACGAAAGCCGCCCGCGAGCGGTTTGAACAACTCTGCCGTCGGCTCGGGGAACGGTCCGGGGGTGAGGCCCGTGCCGTCGTGGTTCCTGTCGTTCGCGTACCGTGACGGTGAAATCTGGACGCGGGTAGCGCCTCCCCCTCGCGAGGATCAGTGATGTCACTCGTGCGATCTGCGACGTACTGGACGGCCGCCGCCGGGCTGCTGACGTTTGGCCCCTCGCCGGTACTGCCCCCGGAATCGCCTGTGATCCCGGAACCCCTCGGAGTGCGGCCGGTTCGCGGCCCACAACTCCCAGAGAGGAACTGGCCCTCCGTCGCCATCGCCCCCGCCCCACGCCGGATACCACCCTGGGCGCAATCGCTGAACGACGGCGACGAGGCGGTAATTGACGCCCTTCAAGGTCAATTCGTCGAGGCTCTCTTCCGAGGTGAATGGCGGACCGCTGTTGTGGCGGCCGAGAAGTGGCACAACGTCTGTGTGGCGGGTTTCGGTCCCGATCATCCCCGCACGATCGACTCCCAGCAATGGATAGGCGAGATGCGGCGCATTCTCGCACTCGACGACGCCGGGCGAACCGAACTCGCTCAAGCAATGTCCGACAGGGTTACCGCGGATCGTGAGCGCGGAAAGAACCCGAAGCGGGCGGCCGAACTCCGGAAGAGCTGCCTAGCGACTATCTCGCACCGCTTGCCGGGATCGCGCCTGGAGCCTGGAGCGTACCAACAATTGGCGGAGGATTACTTCGCAGAGAAACGCCCCGACGCGGCACTTGACGCCGTTCGCCGGGCGGTCGCTCTCTACGGTTGTCTGTTCAAGTCGGATCATCCGGACCTTGGTGAGGCCCGTACCGCCTTGGGTACACTCCTTTATCAGTCGAGCCAAACTGAGGAGGCCGAAGAACAGTTCCGGGCCGCGCTGGTGACGGCCGTGGTCACCCGCCGGGATCGAGGCCTCACCCTTCTCCAGTTGTTTAATCGGTACTTAATCGTCGCGCGTGCCGGTCCGCGCCCCGCTCAAGAGAGCGCGGTCGCGGCTTGGCGGGAGATCCTGACGAACCTGACGGTAGAATTCGGACCCGATTTAGAAAACCTCCACTACCTCCACTCCGCGGCAGCGGTACTCGCGCACCAAACCGACCAGCCCCGCACGGCCGTGGTGTGGATCGAAAACGCGATCCGGGGACTTCGCCCGCTCCCGGTCATCGGCGTGTGGCAACAAGCCTCCTACCACAACCTACTTGGTGCGGCTCTTGATCGCCTCCAACAGTTTGATCGCGCTGTCGAAGCGTATCGGACCGCGGAACACCTTTTGGCCGGCGCGCGGTCTGAGGAACCCACGCTGTCCTACCCCTTCTTGCTGAACACCGTGCGCCACAATCTCGGTGTGACGTTGTCAGCTCAGGGGCAATGGGACGCCGCTCGAGACCGGTTCGAGATGGTCCTGAAAGGATGGGATGCGATCCCGAATGTCCCCCCGTTGTCGATCGCGAAAACGCAATACGATCTGGGATGGAACGCGTTCCGAGCTGGCGATTTCCCAGAATCCGAGAGGCGCTGTCAAGAGGCGTTCCGTCGCCTGACCGGGACTGGCGTAGAAGCCGATGAACTCCGCGCGCAACTCCACTCCCTTCAAGGGCAGATAATGATGCGCCGCGGGCGGTACGTCGCCGCGGAAGCGAAGCTACGAGCTAGCCTCGAATTACGGGATCGCACTCCGGGTCAGGACTCCATCGGCGCCGCCATAGCACGCATGCATTTGGCGTGGGTACTGAGCAACCAACTGCGCTTTGCCGAGTCTGTGACCGAAGCGAAGCGGAGCCTCGATCGGCTGAACGAGTTGTATGGGCCGGAGCACCACGCCACCGGGCTCGCCCGACACAGCTACGCTCACGCGCTGTACCGAAGCGGTGAGATCGCACACGCGGCTCAGGAGGCCGATGCAGCATACCGGACGCTTCGGAAGGCTTCTGGCGAGAACCATCCCGACGCGATCGTCGCGGGGTTCTTCTTGGGGGATGTGCTGAGGAAACTTGGTCGGTCACGGGACGCACTCGCCCTGTTTCAGAGCCTCGTCGAGCCGGCCCGGCGTCTGCTCCGCAATCCTGTTCACTTGGGTATGTGTCTTGCAAATTATGCAACTCTATTAGCTCAACTCTGGGATCCGAATTGGCAAGCCCTTTTCGAGGAAGCTCTCGCCTCACATCGAAAGAGCGGCGATCCCTACGAACTGGCCCGGGGCCGCCAAGTCTACGCGAGTTGTCTCTTGCGATCCGTTCGCATACCGGGCCAGTATTCCCGCCCCGAGGAACGCATTCAGATTCTCCAGAAGGCGGAGTCTGAGGTTCAAGACCTTGCGCAGTTCCAACCCGAGGACGATCGGCCAGAGGCTCGCGAGATCCGACTCGCCGCTCTGTACCTCCGCGCGGACTGTCATCAGTTGTCGGGAGAATGGGACGATGCCGAGCGTTGTCTTCGCCGAGTGACCGACGCGCTCGATCGGGACGACCCCGCGAGCGCAGGGCTGGCGGTTGCGGTCCGGGTAAACCTGGGAATCGTGCTACTCCATCGAGGCGAATTGGCCGCCGCGGAGGCCCAGTTCCGGCTCGCTGTGAAAACCGGTGACGCTCGGCGACCGTCTTACGGCCCGCCCTCGCTCGACCGGCTCGACCCCGCGACCGTGATGAACCCCCGCATGTATCTGGCCGCGGTGTTAGCGAAGCGCGGGCAGCCGAGAGAGGCATTCGCGGAATTGGAACTCGGGCTGTCAGGGAACCTGGTGAGCCTTCTCGGCAACCAGAATCAACCGAAGAAGCCTTCCGGGATCGAAGCCATCCAGGCTCGCTTATCGGACGATACCGCCTTGGTGGCCTGGGTGGACGCACGGCCCGCGGCGGTCGAGCACTCGGGGCTTCGGTTTGCCTGTGTCCTCCGAAGCCGCGGAGAACCGGTGTGGGTCGAACTCTCCGGGTCCGGCCCGAACGGGCGCTGGACCGAGGCGGACGCACGGGTGTGCCGTGAGTACGCGGAGGCGCTGGCGCGGGGGCCGCGGGGTTTGGCGGGAGACCCGGACGCATTTGAAACGCGAAGGCGAACGGTGGCCGGGTTACGCATCACGCCGCTTAAACCGTACCTGGGCGCGACCGGTCAACTACCCGCGGTCAGGACGATCCTCGCCGTGTTCCCTGGGCCCCTCGCGAGTACACCGGTTGATACACTGACCGACGATTATGTCGTGTTCTACTGTCACTCGGGAACGGCGTTCTCACTTGGTACCGCCTACCCCGTCAAGCGTCCTCGGAAGGTTCTGGCGTTCGGTGACCCCGTGTATGGTTCGGGTGCTTCCCACACACCGCCCGATACCGGCGTCGTTTTGTTATCCGTTCCACCCGCGATCCAGAAAGCGGTCAATGTCCGACCCGGCGATGTGGTCCGTGACTACAACGGGATGCCGGTCACGACCCCCGAGGAGTTTGAAGCCGTCCTCCGCCAAACCGCCGCGACCGGTGCCCCGAAGGTGTCCGTGATCGTCTGGCGGGACGGCCACCAATACGCGCTCACGTCACCCCGGTGGGAGGGGGGAATCCAATACTCACCCAAACGGGTGCCGGAAGCGTATGCGGAATTTCGCCGACGGGAGGTGAGTTTCCTCCGCGCGGTTCCCGAGCCGCCGACCCGGCTCCGTTGGTGCGGCCCGGAACTCCGAGCCGTTCGACACATCTACGACCCGGACGGGACGGAACAAGCGCGTGTGTGGAGCGGGGACGCGGCCACCCTCACGAAGGTGGACGAGGAGCGCAACCGGCCGGACGGGTGGCTGAGTACGGCCGACGTGCTGGTATTCGCGCTCCACGGCCGACGGGACGACGTTCACCCGCTGGCTTCCGCGCTCCTGTTCGCTCCCGCCCCCGGGAGCGGCGCCCCGCTCGCCGAATTACCCACCGCGGGAATGAAGGGGTGGCAGACCCGCGCTTCGGTCGTCGTTCTCAGTGGGTGCTGGACGGGTTCCGGGACAGCGACCGCATCCGACGGCCCGCTCGGGTTCACGCACATGGTCCTGGCGACCGGGGCCGGGTCGTGCGTGGTCAGCCTCTGGGAGGCCGACGACTTGGCGACAGCACTCTTGATGACCCGGTTCCACCAGAACCTCACCGGCCGCCGGTTGGGATTAAACGAACCGATGCGCAAGGCCGAAGCCCTACACGAAGCGAAACGCTGGCTCCGGAGCCTGACGGTTACCGAGGTCAAGCAATTGTCCACGTTGCTCGACACCGACCCGGTTCGGTTCGTAAACCGTCCAGATCCGGCCGTGCGTCCGCGGGGCGAAGCGCGGCCGTTCGATGACCCTCGATACTGGGCCGCGTTCGTCCTTGTCGGTCAGCCGGACTGAGCGAGGATCGGTGCCCGTTTATCGGATGCGATGGGACGGAAAACTTGTCAACTCGCGGCCCCGCTGACGCGATCGAATACGGTCGATTGCAAGAAAATGACGTGGCGCCTCTTTCCGTCGCAACTTGTCGTACCGCCGGTACCGGCCTCGTCTGCCGGACCGAGGAACTCCGCCAGTTCGCCACCTCCGATTAACGACCGTTTCCGGGTGGAATCGTTACCGATTACGACGGGGCGTCACGAGTAGGTGCGGGTCCGCTGGACCGCTTCCCCGGCCGTGGAGCACCGACCAGACGGTGAACGTCGAAACTGGGGCCCCCCGCACCGCAGCGCGGGTGCGCGAGCGGTTCGGGGGGCAACTCTCGGCGCTCGTCGCCGGTCAACACGCGAAGAAGTGGATTCTTCCGCCCATGGGAGATGGCTCCTCCCAAGACGGGTTCCACCTGGAGCGGCGAGAGCAATTAGGGCCACGAGCGAGGCACATGGCCCGCTACGCGACAGCGGCGATTGCGGCAGGATCGAGTCGTGATGGGAATCGCAAGATCGTGGATTCGTTCTCGCCGCTCACGATTCGGAATATCCCACCCTCCCGCCGCTCGCGGTTGACGAGCAGCGGATCGCGCTGTCGATGCACCGGCCCCCACACGGACCATTTGGTCCGTGTGCGTGTTCGCTTCCCGCCCCACACCGGCCGCCCGGACACGGCGTGGTCGTTCCCGACCACCGGTTCAAGCCGAACTCCCGCCGGGGCATTCGAGACCGCCCGCACTTCGGGCGTTTCGGTTATCGGAGGCGCTGCGCCGAAGTGGCTGAGCGTTTCCCCGTTGGCGGCCTCCTCGACTGCAGCGGACGATTCCCCAGACACTACGTCGGGGATGCCCTCTGCGAATCGATGCGATCCCGAATCGGCGCCCAACGACCGGGAGAGACCGCCCCCCCACCTCACGCCCTCGAACGGCTCGTCGCCGAATTGGACCGGGTTCCGCGGTGCGGGCGCGGGGATCGGAAAACTGCTCTGAGGGTTCGTGGCCGGTGGCTCAAGTGGGATGGTCGTGATGGCCGGGACGCCCCCGGACCAGTTCGGCTGGGCTGAAAGTGTCGCGCCCCACGGTGACGGAGCCAGGAAGACGGTCGGGCCGAGGGTGCCGCGGAAGTTCGCCGGGGGCGCTGTCGGCAGCTCTTGGGCGCTCAGGTCGGAGTTGGGGGACGCCACACGGGCGCCCTCATCGACAGAAAGTGATTCCCCGGCCGGGCCGGATGCCGGCGTGGCGTGTTCCGGGGGGCGTGTGATCGAGGGGAGAGGAGCGGCCACTTCCGGCCTCGCCGCGAGCTGTTCACGCAGCCACTGTTCGATCGGCTTCGGATTGCCTTTGGAATCACGGACTCCCCAGTATTGGCCCTGAGGCCCTTCGATGAGCTTCCAGAACTGGTCGTGGAATTCCGGGGCCATCACCGCCACACCCCGGGCCCGGAGCGCGGCGAAGAACGCGACTTGGTTGGCTTCGGTCGCGGCCGGGTCGCCGCCGCCGGTCGGCCACCAGGCCTCCCGCACGACGACCAGCCGATCGGGGCCGACCGACTCACGAAGCCGCGAAACCTGGTCCGCCACGTACTCCGCCCCTGCGATCGGATCTCGGATCCCCGCGAACCACGGGTGGATGTTCACGTAAGTGGCCGCGCCGAGCCGAGCCAGCTCGGGGTGCGCGATGAACTGATCAATGCTCTCAGCCGTGACGACCGGCTTACCGGTCAACCGCCCCACGCGATCCATCACACGCTCGAGTTCGCCGATCGTGTACCGGCCCTCCCGGAGCCCCTCGCTGCCCACCACCACCAGATCGACGAAGTCCTTCATCCGGACTACCGCTTGGATCTCGTGGTCCAGTGTGGCCACGTCGTACCAGTACACGGCACCGACCACGAACTGGAACCCCTGCTCGCGGGCGAGGCGGGGCAGGTTCTCGAGGCCGGTCGAGCCGAACGGGATTACGGCGCTGAACCCCAGTCCGCGGGCGTCGCGGAGAACCGCAGCCAGCTCTTGTTCCGAAAGTGTAATGCCCTGCTCCGGGTTGAACGGCGCGGGCAGACTGAAGTTCAGAACGCTCAGGAAATCCGGCGGTGTCAGCGCCCCAGGGTCGGTGAGGGCCGTCACAGCCGGCGTCGAGCGATCTTCGAGACACTCGACACGGAGGCGCAGTTGACAGTACCGAATAGCCACGAATGTCGGCCGGAGCCGCTTGTTCACCTGTTGGGTCGGCCAGCGCATCAGCCGCATGAAAGGTGCCACGGGTCGTCCTCGAACGAGGGGAGAGGATTGGAAGACTCGGCCGGACGCGGGGCGGGACGGCCGAGGCAGACGAACCGGTGTGACCCGGTGAAGTCGATTCAGCGCCCGGCGCTCCGGGAACGGATCAGCGAACGAAGGAAACCGCAGAACTGGATCGGTCGGACGCGAAGCGGCACGTCGCCGCGCCAGGCGGCGAACCTCGGCGGGCGGCGAGTTGACACAGGAACCTCCGGATCGGGAGAGGGACCGGTGTCCCAGAAGGGGAGCGGATTGGGGCCACCGGCAAGGAGGACCGAAAACAACAATAGAGTGTAATCGAACGACGGAGCAAAGGCGCGGGTTTTCCGCGGACGGCCGTTGGGTTCGACCGCCCCACTCGGTGGCCTGGGTGCACCAAGCGGGGCAGCTTCTCAGCAGACGGTCAACCCCTCCACTGTGGCGAGGCGGACGGCCCCTGGCATCTCGCTCAGCGCGGGCGTGATCGGCGGCCACCCGCGTGCCCCCGCCGAGTCGAACCACGCGCGGATCGCCGCGTCCCCTTCGGGGGGAACGAGCCACAGCGAGAGAGAGAACGGATGGTCCGGCCGCCCTCCCTCGTGCACGACAGTTTCCCACTCACCCGCCCCGGCAGGGGCAGAGGGTTCCTTCGGCCAGAACTGACCGGCCCTCTCCACGGCGAGCCACGCGTGCTGGTCGTCTGGGATGCCCGACAGCAGGACGCGGGCCGGGAAGGGGCGAGTCAGCCGCTTCGCCTTGGGCGCCGGGAGACGAATTTCTCCAGCCGAGGGTGCCTGGGTCATTGCCGTACCTCAGTAAGGGTTCTGCGGCCGACCACGTCGGTTCGGCACTGGGTGGCGTGCCAAATGTGATCGACGCGGGCCGCAGGGGTTTACCAACGCCCCACCCGAAGCGACCACCCGCGCCTCCGTGCGGTGTCAGGCGACCGTAAGTCCGTCGACGGTGTACAGCCGCGTTCCGCCGGGCAGTTCCGACAGGCCCGGCCAGCCGAACCGGCCGGCCCACCCGAACCAGTCGCGGATGGCTTGGTGGCCGGACTCCGGGACGAGCCAAAGGGAGAGCGTGAACGGGTCATCCGACGGTCCGCCCTCGTGGGCGGAAATGTCGCCCTCCCACACCCGCGCCCGCGCCGGCACATCCGGCTCCTTGGGCCAGATCTGCCCGCGCCGCTCCACCGCAAGCCACACGCGGTGGCCCGCTGGGACGCCGGACAGGCGAAGGCGGACGGGGATCGGCCGCGGGAGCCCCCGCGTGCCGCCGGTCGGCCAGAGGATCTCACCAGACAGGTTCATGGTCGCCGCTGTCCCCTCCAGAAGGGCGTCGACCACGTCCTCCGCGGTCACGTACCGCTCGTCCCGGTCTTCGCGAAGGAGCCGGAGGGCGACCGCCACCAGACGGTCACGGGCCGGATGCGCCGCGGGCAGTGAGCCGCGGAGGGCGGGTTCTGGGGCGCCGGCTCGGAACGGTAGCTCCCCGGTCAGGGTGCGGTAGATGACCGCGCCCAGAGAGTACAGGTCGGCCCGTTGGTCAATATCCCCGCCTCGGGCCTGCTCCGGGGCAACGAAGCCGCGGGTGCCGACAGCGAAGCCGGGCAGGGTCAAGGGGGACGCGCCGAGGAGCCGTGCTAGCCCGAAGTCAGCGAGCTTCCCCCGCGCGCTGCGCAGCCCGCCGGCCGGCTCTCGCTCGAGGAGGATGTTGCCCGGCTTGACGTCGCGATGAAGGATGCCGGCAGCGTGCACAGCGACCAACCCCCGGGTGGCGTCCGCGACGACCCCTAGAAGTCCCTCCAGTTCGTCGGCTGTCAGTTCCCCGTCCGGTCGGTCGTCGATCCACCGCTGGAGACTGCCCCCGCCGATCCATTCCATGACGAAGTACGGTGCAACCGGATCCCCACCGATTTCGACGAACCGGACCACGTGCGGGTCGTCCACCAACCCCAAGCACCGGGCCTCGTTGTGGAAGCGGGCCACATGCCGCGGGGAGTTGACGAACTGCGGCAGCGGGCACTTAACCGCTACACGTCGCCCATCGGCGATCCGGGTCGCGGCGAACACGACGCCCATCCCTCCGCGCCCGACCTCCGCTTCCAGCACGTACCCCCCACAGACGTTTGGCGCTTGCATCTGACTCATCCACTCGTGGTCACCCAGCGCTTCGGCGAGGCGGTCGGCGACGTCGCGATATCGCTCCAAGAAGGCGGCCCGGTCCGGCGGCATGCCGACCTCGCACAGCCGGTGGTACTCGACCACCGCGGCGTCAATCTGGGCCCAGTCGTTCTCGTCGGTCACGGCTTCAACCCTCCGGCGCGAGCGTCTCGCGGAGGCGACGCACCCCGCGACGGAGCAACCCTCCCACGGCCTCCGACGTCCGCCCGAGCACAGCGGCCACTTCGTCGATCGTGCGCCCATCCAGGTAGCGCAACTCGACGGCCCGCCGCTGGTCGTTCGGCAGGGCCTGCAGTGCCACGGTCAGTCGATCAAGCCGCTCATTGCGATCGGCCCGCTCGCACGGCGACGAGTCTGGGGCCACGGGGCACTCGCCCGGCGGGCCGTCCGACCACGCCGGGACATCGAGCGGTTGCTGCCGCGCGACGTCCCGCTTGGAGGCGCGCGCGCGACGGAGAGCGTCGATCAGGTTCCGTTCGAGCGCGACTCTGAGCCACGCGAGCAACTCGTTCGGTTCAAGTGTTCCGAGCATGCCCTTTCCCTTCGCCTTCTCTCTCTCCGCATCAAGGAAGGCCTCCTGAACGACGCCCGACGCGTCGATCCCGGCGTCGTTTGATCCCAGGCGCCGCGCGGCCTCCTCTAATAGGACGACGCGGATTCGCGCCAGGACGTCGTCGGTCATAAACTCCTCCTACAAGGAAAAGCGGAAACGAGCGGGGGAGCGGGCGCGCAAATCCGAGAACCCCGACCGGATTATACCTGAGTTTCGGCAACAAGTGGGGAGACGATTGTTCATCGGTGCCAGTTCGCTGCTCCTTCGCATTTTGAAAGTGGTTGCCCCGCGCGGCCCTTTTCGGACCAAGTGCGTAACGCCTCTCTGGTCGCTCAGGTACGCCGGTTCGGTAACAATTCTCCTGGCCGGTTCGAGATCGTGGACCTCAGCGCAACTGAACGATCGTAAGAGGCAACTCGCACTGACTCCACGTGCGATCCGTCGTAAAGGCCGGAAGTGAACGGCTCAGGGCCAGGGCCAGACACGCCCGGTCGCCCAGTGACAGCCCCCACGATCGTGTGGGTCCTACGATGGAAGCGGTGATCCGGGCTAGTTCGGAATCGAAGGGGACGACGGGGATGCGCAGCCGATCGATCTGTTCGACCACGGCGTCGAGTGGCTTACCCCGCGCCAGAACGTCCAGTGCCTCCGCCAGATTGACGGCGCCGATGCACACGGTCCGCAGGACGGTGGCGACGCGGTCGGCCCCGGGCTCGTCCCGCAGGAACGCGACGAGCGCCGAGGCGTCCAGAACCGCCTCAGTCACGGGCCTCGCGCTCGGCCTCGGCGCGGCGCTCGCGGATCAGTTCGTCAGAAAGAAGTGTGTCTGCGGGAGCGGCCTCGGCGAAGAAGGCCCGGACCTCGCGGACGACATCGTCGAGCGGGCGCAGTACGACGCCCACATCGGTGGCCTCGATTACGACCGGCGAGCCGGGCTGCAACCCGACCTCCTGGCAGATGTCGGCTGGGATGACCACGCGCCTTCCCGGGCCAACCGTCGTGTGCGTGACATGACTCATCCGTTCAACTCGCCTCCTTACTGTTGGTTTCACCTTCGAGCGTGACACGTTTCGCCGATCGTGTCAACCACATCGATCGTGGCAAACCTGGCGTGTCGAGTCCGTCTCCCAGAAATGTTCGTTTTCGAGAACGGAGAGCCGGGACCAATCCCGTCACGTCGCTCCCCGCGTCCCGGTCTCCGAAAACTCATGCTTGAAACTCCCTCCGAATTGTGGCACGGTTGCGACGAGTTTTGAGAGGGTTCATGTCGTCTGCGCGCGTCTTTTGGGTGATTCCTTACCGTCTGTCAACGATTCGGTCGGACCGGGAACGACACCGCTCGCGCCTCGGTCGGGGGCGTTGAGGTGTTGGTCGGGTACGCTCGTGTTTCGACCCGGGACCAGAACCCGGCCTTGCAGCTCGACGCGCTTGTGGCCGCGGGGTGCGAGCGGGTGTTCGAGGAGACCGCCGGCGGCGCCCGCACCGACCGGCCCCAACTCCGTGCCGCTCTCGATTTCCTGCGCGAAGGTGACACGCTGATGGTGTGGAAGCTCGACCGGCTGGCCCGCTCGACCCGGCAGCTCATCGACACCGTCGAGGAGCTGCGCCGGCGCGAGATCGGGTTCCGGTGCCTGACCCAGGATCTCGACACCACCACGCCCGTCACCCGGTGCTGTTCCGTGCCGTGAAGAAACTCACCGCGCCCACGCCCGACGGAAAGGTGGTGTTGCCGCTGCTGCGGGCCGGGGTCGCCGTCTACTCGCCGCACACCGCGTTCGACAACTGCCCCGGCGGCATCAACGACAGTTTGTGTCGGGTGCTCGGTGTGATGAACCCGGTGCCGCTGAGGAACCGCGAGGCCGCCCGGCAGTGCAAGCTCGTCGTCTTCGTTCCCGACTCCGACCTCGGCAAGGTTTCCGATGCGCTCTTCGCGGCCGGTGCG
>CAZBXY010000184.1:0-15747 GCA_964495365.1 uncultured Frigoriglobus sp. | reverse complement strand
GATACGCTCAGTCACGAATCAGAGGATGCCCCGGCGCAAACCGCGGCGTGACCTCGGAGTCAGAGGGCGCCTGAAAACGGGAACGCGGAGGAGGTTCCCTCCACGTTCCTGACTTTCTGTCTTGACCAGATGCCCAGTGGGTCACGACCCCGGGTTCGGCGCGGACCCCGCGAGCGTCTGTTGCCGCTCGCGAATGTGGTCCACGAGGTTGTCCCAGGTCACGACCGGTTGTACCGGCGCGGGCGTCGGGGCGTCGATCGGAACCCGCTTCGACTTGACTGGCGGGAACGCGAAGATTCGCGTCTCGCCGAGGTGATCCCACATCACCCGCGCGAACGGGGTGACCGCGATCGGTTCGTCCGGTTCCCAGCGGCCCGTCCGCTTGGGGTAGACGAACTGCGTGGCCCGGAGCCGGCGGAGCGTCTTGTGGCCCTCGTCCTCGCGGGCGAACGCGGGGAACAGCTCCCGCACGGTCAGGGGGGCGCCGGTGTGGTCCATGATCCGCCGCAGCGCGTCCCGTTCGTCGGGCCGCAGCACCTTGCCGACCGACCTCATCTCCTGCAACAGCCAGTCGAAGGTGGCCGTGAGGTCGGCGGCCGTCCAGGGGATCGTGGCCGCGTCGAGTTCGACGTTCACCCGGGTTGCGGTCATTCGTGGTCTCCAGTTAGATCCGCGTGCCGTAGTTTCACCTGCGGCATGCGGGGCTGCGGTGCGTCCGCGGCGAGGAGCGGACGGATCGAATGGCGCGACGGGGTACGCGACGTGGGCGCGGGGCCGAGAGGGGCGCGGGCGCCACACTTTAGTTTCGGAACGGCGGCCGATCAAACGGAGCGGCCCCATTCGTGTGGCATTTTGCCGACGAATTCCGCGGGCGCCCGAATTCGGTTCTCACTTCCTGCGGCAGTGAAACGCCGGACCGCCGCGCTTGCCCTTGACCGCCCGCGCGCGGCCGCGATACCTTCCGGTCTTCCTTGTAGGACCGCGCATGAAGATCGCCATCGACCTCCGACACGTGACGCGCGGCGCGGCCGACGAGCCGTCCCGGTGGCTCCGCGGCGCCCTCGCCGCGCTCCTCGCGCGCGAACCGGCGCACACCTACGTTCTGTTCCACACGGTCTTCAACTACCACCTGTTCCCGGGCGCCGGGCCGAACGTGAGCCGCCGCACGCTCGCGGCCCCGCGGTACGACGACGAGCTTCAGGACCAGTTGAGCTACGAGGGCGACTTCGACCTCTTGCTGCGCGCGTACCCGGACGGGCAACTCGACCGGTTCCCGCTCGCCAAGCAGGTCGTGTGTATCCCGGCGTGGCCGCTTGATGCCGCGAAGCCGGCGGTCCGCGCGTACCAGACCTGCGCTGCGGCGCTCGTGGTGCCGAACCCACTCGTCGCCGACGCGCTCTGCGCCGACCCGTGGACGACCGCGGATGTGTTTGTCGCCCCGGCCGAAGACACGGAAGCCGCGGCCGACGAGTTGCTCGCCGCGTTCGCCGGCGCCGACCGACCGCGCATTCGAGTGACCACCCCGCCCGTCGTGTCGATCGTCACCCCGTCGTTCAACCAGGGCGCGTTCATCCACCAGACGATCGACAGCGTACTGGGCCAGGACTACCCGCACATCGACTACCGCGTGATCGACGGCGGTTCGACCGACGACACCCTCGCGGTGCTCAAGAGTTACGGCGATCGGCTCGCGTGGGTGAGCGAGAAGGACCGCGGGCAGGCCGACGCGATCAACAAGGGGATGGCGCAGGCGCGCGGTGCGATCCGCGCGTACCTGAACTCCGACGACCTCCTGCGCCCCGGCGCGGTGCGCCGCGTGGTGGAGCACTTCACGCAGCGACCCGCGTGCGACCTCGTGTACGGGCGCGACGCGCTCATCGACGCCAGCGGCCGGTTCCTCGGGCTGTTCCCGACGGCCGAATACAGCTTCGAGGCGCTCGCCGACTGCTGCTGCATCAGCCAGCCGGCGGCGTTCTGGCGCGCGCGGCTCGCCGACACCATCGGCCCGTTCGACGAGACTCTTCACTTGGTCATGGATTACGACTACTGGCTCCGCGCCGGCGCCGCGGGGATGACGCTGGAACACGTCCCGGACGTACTGGCGCACACGCGGATGCACCGGCAGACCAAGACGAACGGGAGCGGCCCCGAAGCGCACCGCGATCGCTTCTACCGCGAACTCTTTGGCGTGTGTTTGCGGCACGCCGGCTACGTGAGTTCGCGGTACGTTCATGCGTGGTTGTACGCCTCGGTGTTCCCCGCGCGCCCGTGGCTGCGGCGGTACGAAGACCTCGTCGTTCGCGTCGTTCAAACGTGGTACCACAACCGCTACCGCCGCGGGAAGAAGCCGTGGCGGGCGCTCGTCTCGGTACTGAACAACGAGCGCGGTTACGTGTGGCCGTTTGTGAAGCGCCAGATCGCGGCGCTGAACCCGCGAAGTTGGTTCCGCGCACCGCCGACGCGGGTGGACCTCGGCCCCGACCTGTGGCTCGGCCCGGAGCTGGCGCTCGCGCACGCCGGCGGCCCGGTGCGCCTGACCGGAGTCCCGGCCCGCGACCTGGTGCTGCGCGTCTACCGCGCGGCCGACGAAGTCGCCGCGATCCCGCTGCGGGCCGACGAGCCGGCCGATGTGTGTGTCGAGGTGCCCGGCGGGCCGCTGCGGATCACGTTTTCGGAGTGCGAGGTGCTGCCGGACGGGCGCCGCGTGTCGTTCAGGCTGCACGGGACAACGCTGTTGGGCGAGGCGGCGTGATGTGGTCTTTCGGGTGGCCGGCTCTCCGAGAGCCGGGTCGCTCGCAGAGCGACTTCTTCAATGCGACTCCTTGCGCTGAACGAATGGCGCCCGGCTGCGCCGGGTGGGTCGCGCTCTCCGAGAGCGACCCACCCGAAAGGCCGTCACCCCGGCAGCTTCTTCAACAAATTGACCATCTCGACGGCGCACACCGCGGCCTCGAAGCCCTTGTTGCCGGCCTTCGCCCCGGCGCGGTGGAGCGCCTGTTCGAGCGTGTCGCACGTCAGCACGCCGAAGATCACCGGGACGCCGGCGGCGAGCGCCGCTTGCGCGATGCCACTGGTCGCGGTGCCGGCGACGTGGTCGTAGTGGTCGGTGTCGCCGCGGATGACGCACCCGAGGCAGATCACGGCCGCGTACGTCCCGCTCGTGCCGAGTTTCTGAGCAACGAGGGGTATTTCATAAGAACCGGGTACGCGAACGAGGTCGATGCGGTCGTCGGGGACGCCGTGGCGGCGGAGCGCGTCGGTGGCGCCGGCGACGAGCTGCTCGACGACGAACCCGTTGAACCGGGCCGCGACGAGTGCGAACCGCCCGGCCGGGGGGGAGAAATCGCCTTCGTAGATCATGGGGAGTGCGGGTGCGAGTGTGGGTGAGCGCGGCGTCTCCCGCTCACACTAGGCGCCCGCGCCCGTTCCGTCAGGGGCGATTCACCTCGCGCGGGGGCGGGGCAACCTCGCGGGGCAGGAGGTCGCGGTTCACCGACCGTGAGTCCCATATCTTCACTGTCCCGTCCTCACTGACAGCAAGAATCCGCGATCCGTCCGGGCTGAAAGATACGGCCGTCAGGTGATCCGCGTGCCCTTCAAGCGTGAACACTTCCACTCCCGTCTTCGCGTCCCACAGTTTCATCGTCCGGTCGTCGCTGCAAGTGACGATCCGCGAACCACCAGGACTGAATGCCGCGGAAGTTACTTTACTCGCGTGCACGAGGGTAAGTACGCTCCCCGTCCCACTCTGCACTTCCGCCGTATTGCCCCACCTGTTTGTGACGGTCCACAACACGGCCGATCTGATTGACGCGGCGGATCCGATACCCTCCGGCCCTGAAGTGGGTCTTTCCGCGCCCGTCTTCACGTCCCAAACCTTCACCCACGTAATGTTCGTCTTCTCCCTACCGTAGGTAACGATTTCCGTGCCGTTCGGACTGAACCACGCGTCGTACACGTCACTCGTATATGGGTAGAGAGTGTACACCTCAATTCCGGTTTTCGCGTCCCACAACTTCACTGTCCGGTCGGAACTACCGGTAACAATGCGTGACCCGTCTGGGCTGAGCGATACGGACTTCACGACACCCGTGGATCCCCTGAGAGTAAAGAGTGAGTAGCTACCGGGACCGTGTATGTAGTGCCATTCCCAACCGCGCAACTCAGGCTTGGTACCCGCTAGTAACGCCCGAGCGCCAACGAAATTGTTCTTTTGCAACTCCTGGTAGGCTGCCTGCACTGCCCTCCCGTACCCGGACACTTCCGGCGATGTCTGCTTTCCTGGAGGCACCCACGGATTCCGTGCCACCTGCTCTTCACGAGGCGCCTCTGCCGCCTGCGCCTGGGGGGCAACCGCCACCTGCTTTCCTCGGGGCGCCTCTGCCGCCTGCGCCTGGGGGGCATCGACATTCTTGTGGGCGCCCACGGCTGCGCTCATGTAGTATTTGTGCTGTTTTTGAAGCGCCAAGTGGCGCTCTACCGTTGTGAATAATAGCAGGGCCACTCCCACCAGCGCGAACTGAAGATGACAACGCTTCCGTTGCTTCGTAGCTTGAAGTTCCGCCTCTGTAGTTTGAAGCTTTGCCTCCGCGAGTTCACACTCGGCCCGCACTCGATCCAGTTCCGTCTGGAGGGGCCGATCCTCGACCGCATCCAGGTACGCTGTAACCGCTCTCGCTACTTCGCCAGCATGTCGCAGGCGCTGGTTCCGCTCCCGCACCAAGCACCGCTTGCACAGCGCTACCAACTCCAGATCGGCGCAACACGCGTCGAGCCGTTCAAAGGCCTCTTCCGTCTCCCCGCGGATCGCCATCAGGCGCACCGAGTCCGAGTCCTCAGCGGTGTACGGTGGTTTTCCGGTGAGGATCGCGCAGAGCATCGCGCCCAGCCCGAACACGTCTGAGCGCTCGTCGATCTCGTTCACCGCGCCCTGGGCCTGCTCCGGGGCCATGTATGATGGCGTACCGAGTACGCTCCCCGCCTGCGTGATGGCCTCCACGCCCCAGTGCGTGCGAATCTCTGACGAATGCTCAACTTCAACCCCCGTCGGTTCCGCACGCTCGGGGCTACCCAGCACCTTCGCCAGTCCCCAGTCCATGACTTGGACTTCGCCGAACGCCCCGACCATGACGTTTGCGGGCTTCAGGTCGCGGTGAATGACCTTGCGCGAGTGGGCGTAGGCCATCGCCTGGCACACCTGCTCGAACACCGTGATGAACCGCCCGCGGTCGGCGGTCGGCTGTGGTCCGGTCACTCCGTGACCGGGTTCGGCCGATCCGGTCACGGAGTGACCGGACCACGCCTCTGTCAGCAAATCGGCGAGCGTTTCGCCCTTGATGAGTTTCATCGCCAAGAACGGGCGCCCGTTCGGCAGCGTGCCGATGTGGTGAACCGGGGGAATCGCCGGGTGCTGAAGTTGAGCGGTGATGCGGGCCTCGTTGAGGAACCGCTGCGCCGCAGGGGAGTTCACCGCGTAGCGATCGCGGAGCAACTTGACCGCGACGACGCGATCAAAGGCCAGTTCGCGGGCGCGGTAGATGATGCCCATCCCGCCCGAACCGACTTCTTCCAGAAGTTCGTAACCCGGCGGAGCTTCCGGCAGCGAGGGAGCGGTCAGGGCGACCACCGGGCCGGACAGATCTCCGGTTTGCGCGGGGAAATCGCGTGTGGCGTTGCTGGCGGGCCGGTCGGCAGTGGCGTCGCCGGCGGGCGCTACGCTGCGGGTCGGGGCGTCGGACATCGGGCGGTCTCCGAAAGATTGCCCGATGATAACACGGCCGTTCGCGTCAAGTAAGAGTCTCGCATCAACGTTTCACCTCGCGCGGGGGCGGCGCCTGCGGCGGCGGGGGCAGCTGCGCCAGCAGGTCGGCCCACTGCTTGTCGCGCCGGGCCGCCTCCGTCAGCGCCGCCCGCGCGCCGGGGATGTCGCCGGTCCGCCACAGGGCCTGACCCAGCGTGGCGTACGGGCCAGCCGAGGTCGGGTCCGCCACCGCGATCGCCCGGCGCGCGTAGACGATCGCCTCCCGGAAGTTCCCCTTGTGCCCGTAGGCCGCGGCGATGTTGTCGAGCACCCGCGGGTGCTTCGGGTTCCGCTTGAGCACCTCCAGGTACGCGGCGATCGCCCCGTCGAGGTCGTTCTTGCCCTGAAGCGCGGTGCCCAGCGTCGCGTACGCCAGAACGTCGTTCGGGTCGAGCCGGATCGCCTCCCGGCACGCCGCGATGGCCGCGTCGAACTGGTCATTGTTGGCCAGAATCGTGCCCAGAGCAGAGTGCGCCTTGGAGTACTTCGGGTCGAGTGCGATGGCCCGCCGGTACGCCCCGATGGCCGCGTCGTCCTTGTCGAGTTGCCACAAGACGTATCCGAGGTTGGTGTGGGCCGGCGCGGAGGAGGGGTCGAGTTTGAGTGCCCGTTCGAGCGCCGCGCGGGCGCCCTCGAAGTCCTCCTTCGCCGCCAGCGCGGCACCCAGGTTGACATGCCCGTTGAAGAACGTCGGGTCGATCGCGATCGCCCGCTTGTGGGCCGCGATCGCCTCGTCGATGCGCCCGCGCTCCGCCAGGGCCAGCCCGAGGTTGCTGAGCGCCGCGGGGGAATCGGGGGCCAGGTCCGCGGCGCGCTGGAACTCGGCGAACGCGCCGGCGTAATCCTTCATCCCGGTCAGGGCGATGCCGAGGTTCGAGTACGCCTTCGCGAACGTCCGGTCGAGTTCGATCGCCCGCCGCAGTTCCGCCGCAGCCCCGGCGAAGTCCCTCCTGGAAACCAGAACAACGCCCAGGTTGTTGTGCGCGCGGGCGGAGGTGGGATCGAGTTCGATCCCCTTCCGCAGGGCCGCGATCGCCTCGTCATAGTCCTTTCGCGAAGCCAGCGCCGCGCCGAGGTTCAGCCACGCGGCCGGAACTTCCGGGCGCAGCGCGCGGGCGACCTCGTAAGGGCCGAGCTGAAGCCCGCCGACGGAAACGAACCGGCGGCCGTAGGCGAAATTGAGTTCGAAATCCGTCGGGTGCCGGGTTCGGGCCGCCGTCAGCAGCACCGCCGGCTCCAGACCCTGTCGCCGCATGAGTTCGGCCAGCGCGCAGAGCGCCCCGGGCCGCACGGTCGCGAAATCGGTCTCGGCAACCAGTTTCTCCAACGCGGCTTTGTCGGCGCGAACCGCCGGGTCGCGGAGCCGGTCGGTCCACGGCCCCGGGTCGGCTTTTCGTGCGACGTCGAGCAGCCGATTCCGCACGCGCTCGTCCTTCTCGTACAGCGCCCAGTCGTCCACCGCCGCGACGACTTCCTCTTTCACCTCGGAACCGGTGATGAGCCGCACCGCGTCGGCCGGGTCGAGTGCCGCGAGGTCCAGCCCGCGCGCGGCGAACGCCTTGCGGTACTCCGGCGGAGCGATCTTGGTATCGAACTCTCCCTTGCCGCCGGCCTCGGAGACCCACACCCACTTGCGGTAGCGGATGTCGTCCAGTTTCACAACGAGCGCCAGGTCGCGGCGCTCGCCTTCGACCGCGGCGAGCAGTTCCGGCGCGCCGCTCCGGGCGAGGGCCGCCGCCTGGGCGAGCGCCTTGTCGGCGTCGGCGAACTTGGACTGCTTGCGCAGGTCGGCCGCGAGCTGCCGGCTCGCCGACACTCCGGCGCGGGCCTGTTCGGCCTTATTGCGTGCCTCGGTGTCGCGGGCCATTTCGGCGACCCGCAGTTCGGTCGCCGCCCGTTCGTCCACGAGCCGCTGGTCCGATGCGGTCTTCTCCCGCCACCACGCGAACGCGCCGCCGGCGGCGAGCAGGAGCGCCAGCGCCGCGAGCAGGGCCAGTTGCACCTGGCGCCGCTTCCGCTGCTCGCGGGCCTCGGCTTCGCTCACGGCCCGGTCCCGCTCGGCCCGCCGCAGCCGCTCCTCCACACCCGCGCGGTATGCCGCAACGACCTCGGCGACGGCCTTCCCGTCGGCGAACCGCTCGGCGCGATCGGCCGCCAAGCACCGCTTCGCCAGCGCGATCAGCTCCGCGTCGGCCCCGCACCCGTCGAGACTCGCATAGCAGGCGCTCAGGTCCGCGCGGATGGCCTTCTGAACGGCCTCGCCCGCGCTCGTGCCCGGAAACGGCGGCCGGCCGGTCAGAAGCGCCGCGAGGATTCCGCCGAGCGCGAACACGTCGGTTCGAGCGTCGATCTCTTCGCCCCGCGCCTGCTCCGGCGCCATGTACGCCGGCGTCCCCTTCACCGTACTGACCGGGGTTTCGCCCCCGCGCGGGTTGCCCAGATCGTCGGTATCCTCAGCGCTCGAAGTCGTTTGCGCGGCGCCGATCCGTTTCGCCAGCCCCCAGTCCATGACGAGTACCTCGCCGAAGCTGCCGATCATCACGTTGCCGGGCTTGAGGTCGCGGTGAACGAACCCGCGGGCGTGGGCGAACCCGACCGTCTGACAGATCGCTTCGAACGCGCCCAGCCGCCGGAGCAACTCGGCCCCGCGGTCGGGGGTCTTCAGTTCGTCGGCGAACGTGTGCCCCTCGACGAGCTTCATCACGAGAAACGGCGCGCCGCCGGGCAACTCGCCGAGGTCGTACACCGGCGGGATGCCGGGGTGGGTCAGTTGCGCGGTGACCTTCGATTCGATGACGAACCGCGCGCCGTCCTGCCCCGGGTGCATCACCTTGATCGCGACCGGGCGGTCGAGCTTCGGGTCGTGGGCGCGGTACACGGCGCCCATCCCGCCGCGCGCGATCTCGCGCGCCACCGCGTAGCCCGGCACGTCCG
The DNA here is from genome assembly GCA_964495365.1 of uncultured Frigoriglobus sp. GTDB lineage: Bacteria > Planctomycetota > Planctomycetia > Gemmatales > Gemmataceae > Gemmata. The sequence continues at coordinate 7,013 of CAZBXY010000184.1, read as the reverse complement.
GGAGGTCGGACAGCAGGTGCGTCGGCGGTCTCACCTGCGCGTCGGTGTGGGGGCCCTTGGAATCGGCCGAGGTGGGCGATTCGGAGAACCGCGGCGCGGGGTTGGTGGGAGCGTCGGAACCGTTCACGGGCAGCCTCCGGGTGCTGCCCGATCATACCGACTGTGGGACGCGGAGGGGCAAAAAACGCGCGTCGATCGGGCCGCGCTCGAGTTGGCCACCTTGGGTCCAAGGCGGCCAAGTGGCCGCCTTGCGAAAAGTGCGTTTTCCTAGGACTTTTTGCTCAAGGCGGCCAAGGCGGCCAACTCGGCCGCGGGCCACTCGGTCGGGAGCGGCGAACGGGCACACGCATGAGAACTATACTAATTATCACTAATCCGATGACCAATCGGCTGTTCCCGGTTCTGCCGATCGAACCCTCACCCGGGCCAGCGCGCCACGGGCAAGAGCGACGTGTCGTCCGGGTCGTGCGGCTCGGCGACCAGCGCCTGCGGGGGCGTGTCGTCCAGCGACGGGGCCAGGGCCGTCAGCGCCGCGGCCAGTTCCTCCGCGACCGGGCGGTGGGCCGGGTTCCAGGTCAGCGCGCGACGGGTGAGGCGCTCCAGTTCGGGCGGAACCCCGCGGCGGAACACTTCCATCGGCTGCGGCTCCGGGTCGTCGGCCAGCCCGGCCACGATCTGCCGCTCCTGCTCCTTCGTCCACGGCGCGGCCCCGCACACCAGCTCGTACAGGAGCGCGCCGAGACTGTACACGTCGGACCGGCCGTCGTCGGGTACTTCCCCGCCCTTGATCCGCTCCGGGGCGACGAACCGCGGTGTGCCCAGGTATTCGCCGGTGCGCGTGAGCGGTTCGCTGCCGTGCGGGCCGGCGAAGAACTTCGCGATGCCAAAATCGACCACCTTCACCACCTCCTGCCCGCCGGCGTCGGAGTGGAGGAACACGTTGTCGGGCTTGATGTCGCGGTGAACGATCCCCTGCCGGTGCGCCGCGGCCAGCACGTCGGCCACAATGGCCGCGATCGTCGCGGCACGGCGCAGCGACGGCGGCCCGATGGCGGCCAGTTCCTTCGCCAGCGACCTCCCGCGGAGCAGCTCCATCGCCAGAAACGCCACCCCGCCACTCGACACGCCGCTATCGAGTACGCGCACCGCGTTGGGGTGGTTGAGCCGGGCCGCGGTGGCTCCTTCGCGCAAAAAGCGCTGCAGTTCGCGCGACGAGTCGTTGCCCGCGATCGGGCGGAACACCTTCACCGCGATCGGCGCGTCCAGGATCAGGTGCCGGCCGCGGAACACGATCCCGAACCCGCCGCTGCCGAGTTCCTCGTCGAGCCGGTACTTGCCGTCGAGCACGGTGCCGGGCAGCACCTTCGCGTACGCGGCGAACACGCGGTCGGCCTGCCGGTGGGCGGCCATGAGTTCGGCGTTGGCCGCGACGAGCTGCTTGTTCGCCTCCTCCAGTTCGGAGGTGCGCAGCTTCACCAGCCCTTCCAGCCCGTCGATGAGCCGAACGTTTTCCAGTGCCACCGCGGTGGTGTCGGCGAGCGCTTGCAGGAGGCGCACCTCGTCGTCGGTGGGTTTGCGCTTGGTGGCCCAGTACGCGCCGACGGCCCCGAGCGGGTCGGCCGTGCGGATCGGCACCATGACGAGACTCTTGACGAACGTGGGCTCGTAGGCGGCGTGCGGGATGCGGTCGTCGGCGAACACGTCCTCGATGACCGCGGCCTTGTGGTTGAGCATGGACCACCCGCTGATGCAGGCGGTCATGGGGAACCGCTGGCCCTTCCAGAGCGGCCCGATCGCGTCCTCGTCAACATAGTGACATTTGTCCACATCACAGAGAACGAAGGTGGCCCCGTCGGCGCCGGTGAGCCGGCGGGCCGCGGTGCGGACGATGTCCTGGACGCTCTCGACGGTGCGGGCCTGGGAGAGCCGCTGAATGACCTCGATGAGATCGCCCATGCGGTCCGGGGCGGCGGGTTTGGGCGAGGGAGAGACATTCATGCGCGGACACCTTGTCGCGTGCGGGCACATCCATTATCCGCGCGCCGGCGCCGGTTTGTCACCGTCAGAAGCCGAAATCCGTTACGCGCGCCTCGGTGGTTCACCTCGCGCGGTGGGACCGGTTCGGGCGTGTGGGGAACAAACCGGTGACTGTTTCCCCTTCTGTCCGTCCTCAAGGAGTAGAGCGCCGTGGGAATTACGGCCCGCGTTCGACGTGGCTTCCCACCGCTCGAGTTCCTCGTCGTGGTTCGCGTCTTCGCCGTCTTGGTTGGCCTCCTGCCCGCTGCCGTTCGTACTCGTGGGGCTACGGGGCGACCCGTTCACCGGGCGGAAACTGGCCGTCGAACCACAACCCCGTTCGGACGATCGGTGCGCACGGTTGGAATTCCGATCCCGCCGGTTCTGTTATTGTCCCACTGGACTCCGAACCCGGCGTGCTTTACGCTTCCCACAGCGGCGGGATCGCGCTCGCCCGACTTCCGCCCGGGGCAGCGATGAACGGCACTTCTGCGAACGGCTCACACCCCGAACCCGCCGGCGGCGGGTCGCGGTGCCACGTCGCGCTGCTCGACGGCCCCTCGGTCACCTTCTGGACCTGCCCCGGTACGTCGATCGGCGACGCCACGCTGGTTCACGAGGTCCCCGGATCGGTCGCGGAACTGGCGCTGTGTCTGGCCCCGGAGCGGCTGATCGTGGTCGGCCGCTCGACCGGCCGCAGCCCGGTGCCCTACCTCGACCCTGCCTACTCCCCCACGCCGATCCTGCCGGACAGCGGTCAATCGGTCCTTCGCGGAGGCGATCCGACGGACAACTGGGTGAGCCGAGCGCATTTCACGCTCCGCGGCGCGCCGGGCGGCGGGATCGTGTTCACCAACGGCGTCCCGCGAATCGGCGGCGGCCTGCGCCCGCCCTTGAACGGCACAAAGCTGGTCGCCCCGGCGGTGCGGTGGCTCGACCCCGGCGAGGAGGTGCTGATCGGCCTGGGGGAAACGGTCGCGATCCGCCTCCCGAACCGCTGCGTGCTGCAACTCAAGGCGGCGTGAATCGCGGTTACACCGAGGGCTGTTAATGACCGGACGACCCTTGCCCGAACCCGACGACGATCAGGACCGGGCGATTCTCGGTCACATTGCCGAATTCGGTTGGTCGGTAATCGGAATCGAAGAGGATGACGAGGGACCGAGTTACAGCTTCTCGGTCGGGTTGTATCACACGCTTGGCGCGCCGGAACTGCTCATCGTCGGGCAGAAACCGCAGACCGCGCAGGGATTAATCAATCACGCAGGCGAGTTGCTCCGGAATGGCCAGCGGTTCGCGGACGGTGAGCGCCGCGACGGAATACTCGGGGGCTACCCCGCGGTGTTCGCCGCGGTCGATCCCCGGTACTACCGCGAGTATCTCGGCTACGCGACCTGGCTGTACCGCGGGTGCGACTTCCCCGTTCTGCAAATCGTCTGGCCCGACCGGGACGGCCGCTTCTCGTGGGACGCCGATTACCCGGCGGAACTGTTCTGGCGCCAGCGGGTACTGGGTCGAACCGATCGCTGGCCACACGGCTGGCCGTTCCCCGACCCTCCGAACGTCGCGACATTCACCACGCGGCAAATCGTCCGCGAGAAGCAACCGATTCGCCTCGTGACCCACGACGCGGACGGCGCGTGGCAGTTCCATACCGGCGACCCGGTGACCGCCCAAGACGCGATGATCGTTGCGCTGGAACAGATGGTTCAGCTCGATCCGTCGCTCGTTGATCTCGGCGCGATGGACTACGGCTGGCGCGCCACGCGGACCGCGGTGAACGCCGCGTGGGTTCGCGAGATGGTAGAAGAATGAGCCGGCTTAAATCGCCCGGCCGAACGCGGGGGCGAGCGCTTTGAGGCGCGTCAGCAGCGCGTCGAGGCCGGTGAAGTCGAGCGACTGGGCGCCGTCGGACATGGCGTGGTCCGGGTCCGGGTGCGCCTCCAGCAGCAGCCCGTCGGCGCCGGCGGCCAGGGCCGCGAGCGACATCGCCGGGACGTAAGCCCGCTTGCCGGTGCCGTGGCTCGGGTCCACGAAGATCGGCAGGTGACACAGGGCTTTTGCAGGAGGAATCACGGAGAGGTCGAGCGTGTTGCGGCTGTGGTCGGAGAAGGTGCGGACGCCGCGCTCGCACAGGATCACGTCGTAGTTGCCGCCGGCCATGATGTATTCGGCTGCCATCAGCCACTCTTCCAGCGTCGCGCTCATCCCGCGCTTCAGCACCACCGGCTTGCGACACTTGCCCACTCGCTTCAGCAGCGAGAAGTTCTGCATGTTTCGCGTGCCGATCTGAATGATGTCGGCCGCTTCCTCGACGGCGCTGGCGTACTCCGTGTCCATCAGCTCGGTGACGATCGCGATCCCGGTGCGCTCGCGGCACTTCTGGAGGATGCGCAGCCCTTCGAGGCCCAGCCCCTGGAAGCTGTACGGGCTGCTCCGCGGCTTGAACGCGCCCGCCCGCAGGAACTTCACTCCTTTGCTCACCAGGTGTTCGGCCGTTTTGAGCATGATCGGCTCGTTTTCGACCGAACACGGCCCGGCGACGATCGTGAACGTCTTCGGCCCGACGGTCCCTTGTGCGAATTTGATGCTGGTGTCGTCGGGTTTCATCTCGCGGCTGGCGAGCTTGTACGGCTTGGTGACGCGAATGGCCTCTTCGACGCCGTCGAGCACCTCGAACAGTCCCTTATCGACGGCCCCGGTGTTGCCGGTCATGCCGATGGCCGTTCGCGTCGCCCCGGGCATCACGTGCGCGGTGAGACCTTGCGATTCGATGACCTTCACCACTTTGGCGATTTGCGAGGCGGCGGCGTGCGGCTGCATGACGACGAGCATGGGAGGAACCTTTTGCGTAGCCGCGACGCGCAGCGGAGCGCGATCGTCGCTGGGTTGGCGAACTTCACTGCTGTGGGGTATTATACAGTTCACGGCTGTTCCTCCGCAGAGGGCCGCATGGACCTGTCGGGCGACGATCACCTCGAACGCGCGGTCACCGAGCTGGGCGAGCCGGAAGCGCTGTTCCGCATTAGCCGCGGGCGGTTCCTCGCGAAGCTGGCCCTCGGCGTGCTGCTGCTCCTCTACGGCGTCGTCGCCAATTACCTGTGGTGGGTCCACGGCCCGGCCACGTTCGGCCACTTCGAGTTTCTGTTCCTGCTCCTCCCGCCGCTGTCCGGGGCGTCGCTCCTGTTGCACATGTACCGCAACCGCGGGCTGTTCGTTCTGGTGTACCCCACCGGCCTCTTGCGCTTACGCCGCGGCGAGGTGGACTCCTTCCCGTGGAACGAAATCGAGACCGTCAAGTTGCGCGTGCAGCGGGCCGAGGCCGCGGAACTCACCTACGACCCGGACGGCAACTTGCTCGCCTGCTGGTTGCCCGCCGACATCCCGACGTTCAAACTGTGGGACGCTGGACTCACGGTCGTTCGCACCGACGGGACCGAGGTCCATTTCGGCCCGGCGCTATCCGACTACGACCAGCTCGCCGCGGAGGTGCAGAAGCGGACGTTCACGGCGCTGTGGTCCCGTACCCGCGCCCGGTTCCAGGACGGCGCTCGCATGTCGTTCGGCGAACTCGACGTTGGGTTCGTCGGGCTGTGGCACGCGGGGAAGTTCCTCCCGTGGCGCGAGCTGAAGGAACTCACGGTCGCACAGGGGAAACTGAGCATCAAGCAAGCGGGCAAGTGGCTCCCGTGGGCGCTGGTGGACCTCGCCGGCGTGCCGAACCCGCACCTGCTGTTCGCGCTGGCCGAGGAGGCCCGGCGGGCGCCCGTCCCGCCACTGATAGAACCGAAAATGGGCGCCACCGAACAACCCGAAAGCGAAGAGTAAAGAGTTCACCACAAAGGCCACGAAGAAGGCAGAAAAGAATAGTTCTTCACTTAGTGGTTCTTTGTGCGATCTTGGTGCCTTTGTGGTGAACTCTTCTACTGGAGCTGCCATGCCGCGCCTTCTCCTCTGCCTAGCACTCGCGCTCGCACCCACACCCGCACTCCGCGCCGATGAACCGGACCGCGCGGCCATCCGCAAGAAGATGGAACTCGCGATGGGCCCGCTCCCCGGCGCCGACCGCAAGGTGCCGCTCGATGCGAAGGTGGTGAGCGAGGAGAAACTCGACGACTACGCGCGCCGGACGGTCTCATTTGCGACCGAGAAAGGCGACCGCGTCCCGGCCTTTCTGCTCGTGCCCTCCGGCGCCACGAAGGACCAGAAAGCCCCCGCGGTGCTCTGCCTGCACCAGACGGTCGTCATCGGGAAGGGCGAACCGGCCGGGTTGGGCGGCCGGGCGAGCCTGCACTACGCGCTCCACCTGGTGCGGCGCGGCTACGTCTGTCTCGTGCCGGACTACCCCAGCTTCGGCGCGTACAAGTACGACTTTCAGGCGGCGTTCAAACGCGGCGACTACGCCTCCGGCACGATGAAAGCGATCTGGAACAACATGCGCGCGGTCGATTACCTGCAATCGCTCCCGGAAGTGGACGGCGAGCGGATCGGCGTCATCGGCCACTCGCTCGGCGGGCACAACGCGATGTTCACCGCCGCGTTCGACGAGCGCCTCAAGGTGATCGTGTCGTCTTGCGGGTTTTGCAGCTTCGCGAAGTACTACGGTGGCGACCTGAAGGGCTGGACGAGCGACCGCTACATGCCGCGGATCGCCTCCGAGTACGGCAACGACCCGAAGAAGGTGCCGTTCGACTTCACCGACGTGGTGACGAGCTTCGCCCCGCGCGCGTTTCTCGCGGTGGCCCCCGAAAAGGACGACAACTTCGCCGTCGCCGGCGTGCGCGACGTGATCGCGTTCGCGGAGCCGACCTACAAGAAGCTGAACGCGGCCGACAACCTGAAGGCGATCTACCCCGACGCCGGGCACGACTTCCCGGCCGACGCCCGCAAGACCGCTTACGAGTTCATCGACAAGCACTTGAAGAAGTGAAGGGGCGTCTCGTGCGTAGGTGACGACCAACCAATAGAGCCGCGACCGGCAGGGAGCGGGCCAGAGA
>CAZBXY010000183.1:0-15846 GCA_964495365.1 uncultured Frigoriglobus sp. | reverse complement strand
CGAGGACGTGCCCGACCCGACCGACGAGCGGTTCATCGACCGCCCGTGCGGTCGCGGCCTGTTGCTGATGCGCGGGTTCATGACCGAGGTCGAGTACCACGGCAAGGGCAACGTCGTCAGCATGTCGAAAGTCCGCGAAGCCTCTTGAGTGAGGCCGCCGATGGCCACCGAACTCACCGTTCCCGGCGACCTGGTCGGCTTGCGGCTCGTTCAGGATCTCATCGAAGACGCGCTCGGGTCGTCGGGTTACCCCGAACACGATATTTTCGCGCTCAAACTGGAGATCGAAGAAGTTCTGATCGACGCCATCAAGCACGGCACGCGGCTGGACCCCGACAAGCAACTCCACATCGCCTACACCATCACCGCCGACCAACTCGACATCCGCATCACCGCCGAAGGATCGGGGCAGACCCGAACGGTGCGCCGGCCTCCCGGGGCCTGACCGCCTTCAAGCCTGTGACTCGCCCACTTCGTTCATTCCACTCCGCTCCACATTCCGATACACTTCTGTCGCGGCGCAAGCCGCTCCGCGACTTTCGACCTTACGACCTTACGACCTTCGACTCTTCCGACGGGCCAAGCCTATGTCCCGCATGATGCAGCAGTACCACGACGCGAAGACCCTGCACCCCGGGATGATCGTCCTGTTCCGCAACGGCGACTTCTACGAACTGTTCGAGGACGACGCCGAACTCGGCTCGCGCGTGCTGGGCATCACGCTCACCAAGCGCGACGGCACGATCCCGATGGCCGGGGTGCCGGTCCACAAACTCGAACACTACCTCGCGATCCTGCTCCGCGCCGGGCACCGGGTCGCGGTGTGCGAGCAGATGGAGGAACCCGACCCCAAGAAGAAGATCATCCACCGCGAGGTGAACCGCGTCGTCACGCCGGGCACCGTCGTCGATGACGTGCTGCTCGACCCGCGGGCGCCGAATCACCTCGTCGCGATCGCCGCCGGCGCCAAGCCCGGCACGTTTGGGCTGGCGTGGGTCGATCTCTCGACCGGATCGTTCGCCGCGGCCGACGTTCCCGCGCACCGACTGGGCGACGAACTCTCCCGGCTGAACGCGAGCGAGTGCCTGTATGCCGAGGGGTTCGTGCCCGCGGTGACGGCCGCGGCCGGCGCGTACCTGCCGCGGAGTCGCGTTGCGCGCCCGGACTGGACCTTCGACCCCTCGACCGCGCTGGCGGCGCTCAAAACGCACTTCGCGGTCGGCACGCTCACCGGGTTCGGCTTTACGGACGACCAACCGTGCCTGGTCGCGGCCGGTGCGGTCATCATTTACCTTCAGGAAACGCTCAAAGCCAGCCTGGCGCACATCCGAAGGCTGCGCCCGCACCGCGCGGACGCGCTCCTCACGCTCGACGAAGTCACGCGGCGCAGTTTGGAACTGACGCGCACGCTTCGCGACAACCAGCGCGACGGCTCGCTCCTGTCGGTACTCGACCGCACCGTCACGCCGATGGGCGCCCGGCTCCTGCACGACAGCCTGCTCGCCCCGCTCACGAACCTGGAGTCGATCAACGCCCGCTTGGACGCGGTGGAAGAACTCCTGAAGGACCACGCTCTGCGGCGGAGTGCGCGCGAACACCTCGAAAGTTGCGCGGACATTCAGCGCCTGACGACGCGCGTTTCGACCGCGAAGGCCGGGCCGCGCGACCTCTGCGCAATCGCCCGCACGCTCCGCAAGTTGCCCGCGGTGAAGGCCAAGCTCGGCGGGCGCCGGTCGTCGCTCCTTCAAGACCTGGAGAAGCGGCTCGAACTGTGCCCCGACATCCGCGAACTGCTCGATAAAGCCATCGAGGAAGACCCGCCGCACCTCGCGAAGGAAGGCGGCGTCATCCGCGCCGGGTTCAGTGCGGAACTGGACGAACTGCGGTCGCTGGCGACCGACGGTAAAGCCTGGATCGCGCGCTATCAGGCCGCCGAGATCACCCGCACCGGGATCGCGAGCCTGAAGGTCGGGTATAACGAGATCGACGGCTACTACCTCGAAATCACCAACGCCAACGAGACGAAGACGCCGGCGGAATACAAGCACCGCAAGACCCTCAAGAACGCCAAGCGCTATTACACGCCGGAACTGATCGAGCACGAGGAGAAGGTCGTCACGGCGCAGGACAGGAGCAAGGCGCTCGAACTGCAACTGTTCCTCACCATCCGCGACCAGGTCGCGGCGCAGACCCCGCGGCTCCTGAACACCGCGGAGGTGCTCGCGGTGCTCGATTTGCTCGCGGCACTCGCGGAGCTGGCCGCGGCGCGGAACTACGTGCGCCCGGTGCTGGTCGAAGAACCGACGCTCGACATCAAGGACGGCCGGCACCCGGTTCTCGATCAAATCTTGCCGCCGGGCACGTTTGTGCCCAACGACACCGCGTTCGGCGGGGACGCGGGGACGTTCTGGCTCGTCACCGGCCCGAACATGAGCGGGAAGAGTACGTTTCTGCGGCAAATCGCTCTCATCACACTCATGACGCACGTCGGGAGCTTCGTACCTGCGAAATCCGCCCGGATCGGGCTGACGGACCGCATCTTCACCCGCGTCGGGGCCAGCGACGAACTCTCCCGCGGGCAATCGACCTTCATGGTCGAAATGACCGAAGCCGCGAACATCCTGAACAACGCGACCGTGCGGAGCCTCGTGATTCTGGACGAGATCGGCCGCGGGACGAGCACTTACGACGGCGTGTCGCTGGCGTGGGCGATGACCGAGTACCTGCACAACATGGGCTGTCGGGCGCTGTTCGCCACGCACTACCACGAACTCGCGCAACTCGCCACCGCGTTGCCCCGCTTGCGGAACTACAACGTGCTGGTCCGCGAACTGGACACGGAAATCATCTTCCTCCACAAGATCGCCCCGGGCAGCGCGGAGCGGAGTTACGGGATTCACGTCGCCCGGCTCGCCGGCGTGCCGGAAACGGTGCTCGCCCGTGCGACGGCGGTTCTCGAATCTTTGGAGAAGCAGCACGAATTACCTGTTAGTGCCGCGCCGCCGGCGAACAGTAACGGGCGGATAGTCCAACCGCCCGAAGCGCCGCGGCGCAAGCCGAAGCTGAAGCCGCAGATCAGCGGCCCCACGCTGTTCGGCGACCCCGAGGACGTGCCGTTTTAGAGTAGTAGGCACACTCCGTGTGCCGTCGCTACTCCTCCCGTATCGCGACGGCACATGGTTTGAGTACTTCCTCCCACGACGCTTGGCGGTTGTGTGTCGTCGCTACTCCTCTCGTATTGCGACGGCACACGGAGTGTGCCTACTACTCTAAAACGACCATGCAGAAGCTCGTATGCCCGCGCGACGGGGTGTCGTGCCTGACGTTCTCGCCGGACGGCGACGTACTCGCCGGGATCGGCCGCCCCGCGCCCGACGGCCGCGCCGCGGTGCTCTGCTGGACCCGCAGCCTCGACTGGGAGATCACCGGGATCGACCACGCCGGGCCGATCACCGGTTTGGCGTTTCACCCGACCGGCCGCACGCTCGCGTTCGCCGGCATTTCCAACTCGTTCTGGGCCACGGCGGTCGCACCCCCGGCGCGCCCGCCGACCGCCACGCCGCCGAGCGTTTTGCGCAGGCAGTTCGCCAAGGAGAAACCGCGGCCGTTTACCGGCATCCACTTCTACCCGCTCACGGGGATCGACGAGTTCGTGCCTAACCGCGCGTTCGTCCCGCGCGACGAAAACACCCCGACCGCACCGGACAACTGGGCCCGCGGGCTGGCGTTCACCCCAGACGGGCGATTCATGCTCGCCGCGCACCTCCGGCCATCCGGGTTTCTGCGCTGGCAGACGAGCGTGTTTCACTGGAGCCTCACCGAGCGCGGGGGCGTGTGGATGCTGGCGAACCCGACGGCGGAGCGAGGCGAAACCGCCGATGGTGCGGCGCTCGTCGGCGGCTATCTGGTCCTGGCCGGCGAATGGGGCGTCGCGGTGTGCCCGGTCGAATCGTTCGTGCCGACGGTGGCCGGCGCGAAGGTGGTCGCCGTGTCCGCACGCAGCGAATGGGTCGCCACCAGCGACGGCCGCGGGGTGACGGTGTGGAGCTTGCGGCGACCGCAACCGGTCGCCGGCGTCCGCACCGAACACGGGTCGGTCACGGCGCTGGCGCTCGCCCCGGACGGGCCGGCGCTCGCGATCGGACACGCCAGCGGTGCGATCGTGTTCGCCGACGCGGCCACCGGCGCGGTGCTGGCCGAGCGGGACTTCGGCGTCGGCTGGGTCACCGGACTGGCCTACGCCACGGACGGGCTGACGCTCGCGGTCGGGGGGCTGAAGGGTGTGGTTGTGGTGGACGCCGAGTGACGCGGTTGACGCCGAACGCTCGCGGTCGCACAATCGCAGGGCACACTGCCCCTGTCGCTGGCGAGCCGCCATGAACGTTCCCCTGCCGAAGTATGTCGAGCGCGGGCCGATCCACGATGTCGCGTGGGTCCCGCTGAAGTTCTTCACCGACCCGCGCGGATGGCTCGTCGAGCTGTTCCGCAACGACCTCGTGCCGCCGCAGTTCCACCCGGTCATGGCCTACGTCTCGATGACCAAGCCCGGTGTCACGCGCGGACCGCACGAACACGCCGACCAGGCCGATTACTTCTGCTTTACCGGACCGTCCACGTTCCGCGTCTACCTGTGGGACGCGCGCAAAGGCTCGCCGACGTTCGGCGCGAAAGAAGTGCGCGAGGTGGGCGAGAGCGCGCCGGTCGCGCTGATCGTGCCCGCCGGCGTGGTCCACGCATACAAGAACGTCGGCGAGAAGGACGGGTGGGTGTTCAACGCCGCGAACCGGCTCTACGCCGGATGGTTGAAGCAAGAACCGGTGGACGAGATCCGCCACGAGAAAGACCCGAACAGCCCGTATCAGGTCGAGTGAGCGAACGCTACTCCTTCTCCAACACCGGACGCGCCTTGCGTCCGTAGCTGAGCCCGTGGGCCGGTTAGCGGCTAATTTGACAACGCGGCAACGCGGTGCGCAGATCCTTCGCTCCTGGGTCGTCGAGCAGACGTTCCGCGACGTACAACGTGTGCAGCCGCTTGAGCCCCCGCAACTCCCTTCACCCACGCCTGAAACTGTTCGACCACTTTGGCCGTTTGTGACTTGTGCCCACTCATAAAGCCCTCGGCGAAGCTCTTCATCTGGTGGACCATGAGCCAGGGTAGTCGGTGGGTGTTTGATGCCTCCTTCCACACCAAGCAGAGGTTGTTCGCCGCATCGCTGAGGTGGGGGTGAATGCCATCGGTGAATTCCGTTGCCCAGGCGTGGTCAAAGAACCCGTCGTATTGCTCGAGGTTCCGCTCGATCATCCTGTTCACGATGACTTTCCTCGCGGGGGTCATGTCGACTCCTCGGTGGAATCAGTAACTGCACCTACTTCCACTGAGGCAGCTCAGGGAAAAAGGTTCGGGGCTGGCATCAGCTCTCTTCCTGAGGATTCGCCCGGTGTCGCCCGATTTCTCGCGAAGGATTTCCCCCGGCGCGGACAATATCCCGGTGCGGACCCCGACCCGACGGACCGGCGGATGAACGAGTGCGACGCCTGGCGCGAGCGGACCCTCCGCGACGCGGTGCTGGCCGGCGACACGGACGCGTGGCGCCAGTGGTATGATGCGCACTTCGACCGGCTCGCCGGCTACGTCCGCTGGCGGTGCGGGGGCCTGCGCGACCTCGCCGACGACGTGCTGCAAGAAACGTGGCTTGTCGCGGTGCGCCGGTTGCGCAGCTTCGACCCGGCGCGCGGCACGTTCTTCGACTGGTTGTGCGGGATCGCCTCGAACGCCGCGCGCGGCGCCATCCGCGCCCGCGGGCGCCAGAAAGTTCGGGCGCGGGCGCTGGTGCCTGAAGACGACCGCGCCGCGGACGACTCGACCGGCGCCGAAGATAAGGCCGCGCGCGTCGCCACCGCGCTCGCCGCGCTGCCCGATCACTACGAAGCCGTTCTCCGCGCGAAGTACCTCGACCGGCTCACGGTGGACGAGATCGCGGCCCGCCGGCGGGAGTCGCCGAAGGCCGTTGAATCGCTGTTGGCGCGCGCCCGGCAGGCGTTCCGCGCCGTTTACGAGCAGACCCATGACTGACAACCCCGACGACCTGGCCGAATTGCTCGCCCCGCCGCAAACGGGCGACACACCGGGTTTGCGCGCCGCGCTCCTGCGCCGAACACAGCGCCGGCTCGCTCTTGGCAGATGGGCGCGCCGCGCGGGGCAGTTCGCCGCGGTCGCGGCCGTGTTCGCCGGCGGGATCGGGATCGGCGCGTGGTGGGCGCCGCGCGAGCGCGAAACGGTTCTCGTTTCGGCACCCGCACCGACAGTAGTCGTTCTCGTGCCGGTACTTGCGCCCATTCTGAGCGCGTCGGCGGAACCGACCGTGCCGGACGCGCCGCGGAGCGCGAAGAAACTCGAACTCGACGCCGAGCAGGCCGACGGGATGAGTTCCGCGGTCCTCTACCGGCAGGCCGGCGACGCGTACCTGAGCGCCGAGCAGGACTACGCGAACGCCGCCCGCTGCTACCGACTGTTCCTCGCCCGCGGCGGCGACCCCGCGTTGTCACCGGAACCGGGCGATTCGTGGCTCCTGACATCCCTCAAGAACGCGGCCTTCAAGGAGAAAGTCCATGCGACGACTACTGACGGCTAGCGCGATCCTGGCGCTGGCGCTGTTCGCCCTGACCGCGGCAGCCGGTCAACCGCCGACCGGGGCCGACAAGAAGCCGGTCGGCGAGAAGACGGACAAGAAGCCGACCGACCCGACCGACGCGGCCATCGCCGCGGCGCTGGCGACCGACCCGGACGTGCGCGTGGCGAAGGCCAAGATCCAGCTCGCGGAAGCGGAACTGGCGAAGGCCCGGCAGGCGGTGACGGCCCGGGTGGTGACACTCAGGGCCAAGGGCGAATCGCTCAAGGTGCGGGTGAAGTCGGCGGAAGAGCGCTACAACACCGTCTTGAAGGCCCATCAGGCCGGCACGGGATCGCGCGCGGATTTGTTCGACGCGCGCGACCTGCTCGAGGCGGCGAAGGCGGCGCTGGCCGAGATCGAGACCGAACTGAAACTGCTCACCGGCGGGGCGGCCCCGACCGACGCGGCCATCGCCACGGTGTTGGCCAACGACCCGGACGTGCGCGTGTCGCAGGCCAAGATCCAACTGGCCGAGGCGGAACTGACGAAGGTCCGACAGGGAGTCACGCTCCGGGCGCTGACGGTCAAGACCGCGGTCGAGGAACACAAGGCGATGGTGGAACAGGCCGCGGAGCGGGCGGCGTGGGCCGAGCGGATGGTCAAGCTGAACTACATCACGCAAGCGCAGATGATCGCCGAACGGGAGAAACTGGCCGCGGCGAAGGCGGCGCTGGCGCGGGCCGAGACCGAACTGAAGCTGCTCACCAGCGGGGCGGGTGTCGCGGGGGTCGGCGACCCGGGGCACGACAAGGTTTTGCGGGTGTGGGCCGGTTTGGATGACGCAGTCGTGGCAGCGCATGACGCCGATAAGTTGGCTCGCCTGCTGGATCACCACCGCGCCGTGCTGCTTCAGGCGCGAGCCGCGGCGGTGAAGGGGCCGATCCCCGACCGCATCCGGGCGGCGCTCGACAAGTCGGTGAAGCTCGGCGCGAAGGGCGAGCGGGTCACGATCGAGCAGGCGCTGGAGATGTTCAAGAAGGAGGCGGGGTTGGACGTGACCGTTCGCGGACCGCTCGTTCAAGTCGGCACGATCACGTCCGAGGGCGAGGAACTGACCGTCGGCGCGTGGTTCCAGTTGTTCGAGGACCACACCTTCCTTCCCGCCCATGATCTCAAAGGCCCCAACCGCAAGGCACAGTTCTACGTCCGCGAGTACGGGATCCTGCTCGCCCCCGCCGATTCGGCCCCGCCGGACGCCCCGACGCTCACCGAGTTCTGGAAGCAGAAGCCGCCGGCGAAGGCCGCCGACCCCGAACCGGCCCCGATGCCGAAGAAGAAGTGAGGGCGAACGGGGCGACACAGAAAAGGGGACCGCGGTTCGCGCTCACCGGTCGCCGAGGACTTCGCCCCCGGCCGGGGTGACCGCGCCCCGGAACACCGCAGGCGCGGTGCCGGGGCGCGACCAACCTCACCCCGCGAGCGGCGGTAGGCGCGGCCCGGTCGGGGTTCAGGAGAACGAGAACACCTGCCCGGGCCGACTGAGGAATACCGACCGCGGGGAGCCGGTGTCGGGGGCGAACAGGAGGAGGTCCGCCACACGGTCGCCGTCGAAGTCGGCCATCACGGCCAGGAAATTGCCGGTCTGACCGTCCACCAGGACGGCCATCTGCGGGGAGATCATCAGCACGTCGCCGTTGCCGTCCCCGGTGAGGTCCGAGAAGGCGACCTGCGTGCCCGGGGTCACCGGGACGACCGCCTTGACCTCCCCGTCGGGGCCGAACAGGAACATCTGGTTGCCGAAGACCTGCGCGCCCGAGAACGAGGGCCGGGCCCGGGTTCGTCTCCCGTTGTCGCCGTTGTTGCTCGGGTCGTTGTCGGCGAGCGCCACGGTCGCCGTGCCGGCGCCGGGGGCGACGGTGTACTGACCACTGGTCGCCGCGGCAACGTTGGCGACCACCGTCTCGGTCGTCTCGTTGGCGTTGTCGTCGGTCACGTCCACGACGAGCGCCGCCGTGCCCGACCCGGCGGCGAAAGTGACGGTGCCGGTGCCGGTGGCCTGGTTGAAGGTGAAGGTGGTGTTGGCCCCGGCCACCAGCGCGTAATCGGTCCCGAACGTGGCCGTCGAGCCCGCGCCGATGGTGAAGTTGACCGTCAGCGGTTGCGACAGGTCGCCGGTCCGGGTGAACGTGATCGACCCGTCGGTGCCCGGTTCGGCCCCGTTGGTCACCGACACGCTCACCGTCGGGCCGAGCGTCTCCACGCCGGTGAAGGTGATCGACTGGGCGCCGCCGGTGAACGTGAAGGTGCCGCTGCCGGCGGTGCCGCCGGGCGTGAACGTGTTCACGGTCCCCCGAACCGTTAGCCGGTCGCCCGGGGCGGTCGTGGTCGAGGCCCCGCCGCCGACCGATAGCGCCGCCCCCGCCTGAGCGGTCAGGTCGAACGTGTCGTCCTGGTTCCCGCCGGTGATCTGGACCGCCGTGCCCGAAGTGATCGTCGCCGTCGAGGAGATGGTGACCGTCCCCCCGACGCTCGCGTTCACGTCGGTGGCCGCGGGATCAACGGTGAGGGAGATGGTGCCGGCGCCGCTGGTCGAGAGGGCGCCGTTGATCGTCAGGCCCAGGCCGCCGGTCAGCGCGGCGTTGGTGCCCGCGGCCGCGTTGATGGCGGTGCCCGCGCCCACCGCCACGCTGCCGTTCTGGGTGCCGAGGGTCACCGGGCCGCCAGCGAGCGTGGCGCCGCCGCTGAGCGCGATGTCGTCCTGGTCCGAGGCGCCGTTGGTGTCGGTCAAGGTGACCGCGATCGTGCCGGAGGTGACCGTGCCGCCCGCGAAGGTGACGTCGTTGTTCGACGGCTCGGTCACCCCCGTGTTATTGACCGTCAACGAGCCGGTGAGGTCGGTGTTGGCGATGGCGATGGTCGCGGTCCCGTCGCCGCTCGTCGCCGGGTCGCCGCCGTTCTGCGTGAACACCGGGGTGCCGTCGCCGCCGCTGAGGGCAAACGTCGTGTTGGTGGCGTCGGCCGTGACGGAGAGCACCTCGTTCGTCTCGAGGGTGATCAGCAGGGTGTTCGCCGTCGCGTTGAACGTGTACGAGGCCGGGACGGCGCGGTCCTCCAGCGCCTCGACGGCCAGCCGCGGGTGCCACCCCGGCGGCCGGGCCGGCGTCTTCGTGGTCTTGAGCAGTCGCGCGACGTGGGACAACCAAGATCGAGTCATGATGCACCTCGGGAAGGGTGGGGAGTAGCAGAAAAAAGCAGTAAAGAGAGCGACGGGCGGTCACCACCGAGAGCCGAGTCCGACGGGCGCGAGAATCCGGTCGTTCGGTGCCACTCGCTGGCCGGCCTCATCGGCATGCAAATCCGGCGCCGGCGCCGGCGCGTGCGCGTGCGCGTGCGCGTTGGGATCACACGCAGTCCCTTTTGCCGCCTCGCCGGACCCGCACGCGCCGGGTTCGTGCACCTCATCACCTCCCGCGCCTGCCGACGAGACCCCGCCGGGATCGGGAGCGAGGCCGTGAGGACCAGAACGAGTCGGACGTAGCGAGGCCGGTACCGGTGCATCGCCGGGAAGTCCGGGGCCGGATGAGAATCGATCTGCGCGACCACGGTGGCTCAGGTACGCGAACGGTAACACGACGGGCGGAGCGTGACACGCCAGCCGCCCCGCGGCTGTGGGCAAGAGTTGTCGAGAAGCCTGACCTTCGCGCCTCCGGACCTGAACGGCCCCAACCGCAAGGCGCGGTTTCACGTCCGCGAGTACGGCGTCCTGCTCGCTCCCGCCGATTCGGCCCCGCCGGACGCGCCCGCGCTCACCGAGTTCTGGAAGCAAAAGCCGCCGGCGAAGGCCGCCGACCCGGCCCCGATGCCGAAGAAGAAGTGAGGGGTGAGAGTGGATCGTGCGAGTCGCTTCTTGTGGGGTGGGCCCCTGGCCTGCCGAACTGGTCTGGCGGGCCAGAGGCCCACCCCACAAGAATCATCTTCGGATGCGTTCACATCGCTTCAAACAGATCCTTCCAGCCGACCGCCTGCCCCAGTGCGACCAGCGCGGCGGCCAGCGATAGCATCAGCGCCCACTTGAACACGAATACGCCGCGCTGGAACCGCGGTTCCAGCGCCGGGCGGTCGATCAGTGTGTGCAGGTACGCGACCCGCCGCGGGATCGGGCCGTGCTGCCAGTGCCGCACCCACTGGAGCGCGGCCCGCAGCACCTCGCGGAGCGACCGCGGCGCGGGGTGCTCGGCGCCCAGCCCGCTCAGGTCGTGGACGCGGTCCAGCGCCCGGGCGAACGTGCGGATCCCGGTGGGGCACAGGCAGGCGCCGCCCGGCGGGTAGACCGTCGCGCCGTCGTGCCCGGTGCAGTTCGGGTTCCCGCACGACACCGCCTTGCACCCGTACACGTCCGCCTGGCGCTCGCATCGGCGCGACAGCGCGCCGAACACCACGAACAGGTAGACCGCCACCGCCGCCACCGGGGCCAACAACAGCCACGTGTGTTCCCGCACCCGCACCCATTGCTCGGCCTGCGCCGCGTCGAGCGCTTGCAACAGGAACAGGAACAGCGCCGACAGCACCGACAGGCTCAGGACCAGGAACGCCGCGTACAGCGGCAGGTGGGCGTGCTTGGCGTGGCCGATCTCGTGCCCGAGTACCGCGTCCAGCTCGTCGGGCGGGAACTCCTCCAGGATGCGGTCGGTGAACACCACGTACCGCGCGCGGGGGATCAGCCCGGCGATCAGCGCGTTGACCGCGGCCCCGTGCGTCGGCCACAGGAGGAAGTCGGTGTAGCGGAAGTTCAGCCGCTCTGCGAGCGCTTCGAGGTGCTCGCGGACCGGGCCGGCGGGCAGCGGCTTCAGCCCCAACAGCGGCTTCAGCAAAAGTGGCATGAGTATGATCAGGACCGGCACCACCGCCAGCGACGCGATCCGGTAGGCGTCGGTGCGGGTCGTCTCCGGGGCGAACCGGCTGAGCGTCTGCTGGGCGACGAGCAGCGTCACCGGGAGCATCGCCACGAGCGCGAACTGCCGCGCGTTGTGCAGCAGGTACGCGGCGCGCGACGCGAACGGCCGCGGGCCGTGCAGCGCGCGGTGCAATGCGCGTTCGGCGTCGTAGTAGATGAGCCAGCAGCCCAGGAGGATGACGAAGTACGGGGCCGGAACGGCGAACTCCGCGAACGGGGCCAGTTCCGGTTCGCCGTTCCACGGCACACGCAATTCTTGCTGCACGAGCCAGCCCCAGCCGAACCCGAGCACGCACGCCGCGGCGGTGGAGATGTTCACGAAGAAGAGAACGCGCCGCAACCGGCCGTAGATCTGGGCGACCTCGACCCGGCGCCCGGGATCGCGCCGCACGGTCCGCACGACCCAGGTGCGGAGGGCGAACGCGACGGCCAGCACGAGTGCCACGCTCCCGCCGGTCAGCCCGCCGGCGACCTCGTAGGACGGATCGAACGGTGGCTTCGGCCATTTGACCGGCAGGCACGCGGCGACCAGCGAGAACACCAGGAGGAGGGGCATGTATTTAGTTTACGCCGATTAATTGACACGGAGACGATTCGGCAGACAAGGAGACACGGAGATGGGAGACACGGAGAGAAAGCACGGTCTTCTCTCCATGTCTCCCATCTCCGTGTCTCCTTGTCTGCCTTCACCGCACCTCGTCTCCCGAGACGACCAGCAGCCGGCTCCGGTTACCGCTCGTCACCGGTACCGACCGCTTCGCCTCGTAGGTCTTTCCGCCGCTCGACCAGCGGGCCTTCACGTCGAACGTGTGCTGCTCGCCCGCCTTCAGCACCGACGAGGTGAGGGTCCACTCCTCGGCCGCTTTGCCCTCGACCTTCTTCCCGTCGCGCCACACCTCCGCGGCGGCCGGGAGTTGGAGCACCAGCGTCGCGGGGAACTCGTTCGACGGCGCGACTTGCGTTCGCCGCGGTTGAACGGCCGCCGGCGGGGCGAACGGCGACACGTCCCCGACCCAGGTGGTCACGTCCGTCACGTTGATGACGATCGGGGTCGCGACCGGGACGTACGGGTACACGGGGTAGCCGCCGAACGGCGTGTAGTACGGCGAGCCGAAGAACCGGTTGGGGATCAGCGCGCCGTACACCATCGCGGGTTGTTGGGCCGGCGCCATCGAGCGGCCGATCATCGGCATCCCGGGGCCGAACGGGGCCGCCGGCACCACACCGGGCGAGAGCGGGAGGTTCCCGGGCTGGGCGCTGGCCGCGGTCGCGACGAGCACCAGCGCGCCGAGAGCAATCAAGGTGCGGAACATGGGGCTTCCTCAATGAGGGGGTTCGGACAGGCGCACCAACCCATCGTACCGCGGGTGTTGTGTCTGGGGGAAGGAGTTCCGGCGCAAAGAACGCGAGTTCAACGCCGAGCAAAACCGAACGGTAGGAAAAGAGATGGGGCCTGGGATTCGGTAGGGGGGACTCGCATACCCCCTACTACTCCCAGGCCCGTGTTTGGAGTGGTGTTCGTCTTTAAGCCGGGACTCGCATACCGGCTCGCCATTACCTAATGCACGCGCGGTGCCAAAACTCGATTACGGAGCGAGCCAATTCGCTTCAAGTTGCGACCAGGAAAGAACTTACGGCGAGGAAAATTCTTTCTGCGACTGTACGTGACAGCCTGCGCAACCCAACCTGCCCCCTCGGACGTTCGATTCCGCTACAGGCGTTGTGCGATCCTGCAAAAGGCCACTTGCGGCGTTTTTGCATCAGCGATTGGTCACGCGCGTCGCCTGTTCTTCCTTCAGAGGCGTTTTGAGGTGGGCGGCCTTCACCTCGGCGCGGAACCGGGCGTCGCCGGCGCGCTCGGCGTCCACCTCGATTGTGAACGTCAGCGTTTGGCCCGGCTGGAGTTCCTCGATTCGCGGGAACGCGATCCGGCCGTTGGCCTCGATGGTCGCTTCGGCCGCTCCCGGTTGACTCCCGCGTGCCATAGCCTCACTTGCGTTCGCAATCTCGGCTGCGCGCAGGGTGCCGCGAACCGGCTTCAGTTCGGGCGGGGCGAACCCGCTGACCTCGATGTTGCGCGCCGAAACGGTTCCTTGGTTCTTCACGCGGATCTGGAACTTCACCCGCTTGCCGGCCTCCACCACGCCCGGCGGGGTGGCGAGTTCCAGCGCCAGTGCCGGCGTACCGATGATCGCGACCGCGGCTTCGGCCTTGCCTTCGACCGGGGTTCCGACCGTCGAGCCGTTGCTGACGGCATCGCCGAGCACCGCGACGGTAATTCCGGCGCCCGGGGCGAGCTTGATCGCCTCGCCGCTGAGCTTGAACGACTTCTGCTCGCCGGACCGCAGCTCCGCGAGTTTCCACTCGACCGACCCGGGGCCGACCGTGCCGTTGTCCGAACTCGTGATCTTCAGTTCCGGCGGGAGCGTCGCGCGAACGACCACATTCGTGACGGTCGCGTCGCCGCGATTGGCCACGCTGATCGACCAATCGACCTGTTGATTGAGGTAGGCGAGCTTCGGACCGGTGAGCGCGACCGCAAGTTCGGCCCGGCGCACCTCCACCACGACCGGATCGGCCGCGGCCGAGAGGTTGCCGTCACCGGTCGCGGTGGCCCGAACGCTGTAGCGCCCGGTGGCCCGCGCGGTGAGTGGAAGGTCGAACGTCTTCGTCTGTCCAGGGGCAATCGTGCCGCCGGCGAGTTCGATCGGCCCCGGGCTGTTGTTGTGGAGCAACCCCTGATCGAACCGCGCCCAGACGGTGACGTTGTCGGCGGGGGCCGCGCCGCCGTTGGTGACCGATACGCGCACCGGGATGCGCTCACCCGCGAGCGCCAGCGGCGGCGCTTCCAGCAGCATTTGGAGTTTTCCCTGCTCGACGCGCGTCGTCGCGCTCGTGCTGGCCTGCATCCCGTCGGAAACGGCCTCCGCGGTGACCGTGACGTTCCCGACGCGCCCCGGCTTCACCTGAAGCGCGACCTGTTGCTTGCCCTTACTGCCGACCGGCGGCAGGTCGAAGATCAACCCGCCGCGTTCGTCCTGCCGGTTCGGCGGCGGTTCGCTGCGGGCCAGCGTCGCGCCGTCGGACAGCGTGATCCGCACGCGCGCGTCCTTGCTCTCGACCCCGGCGACGTTGTCGAGCGACACGGTGACCGGGAACGTGCCGATCGCGCTCGCGACCGGCGGTGCGTTCACGTTCAGCTTCACGTTTGCGGTCGCCCATTCGACCGTGACCTCGCGCCGTCCGACGACGGTTCCCGGTCCCGTTCCGCTCTCCGGCGGCTTCATCACCTCGACCGCGACGCGCGTCTTGCCCGCTTTCGGCTCGTTCTGAATGAGCCGAACGCTCGCGGGGCCGCTCTCGTCCAGGTACGCTTCGGCTTCCTTCCCGCCGCTGCCGGCAAGGCTCGTTTCGGTCCCGCGAGCGACGAGCGTCGCGGCCGGGCCGTCGATGACGCGATAGCGGACGCGGAAGTTGCCCTGCGCGTCGGCGGTGTTCGGATTGACACGAGTGGAGAGCGTCGTTTCGCCGCCCACGCGCACCGCGACCGGTTCGGGGTAATAGAACCGGCTGTCGCCCCAGAGTACCTTTGTGACGACGCGCCCGTTGTCCCAGTTGAACACTTCCGGGGCGTATGCGGTCACGACCGTCTCACCGGGCACCGCGGAGCTGAGGACGATGAACGTCTGACCCGGTTCGATCGCGACATCGTCCTTTTCGTCGTCGTTGCCGCGTGTGATTTTCTTCGGAATGTAGGAGGTGTAGGTGACCGCGTACTTGTTATCGACCTTGTACCCGCGGCCGGCGTAGAGGCCCGATTCGTCGGCCTCGACGATGTTCCCGGGGCCGTCGATCATCCATTCCACGCGCCGGTCGCGCCGCGGTTGGCCGTCCTTGTCGAAAACGGTGGCGACGAGAACGATTTGTGAGCCGAGCGGGGCGTTGGCCTGCCCGCTGGGAGTCACGCCGAGCCGGCACGCTTTGGGATCGAAGTTGCGGAAGTATCCGAAGGCGCGGGGCTTGGCGTGCGTCTGTTCGATCTTGCCCGGCGGGAGCAGGTACGGGAAGTACCCGGGGTTGTACGAACACCCGCCGCCCGCAAGCGCGGTAATTGCGAGAACGACAGCGGTGCGTGCGGACATCGGAGCGTCACCCTCCGCGCGGAGATTCGAGTGCGGCAGATACGCGGGGGTTGAAAGAAGTGCAAGCCGGAGTGCGGGCGGGTTCAGGTCTATTCGGAAGTCGAGTTGGGGTGGTGTAGCCAAGGGATGGCCTTCTCGG
>CAZBXY010000182.1:0-15900 GCA_964495365.1 uncultured Frigoriglobus sp. | reverse complement strand
CCTGCGTGATTGGCTCGACCTTCTTCTCCCACCTGCTTCGATTCACAGCCACGAAACTCACTTTTGCCGCCGCTTCGGGCTTCGCTATCCAGAGTCGCATGTCTTTATTCGATTTCTGGACCCAGAGCTTCAGCGTGAAGTGGATTGCCCGTGGCCCGAGTTGTCCCTGCCGCTTTCCAGTCTGGCCGGTCTTCCAATTCGGGATGCAGAGGCTGTGATCGTCGAGAACAAGGTGAATCTTCTCACCCTGCGCCCGCGCCGGCGGTCGATCGGGTTAGGTGCCTTGGGCCGTGCCGTATCGGAATTGCGTTCCGTGCGGTGGCTGGAGACCATTCCGATCACCTACTGGGGTGACCTGGACGTTGAAGGGTTCCAGATCTTGTCGGCCCTGCGTGCGGAGTTTCCCCGGGTCAAGAGCCTGTTAATGGGAACGGAAGCAATAGGCCGGTACCGCAAGATTGCAGGAGCCGGCACCGGCAGCAACGCCCCAACTCCAGCCAACCTCACTTCAGCCGAAGCCGCCGCATTCGACATTTGTCGCCTGGAGAATTTGCGTATCGAACAAGAACGTATCCCACTCACTGATGTGGAACTGTCTGGACCCTAATCTGGATCATCCGGGCCGCAGTGAGAGCCGGACTTGGTAGCAAGCGGGCCAAACCGCTCTCATGGCCATGCGAAACATCGTCAGATTAACACTCTGCGATCCGGCCCTTCTCGGCAGGAATGAAGTGCGGGCGGTGAGAAACCCCGCACGCCCGGTTACTCGGCCACCCCCTCGTTTTCGCCTTTCCCATTCACAACACCCTTGATTCTGTAAGAAAAATAGGGTAATATTCCTTACATGAACGGAAGGAAAAAGTCACCCCAAGCCATTGATTCCCGGATAGTTGCGGCAATCCGCGCCCGTGGGCACGGTGCCGTTTTCGTGCCGGCAGACTTCCTGGACATCGGTAGCCGGGAGGCCGTTGACGTTGCCCTCCACCGGCTCGCCCGGGAGGGGACCATTCGCCGCCTCGCTCGCGGGGTGTACGACTTCCCGAAAGAACACCCGGTGCTCGGGCTGCTCGCGCCGTCCGCCGAAGACATTGCACAAGCGCTGGCGGGGCGTGACCGCACCCGCCTCCAACCGGCCGGGGCGTATGCCGCGAACGCCTTGGGTCTCTCGGAGCAGGTTCCGGCCAAAGCAGTATTCCTCACGGACGGCCCCGCCCGGACGGTCAAGATCGGCCCGACCACGATCCAGCTCCGCCGGACTACGCCGAAGAACATGGAAGCTGCCGGTCGCTTGAGCGGTCTGCTCATCCAGGCACTTCGCGAATTAGGCCAGGAGCACGTGACGCCGGAGCGTCGAGACCACTTGAAGCGAACGCTCCCGGCCGAGAAGCGGCGCGAGCTGCTCAAGGATTTGCGACTCGCCCCGGCGTGGATGCATCCAATCTTCCGTGAACTCGCCGAGGAGGAAGCATGAAGCTCAGCTTCCTGGCTTTGCCCGAGGACGAACGCCGCCTGTACATCGAGCAGGCGGCCGTTCGGCGGAACGTATCTCCGGTGATCCTGGAGAAAGACTTTTGGGTCTGCTGGCTGCTCGGCATCCTGTTCGACTCGCAGTTCGCGGGGAGCCTCGTGTTCAAGGGGGGCACGTCGCTCTCGAAGGTCTTCGGCGTTATCGACCGGTTCTCGGAAGACATCGACCTGTCGTTATCGCCCGACTTCCTGAAACTGCCGGAAGCAGGTACGAGCCGCAACCAGGCCAACAAATGGATGACCAGGGCCGAGGCGGCTTGCGGGAGCGCGGTGCAAAACCAGATCGCACCGGCGCTGGAAGCTGTGGCGACGGGAACGCTCGGCAAGCACAACCGGGCGTGGTTCGAGTTCCTGACCGATCCTGGCACGCACTCGCCGGTCCTTCTCTTCCACTACCCTTCGGCGCAACCGGCCGGGTTTGAGTACCTCAAGCGCGCGGTCAAGCTGGAGTTCGGCTCACTGACCGACCAGCAGCCGGTCGGCCGGCATCCGGTGCGGCCGTGGGTCGCAGAGGTGCTACCCGCCGCCTTTCCTGACTGGAAATGTGAGGTCGTCGCCCTGGAGGTGGAGCGGAGTTTCTGGGAGAAGGCCACGATCCTCCACACGGAGTATCACAGGCCGGCGGACAAACCGACACCGGACCGGTTCTCCCGGCACTACGCTGACACGGCGGCGCTGGCGAAGCACCCGGCCGCGGGCAAGGCGCTTGACCAGCACGAGCTTCGCAACCGCGTTGTTCAATGGAAGAGCCAGTTCTTCGGCAGCTCATGGGCGAACTACGACCAAGCGAAGCCCGGCACGTTCCGGCTCGTCCCGCCGCCCGAGCGCTTACCCTCGCTTCGCCGGGACTACGAGGCGATGCGTGACATGTACCTCTCTGACCCGGTGAGCTTCGACGACGTACTCCTCATGCTGACCGAAATGGAGAGACGGATCAACCAAGCGGACAGTGGAAGATGAAGCTGAAGCAACACGGGCACGCCGAAGGTTAACTCATGCAGGCAAGCTTCGGATGGACGCTGCTATCGCGGGACGCGCTCCGCCGAGCAGAGAAACAACTCCGCGACGCCGCCGACGGCGTTCGTGACGAGGTCGGCTTTCTTGCACTTCATCAAGCGTACGCAGATCGTTTCTTCCCCGGAACATCCGTTCTGCACACGCGCCTCCGATACGTACTCTTCGTCCCTTGGCTCTACGCAACGGTTGCACAGCAACGGGATCGGCAGCGCATTTCCGCCGCAGTCGAGAAGCAGGAGATCATCCTCGCCGGTCGTCTGAAGGCGGCGGGCGAACTCGGTGTCATTGGAGGTCTTCGTTATCCCCAGCCGACCACCCAGCCCCCGACGATGGTTTACTGGTCAGCCCTGGCAGCGTGGCGGATTGTTCGCCCCGATACCAGCGGCACGATTCCATCCCGCCAGACCGTTCATCGCGTTATTGCGAGAAAGCCAGCTCACCAGCAGATTCACGACGACGACAAGCAACTGCTCATGGAAGACGAGCCTTTGTTCTACTCCGTTCCCGAGCCGCCGCCGGCGTGGCACGATTCGCAACAGCGACTGGATTTTCAACTGGCCGCAGGCGAGAAGCGTTTCCTTCGTCACTGCTTCCTGGCGGTTGCTCGCCCCGACAGCAGCGGAGCACCATCGCTCCTGGCCCGACTGGTTGAGCAGAACGTTGAAATCACGGATCGCCTGGAGCTCTGGTCTCCAAAGGTAAAGGCAGCAGCAGACCAGTCCGACAGGGAAGCGCTGCGCCGCGCAAAACAGGTTGCGGCGCTGTCGGCCATCGGCCGCGGTGTGTACGCGGCACTGGTTGAGGAGTTGCGCGAGGAGCACGACGGCCTTCCGACGGATGATCTCCATCGAAGAAACTTGAAGAACGTCTGTGATGAATTCGCAGACGATGCGCTCGCACTCGATGTTGACGACATTGTTCTCGACGCCCCGACGGTCCCGAGCGGGATTCTTCGAGTGCTGCGAGAAACGCAACACTGGATGCGCAACCCGTCCGAAGGGTTAAGTTCGCTTTACGAGGCGTACCAAACTGCTGAATCCCTGCGGAAAGGGAGGCGGGCACGGCTCACCAAGAGTCTCGCCGGGCGAGAGAAGCGTGCGGAATGGCTACCCGATCAACACCCCCTGGCGACGCCACTGCACTACCGATGGAGTAACGTGCGGCAGTTGCTCTTGGACTTGAAGGGGTCGCCATGAGCACACGCCGGTGGTCGAACGTGTCATACCTGGATGCCATCCGCCCCGATCCGGGCTGGCGAACGGAATACGCATTGCTCGCAAGCTACTCTGCCGACCTGGTGGCGCTGGTCGCCGCCCTCCTCGCGCTCGCCGGCCTGGACGATGACCGGGGGTCGGGTAGCAAGGTTGATTTTGCCAATGCCGTGGATGCCCTGGCGGACAGGGTACGCCTCGTTGCCCAGGCCGGACGCTTGATCGCCCCTCCGAAAACGCCCAAGATACTTGCCATTCTCGACCGCTACGTTCGTGAGGTGAACCTCCACGAATCCGTTGCATCTTGGCACCCAAAGGCCGCGCTGACGAAACAGGTCGCCGAGGATGGAAGGGCCTCTCAGTGGCGGCTCTGGGTGGGGAGCCGGAATCTAACGCGAGACTTGGCCTGGGACATTGGCCTCACGTTGATCGGCCGGACCGGCGGTTCAGGAAGCGAGGTGCCCGGAATCCCGGACCTTGCTTCGACACTTGCTCAGCACGCGAAGCTATCCGGACTCACCGCCAGCAAGATCAGATCGGAACTCCGGCAAGTTCGGTGGGAGGTTCCACCGGGCTGCACATTGAGGAGCCTGCGAATCTTCGCCGACGAGAACGGGCGCTCGATTCCACAGGAGCCGCCGAAAGTAGAGAAGCTTGTGGTCGTCAGCCCGTTTCTCGACGGCACCATTATCGAAGCGCTCGGGAAGTGGGGCGATGCGCACGCAAGCCGCACGCTGGTTTCGACACGATCCGAGTTGACGAAGTTGGCCGCCCAAGCGGGCAAACCCTTGGCCGCATTCAAAGACCTCCTGTTCCTCGACGCACCCACTCCTGACGAACTGGCTGAAGCCGACGCAACGGAGCATGAAAACGCCGGCACACAAGACGAAGAGCCCGAACCACGCGGGCTCCACGCCAAGCTGATATACGCGGAGAGTTCGGGCGGTCGGCGGATTTGGGCAGGAAGCGCGAACGCAACACAGCGGGGTTGGATCGGGCCGAACACCGAGGTGATTGCCGAAATGGATGTCACCCCCGAGGTCACAGCAGGGCTGGAGGACTTCGTGAAGTCGGCAACGACGGTCCGACACGACGAGTTGGGCGACGCCATTGAGCCGGATGAAACCGAGAAACGGCTTGAAGAGGCGAGGAAACACGTCGCGGCTTCTTGGAGCATCACCCAGCGCATCGACGATACGGGGCCGACGCTGGTGAGCGCCATCGACCCGAACCCACCGGATTCCGGTGTCGAATTGTCCGTTGGCCTACTTGGTGCCGCTCCGGTTCACTGGCCCAGAGGCACCGTAACCCTGTCGTTGCCGCGAGTCGCCCCAGGAGAGGTCACAGAACTGGTGAGGTGCCGGCTGGCGATTGGCGAGGTCGGTGTGTCGTGGCTCCAACGTGCCCCGATTGATCCGCCGCCGGGAGAAGAAAGGGACCGCCAAGCGCTGGCTCGCTATCTCGATCCCCGGACGTTCTTGTTGTGGATCAGATCGTTGTTGACCGGAGAGCCCATCGGAGACGGCGGGGGCGATTGGGATGACCAGGTGGAGTCGCGGTCTCGGACGACGTTGCAGAAAGCCGGCCCGACTTGGTGGGCACCGACCCTCGAAGAGGTTCTCAAGTCCTGGAGCCGTTATCCGTCCAGCCTCACGATGATTGACAAGAAAGTGCGGCATTACCTGAAGATCTACGAGCAGCAAGCGGACTCGGAACTCACAAGTGAAGACCGAAAGGTCGTCGCTGAGTTTCATGCGACGTGGCAGGTCGTCTGCCGCTCCCTCCTCATGGGGGAGCAGCAATGACCCCGCTCAAGCCCTTTCAGGAAGCGACCGTGCGATCCGTGTTGGCGGCATTCCGCAGGCGCAGGCGGGCACGCCGCTTTCTGGTTGCCGATGAAGTCGGCCTCGGAAAGACGGTAGTTGCCCAGCACGTCGTCCAGCAGATGGCGGAAGACCTTGGCCGACCTTTGGTCGTGTTCTACATGTGCAGCAACTTGGCGATTGCGCGGCAGAACCGCCGAAAACTACTCGAAATCCTCCCGTCGGAAGAACGCGCGGATGCGGACTGCCCCATTGATCGTCTGTCTTTGCTTCCGGCCAGCGAACGCCCGACACACAAGAAATTCCACCTCTACTCACTGACCCCCGACACATCCATTCCCATTCGCAAGAGGCACCGGCGGGACGGGCGGCAGGAAGAGCGGGCGCTTGTCCACGCGTTGGTGGAGCAGGTCTGGCCCAAGCTTTTCGACGAATGGGGCAAGGATGTGTTCCAAGGCAGCGCCTCGGTGAACTGGAAATACAACGTCAAGGAACAAAGGGATAAGGCGACGAATGGTGCCCTGCGTGAGGCGTTCAAAGCATCCGTCAGGCAAGAATTTAATCTGGCCCCCTACCAGCAGCTACTACCTGAACTCCGTGCCCGGTATGAGAAGGGCGAGTTGGACGGGTTGGAGTTGATTTCGCATTTGCGCAATGCGCTAGCCGCAAGCGCCGTCGAAGAAGTAAACCCCGATCTCGTGATCTTCGACGAGTTCCAACGATTTCGCGACTTGATTGAACCACAACAGGCGGAAGCCGCCCAGCGGGTTGTCGGACGCCTTCGTGGTGACGACTCGGATTGCCCGCCCGCACTACTGCTGCTGTCGGCAACGCCTTACCGACTGTTTACCCGTCGTTGGGAGGAAGAAGCCGGCGCGTCGCATCGTGCGGAGTTCTTTGAACTGGTGGAGTTTCTGTACGGTGGAGACGCCGAGGCCAAGCGGAAACGCAAGCAGGCGGAGGAGGCGTTTTCAAAGTTGGAAACTGAGCTTCGTAAGGGGCAGCCTACCTCGGCAGAATCGCAAGCAGCCCGAATCGAGGTTGAGAGCTTACTCTGCCCGATCATCTCCCGAACGGAGCGAGCTTCGCATGACGACGGATGGGATCATTTCGAGACACAACCGGTACAAGCTGAGGTGGCCCCCGACGACCTGATCGTCTTCAAGCACCTTTCTCACAGTTTCGATGACACTCACCGCCCGAACGCCGTCCCGTACTGGACTTCGATTCCCTTGCCGATGCAGACGATGGGCAACCACTACGTCGCCTGGAAGTCTGCAACAACGGCGGAAGCGAACGGGACGCCACGCCTCAGCGAGGAGATGAGGGATCGGTTTGAAACCCCACAGGTGTGGCCGCACCCCCGTCTTAGGGCACTCCAGGAACTTGCGCCGGCCAATCAATTGGCAACCCCTTGGCTGTCACCTACGGCAGCGTGGTGGCCGCTGCGCGGAGTCTGGAAGAATCAGGAACGGCCGCTGCGCAAACTGCTTGTGTTTAGCCGCTTCCGCGCCGTCCCACAGACCATCGCTGCGGCTATGAGTTTCGATCTCGAAGCCGAGTTGTTGGGCGGGGAAAAGTTGACCTACGAAGATGCGTCGCGTCGCAAGTTGCTCACAGCCACGGAGCGGCACCCGTTGCTGGGTCTGTTTCATCCGTCTCCCTTCATGGTGGAGGCATGCGACCCACTCGAAGCGAGAAGCAGCGATCTTCGCGTGATTCGCCGAGCGATACGCCGCCAACTGAAGAAGGCGATTTCCGGCCTCGGCATCACCATTCGCGAGGAAGCACCTTCACTGCCGGTTTGGAAAATACTGGCCCGCGTGGAACGTCGGGCGGGAAACTGGTGGTGGGTTCGGCGGGGATGGTGGCAACTTCGGGGTGAAATCGCAACGGGCGAAGAGGATGCCGGGCTTGCTCAGTTATTGACGGACTGGAATGAAGAGGCAGAGCGCCCAATCCAATCGATAAAGCCTGGCAATTTTGAGTCGCTGGTGGATCACGCCCTGAGTTCACCGGGAGTTGCCCTCGGAAGGGCGTTGCTGCGCCACTGGCCGGGAGCGGTCGGCGCAGAAGGTTTTGCCAGCACGCTGTCCGCCTCCTGGAATGGATTGCGCAATTACCTCGATCAGCGCTGCTTCTATTCGCTTCTCCGGAAGGGGAACGAAACCTATCCGGATGCGCTACTGCGGGCAGTGGTTGACGGGAATCTCGAAGCAGTCTTGGACGAGCATCTTTGGATCATCTCGCAGTTGCAGAGCCTGAGCGAGCACGAACTGGCCGACGAACTCCGCGACGGCCTCACGATCAAAAGCGGTCGGTTCTCCTTCCACCCGATCCAGGGCAACCGCGACGACACGTTCACTCTGCGTTGCCACGTTGCCATGCCCTTCGTTCAGTCCAGAGCCAGCACGCTCGAAGACGGAGAGAAGCCGATCCGCACGGACGAAATGCGGCGCGCTTTCAACACCCCGTTCTGGCCCTACGTCCTTGCGACGACCTCGGTGGGACAGGAAGGACTCGATTTCCACACATGGTGCGACACGCTCGTCCACTGGGATTTGTGTCGAAACCCGGTTGACCTTGAGCAGCGCGAAGGACGGATTCAGAGGTTCGGGGGCTTGTCGGTTCGACGCGCCATTGCTCAGGCACTCGCGCAGCAAGCCGTGACGTCACGACTCCAGGGGGAAAGCCTCTGGGCGAGGATCGCGGCGATTGCCAACGAAACCATGAGCGATGCGTCCGGGCTTGCTCCGTGGTGGGTATGCAAGGACGGCAAAGTCACGCGGTACGTTTTTGACGTTCCGACGAGTGAGCAGAAGCACTGGCTGCAATGGATGAAGGAACAGCGCCTACTCTATCGCCTTGCTATGGGGCAACCCAACCAGGAGGACTTGATCGAGATTCTGTCAGGCAAGGCAGGAGTAAACCCGGAAGCAATTCGGAAGGCAGTTGTCAACCTCTCGCCGTGGTTCCGCAAGAAGGACTGAGGTGCCCACTCGGCTCTCGGAGCAATCGCGCGCTCATGTTCTCCGACGCAAGCTGTTTCTTGTCTCCCACCGCTGCGGCCCGGTCCCGTTCGCCTCGGGCGTCCACGACCGATTCGCTACAATCGCTTCGGCGGCCACGAGGCAAAGTCGTGGGGCCGCGGCTCGCCGTACTTCCGCATGTTGCGTTCGTGCTTGTAGTCGTAATAGGCCGACACGATCCTGACATACTTGCCTTTGTGGAACTTCCACCCGGGCCAGTCATCCAATCCGCTGATGAACACATCCCCCGTCATCGACGCACCGTAGCCGTGGAAGTACAGCGCGAGCGCCATGTCGTAGACGCGAAACATCAGGCGACCGATCTTGCGGAGTTCGTCCGCCGTTTCAAATCCGAGCGATCGGCCTTCTTCTGCTAACTGGAGACGCTCTTCGATCTGACGCCGCGAGACATGCACGTAGGCGCAACATTCGCGGTAGGCGTCGTAAAGCTCGTCAATGAACTGCTTCGCGTCGTCCGGGTGGAACAGATGCAGCTTGAGTTGCTCACGCACATCCATCGTCGAGTCTACGTTTGCCTCCAAGAAGTCGAGCCGCTCGTCCAGCGTGGTAAGTGGCTTCCCGCTCTCGGACTGCTGATCCACGAAAAGGTACTTGACCGAGCTTTCGAGGACGTAACGCAGTTCCCGCTTGACGGGGTTAATAAGCCCGTCCTGAACGAGGTTCCACGCCGCGAGGACGGACTGCGCCAGGTCTTCGGTGGAACGGACAACGACCGAGTTCTCGGAGTATTCACCTGCTCGCGTGCTGTAGATCACGCAGAGCTTTAGGAGTCGAAGAACATCACCGGTCATCCGGCTGATGAACTTGACCTCGTTCTGATAGTCGGCAGACGCGGTTACTTCCTTGTGCGCCTGTACCCGCTCGGCGTGCGCCGTCCATAGTCGCTCGAAAGGGTCGGGAGCTTCGTCGGGCACAGCAGACCTCCAATGTGAACCACGACCAATGAAACAAGGAGGCCGGGGTGGTTGTCAAGGTTCGGAATTCGCCGAGCTCCTCCCAGGTCAGGAGTCTTCGCGAGCGGGCATTTTCGTGAGCCGCTGAAGCACCTGTGCCACACGTGCCCGGCTGACGCGACGCCCAGATACCGGGCGAGTGCAGCCCGGTTCTCGAACTGGTCGGAGTCCAGCAACGCTTGGAAGTGGCGTGCGAGTTTCAGGGGGTCGCGCTGCTCTTTCGGTGCGGATTGAGGTGTCGGGACTGGGTCGCTGGAACCGTTCCGGGGCACCATCTCGATGACCGCTAACGAGCATATGGCTTGGCTTCGGCTGGATCAGGGAGCCAGAATCGTCTGGTTTTGCCAATCGGACTCGCTAAACTGACCAGTGGAAGTCCCAAAGAGGAGTTCATGTACCGCCGCGTCGTGTCGTTGATGTTGCTCCCCTGCGTGCTGCTGACTCAGTTAGCGGCCATCGTCGGGCACGCGCACGCCGGACAGCACCCCTCCGGACACGAGTTTCGTCCGCACATCCACACGCAGCCCGCGTCCCACGACCACGGGCATCGCCACAAGCACAGTCACGAACACCCCCGCGGCACCGGCGAGGATCACCAACACCACGACGAGGAAGGTGCCCGAGAGCCTGGAGCGCCGACCGCGCCTAGCCCGGAACCGCTTTCTCCCCACGACTCCGACGCCTTCTACGTTGTCGGTGTTGATGCACTCGTCGGCGGACGTTCCGTCGCCGGTCTTGACTGTGACACGTCGTCGCTCTGGGTAGCACCCGCTGAGAGCGGCTTCGCGTTGCGATGCCTTAACTCGTCGCCACAGTGGCAGCACTGTTGGCACACGCCGCCTGTCAACTCCTGTCCACTCTACGTTCGGCACCTCACACTTTTGCTCTAGTCTCACCCCTCTGATCTCACCGAGTTCCCGCGGCAAACGCACAGCGTTCACGCCACGCGCCCTTGCGTGCCTGCCCTGCTTCCGACCGTGTGTCGATCAGCAGACGGCGTAACCGCTCCACAACACAGCCGCGGTACGTCGGGCAAGTCGTTTGTCCGCGACAACACAGTCCTGATCAACCTCCACGCAACACACGGGGGAGAGGCAGCCGCCATGAGGATCATTCGCATCATCAAACCTATCGCCGCGCTCGTTGTCCTGGCCGGGCTGGGATACGCGGGGTACGCGACCCGCGACCAGTGGTTACCCCTGCTATTCCACAAGCCTGCCGCATCGACGGAGACAATCAGCGAAGCGACCGCCCCCGTCACGAAAGTGATTGTTAACGAACAAGCACAAGTGAACCTTGGGCTGATAGCGAAGCCGCTGAAGGCCCAGACATACTGGAAGACGATACAGGTGCCGGGCATGGTGGTGGACCGGCCGGGTCTGAGCGACCGGGGCGTCGTCGCCCCAGCGGCCGGTGTGGTCGCCAGGGTGTACCACGTCCCCGGTGACACCGTGCGATCGGACGACACCCTCTTCACACTGAGTCTGTTAAGCGAGTCGCTGCACACCACCCAGACCGACCTGTTTAAGTCGATCCAGGACATCACGCTCGCCAAGGCGGAGCGGACCCGACTCGCTGGCCTGAAAGACACTGTAGCCGGGGTGAAGATCATCGAGGTAGACAACCAGATCACCAGGCTCGAAGTTGCTGTCAAAGCCTACCGCCAGGAACTCCTCACACGTGGGTTCACCCCGGACCAGATCGACGGAGTGGAGGCCGGCACCTTCGTCCGGGAAATAGTGGTCACCGCCACGCCCCGGCGGGCCGCCCTGTCCCCCGCGGGACTGAATCCCGGCTCGCCGGTCAAGCCCCCGGCGACGTTCGAGGTGCAGGAACTCAAGGTCGATCTCGGCCAGCAAGTGCAGGCCGGGCAGACGCTCTGTACCCTCTCGAACCACCAGATGCTCGCCGTCCAGGGCCGGGCGTTCCGCGACGAGACGCCACTCTTGGAACGGAGCGTCACGGAGAAGTGGGCGGTCGAGGTGGACTTCCAAGAGGAAGCGGCAGGCGGGTGGGGCGAGGTCAAGCAGGAGTTCCGCATCCGCCACCTGTCGAATACCATCGACCCGGTGAACCGCACCTTCGCGTTCCTGATGCCGCTTGAGAACGAGTCGCGGGTGGTGAAAGACGGGGAGCGGACCCAGACCCTGTGGCGGTTCCGGCCGGGCCAGAAGGTGCGGCTGCTGATCAAGGTCGAGGAAATCAAGAACGTATTCGTGCTGCCAACCGACGCGATCGCCCGCGACGGCGCTGAGGCGTTCGTCTTCACCCAGAACGTCAACACCTTCGAGCGAAAGCCCGTCCGTGTCCTGATGCAGGACCGCCAGCAGGTGATCGTCGCCAACGACGGGTCGCTCCTTCCCGGCAGCTACGTCGTCCAGGCCGGGGCGGTGCAGTTGAACCGGATGGTCAAGGCCGGCGGCGCGAGCGGTGTCCCGAAGGGCTACCACATCCACGCGGACGGGAGTCTGCACAAGAACGAAGACGAGGGCAAGTGACGTCATGCTCAACGCCATCATCCGCCTCGCCCTCACCCACCGCACCCTCGTCCTGGCCGCGTGCGTCGTCGCGCTGGTGTACGGCGGCTACCTGTCCACCACGCTGCCCATCGACGTGTTCCCCGACCTCGACCGGCCTCGGGTGGTGATCCTGACCGAATGCCCGGGCCTCTCCCCGGAGGAGATCGAGTCGCTGGTCACCCAGCCCATCGAAACAGCTCTACTCGGGGCGTCGGGCGTCGAGGCTGTCCGCAGCCAGTCGAGTCAGGGGATGAACGTCATCTACGTCGAGTTCAGTTGGAAGACGGACGTGCGGTACGCGCGGCAGGTGGTCGCCGAGCGGATGGCGACGGTGACGCTGCCGCCCGGCATCAAGCCGCAGATGACCCCGCCGGCGTCGATCATGGGCCAGATCATGCACGTCGGCCTCCACCGGCGGAAAGGCCCACAGGGCGGCGACCTCGCGGCGGTCGGGCAGACCGGGCTGATGGCCGAGCGGACCCAGAGAGGGGACGGCTACGCCCTCGCCCTCTGGCGGCCCCGCGACCGCAACCGGCCCGAGGCGTGGGAGCGGGTCGATGTGCAGGCCCCGATCTGGGATCGGGCCGAGCCGGGCCGCACAGCCACCTTCACCTACGACGGACGGTCACACGCGGTCACCTTCCGCACGCCGCTCGAAGACCGGATGGACCTTCGATCGACCGCCGACTGGCTCGTCCGGCCCCGGTTGCTGCGGCTGTCCGGCATCGCGGAAGTGATCGTCATGGGTGGCGACAAGAAGCAGTACCAGGTGCTGGTCGATCCGGCCAAGCTGGAAGAGTACCGGGTATCGCTGCAAGAGGTCGAGGCGGCGATCAAGGCGAACAATCTGAACGCCAGCGGCGGGTTTATTGAGGAGGGCCAAGGCGAGCGGCCGGTACGGGTGATCGGCCGGCTCGGGCCACAGCCGGACAAGGTGGTGACCGATCTCCGCACCGTGGTGTTGAAGGAGACCCCCGACCGGGCGGTGCTGCTCGGCCACGTCGCCCGGATCGAGGAAGGCCCGGCCCCGAAGCGGGGCGACTCCAGCATCGACGGCAGCCCCGGCGTCATCCTGAACGTCGTCAAGCAGCCCCACGCGGACACCCGCAAGTTGACCGACGACGTGAAGACGGCGCTCAAGGAGTCCGAGGCCGCGCTCCCCGCCGACGTGGTCGTGAACACCGACTTGTTCCAACTGAAGAAGTTCATCGACCGTGGTGTGTACTACGTCGAGGAAGCCCTCGTCATCGGGGCTGTGCTGGTCGTGATCGTACTTTTCCTCTTCCTCCTGAACGTCCGCACCACGTTCATCACCCTGACCGCCATCCCGCTCTCGCTGGTCGTAACGACACTCGTTTTTCGCCTGATCGGGATGCTGACCGGACAGGAACTGAGCATCAACGTGATGACGCTGGGCGGGATCGCGGTGGCGATGGGCGAGCTGGTGGACGACGCCATTGTGGACGTGGAGAACATCTACCGCCGGCTCGGGGAGAACAACGCCCGCCCCGACCCGCGGCCGGCTCTCGTCGTGGTCTACCAAGCCAGCCGCGAAATCCGCTCGGCGATAGTGTTCGGGACGGCGGTCGTGATCCTGGCCTTCATGCCGCTTTTCGCGCTGTCCGGCGTCGAGGGTCGGTTGTTCGTGCCTCTCGGAATCGCCTACATCGTTTCGATCCTCGCCTCGTTGGTGGTGTCGCTGACCGTCACCCCGGTCCTGTCGTACTACCTGCTCGGCCGGTCGAGGCACTCGCACACCCACGGCGACGGCCTCCTCCTGCGTGTCCTGAAGTGGGCGGCCGGATTCCTGATCCGGTTCAGCATGCGGCGGGCCGGCGTTTTGCTCCTACTGACGTGGGTCGCGGTCGCGTTCTGCGGGTGGAAACTTTCCACCCTCGGGGCCGACTTCCTGCCGAAGTTTGACGAAGGGTCCGTGCAGGTGAACGTCGGGCTGCCCGGTGGGTCGTCGCTGAAGGCGTCGAATGAGGCGGCCGTCCTGCTCGACGCCCGGCTGCGGACGATGCAGAAGACCCCCGAGAACCCGAACGGGCCGATCCTGCACTTCGCCCGCCGCACCGGGCGGGCCGAACTGGACGAGCACGCCGAGCCGGTGAACGTCGGCGAGTACATCCTGACCATGAACCCGGACAGCGGCGTCCGCCGTGACGAGTTTCTCAAGACGCTGCTGGCCGATCTGCGGGCGGCGGCTCCGGGAGTCGAGATCGAAACCGAGCAGCCGCTGTCGCATCTCATCAGCCACATGCTGTCCGGGGTACGATCACAAATCGCCATCATCATCTACGGCGACGACCTCGACAAGCTCCGTGAGTTGGCCGGGCAGATCCGCGACGTGGTCGCCGAGGTGCCGGGGGTAACTCCGCCGATCATCGACCCGCAGGAGCGAGTGGACGAGGTGCATGTGGTACTCAGGCCCGACGAACTCGCGTTCCACCAACTGAGCAGGGAGTACGTCGCCGAGTTCGTCCAGACCGCCCTCAAGGGCGAGGCCGTGTCCGTTGTACTGGAGGGCCAGCGGCGGTTCGACCTTGTCGTCAAGTTGAAGGAGCCGTACCGCTCGGACGCCTACCGGCTCGGCGAGTTGCGGCTCGAACTCCCGAACGGTCGGGGTCAGATCCGGCTCCGCGAGGTGGCTGACTTCCCGGCGATGGCGAGCGGCCCGAACCTCGTCAACCGCGAGAACGTGCGGAGGAAACAAGTCGTAAGGTGCAACGTGTCCGGCCGCGACCTCGCCAGCACGGTCGCCGAGATCGAGCAGAAGGTGCGGGGCCGGGTGCGGATGCCGGAAGGATACTTCGTCGAGTTCGGCGGGCAGTTCGAGGCTCAGCGGTCGGCCACCCGGCTGATCGCAATCCTGGCGGCCGTGTCGCTTGCCGGCGTCTTCCTCGTCCTGATGCTGCTGTATCCCTCGGTGCGGGTCACCCTGCAAATCCTCAACGCGATCCCGACTGCATTCATCGGAGGCGTACTCGCCCTCGTCCTCACGAACCAGACGCTTACGGTGGCAAGTCTCGTGGGATTTGTTTCGCTCGGTGGTATTGCCGTCCGCAACGGCATCCTGCTCGTGACGCACTACTTCCACCTGATGAAGGAGGAGGGCCACCCCTTCTCGAAAGAGACGGTGCTGCGGGGCAGCCTGGAGCGGCTGGCCCCGGTGCTGATGACCGCTCTCACCGCCGGTATTGGGCTGATCCCGCTGGTGATGGGCGGCAAGAAGCCGGGGCTGGAGATTCTCTACCCGGTGGCCACGGTGATCCTGGGCGGGCTGATGACCTCGACGTTTTGCGAGTTCCTCATCCACCCCGGACTGTTCTGGAAATTCTCGGGCAAGGATGCCGAGAGACTGGTCCGCACCGAGGGTTCCGACGCGGAACTCCTGCGGGCGGCGTCATGACGGCAAGGATGCTCAACCTGTTTTTCCCTCTGCGAAAGGACGGTTACGATGAAGTACGCGACGATGTTCGGGCTGGGGCTGCTGGTCGTGGCCCTGGCGGTGACGGGGTGCAACGACAAGAAGCCCGACACACCGAAAGCCGAGGAGAAGAAGGGCGGCGGCAAGACCGACGACCACGCCCCGCACGGCCAGGGGCCGAACGGCGGGGTCATCTTCGACCTCGGCAAGTACCACGCCGAGTTCACCGTCGATCACCCCAAGAAGGAATGCACGGTCCTGTTCCTGGCCGGCGAGGACAAGGCCGCGAAGCCCCTGCCGGTGGCCGCGAAGGAGTTCACCCTGACCACGAAGGAGACGAAGACCAAGGAGGGCAAGGTCGTTCCCCCGA
>CAZBXY010000181.1:0-15968 GCA_964495365.1 uncultured Frigoriglobus sp. | reverse complement strand
GGAACTCGAAGGCGTCGCGCACCGCGGCGATTTCGACCTCTCGGCCCACGCGAAGCACAGCGGGAAGGAACTCGATTACTTCGACGAGGAGGGGTGGAACAACCTGCTTCAGGCGCGGCTCACGCCGTTCAAGGACGACAAGGACCGCACGAAGGAGGAGATCGCGAAGCGCGAGGAAGAGAAGAAGGCGCTGGAGCAAACCGAGAAGGCGCAGTTCCGCTACGTGCCGCACGTGATCGAGCCGAGCGCCGGGGCCGACCGGTTCACGCTCGCGGTGCTGTGCGAGGCCTACACCGAAGAGATGGTGAAGGACGCGAAGGGGAAAGAAGAAACGCGGATCGTGATGAAGTTCCACCCGCGGCTGGCGCCGATCAAGGCCGCGATCTTCCCGCTTGTCAACAAGGACGGGATGGATGACGAGGCCAGGAAGCTCTACCGCGAGTTGAAGGCGCACTTCAACGTGGTGTACGACCAGAGCGGCGCGATCGGGCGCCGCTACCGCCGGCAAGACGAGGCCGGGACGCCGTTCTGCATCACCGTCGATGGCGACACGATGAAGGACGGCACCGTCACGGTTCGCGACCGCGACACGCTCAAGCAGGAGCGCATTCCCAAGGGGAGCGTGCGCGACTTCATTGCGAAGGCGCTGGCCCCGATGTAAACTCGGCGAACCTCGCGACCGGGACCGGGTCCGGTTCCCGGTCGCGAGGTTCGCGGAGACGCGCCCATGAGAATCATCGGCATCGACAACATGACCGTGGGGGAGCTGGTTCAGGAAGTCGATCGGGGCGGGCGGTTCGTCGTCTTCCAGTACACGATCTCGATCATCGTTCTCACGTTCACCAACCCGACCGACATCCACTTCGTCCGCTCCGGGGAAGGCACGTTCGGCCGGTCCTTCGGGCCGAACCTCGTCAGCTTCTTCCTCGGCTGGTGGGGCTTCCCGTTCGGGTTCATCTTCACCATTCAGTCGCTGTTCGTGAACCTCAACGGCGGCCGGGACGTGACCGGCGACGTGATGCGGGCGCTCGTGGCCGACCTGCGGGAACAAATGCCCGAGGCGCAACAACCCTGGGCGCGTGGGCGGAGCGGTTAGCACGCGATCACCGGCGCACCCGCCGTTCACGGAGCACCCATGACCGCCGACGAGCAAGGGTTCCTCAAGGCGCTCAAGAAGAACCCGAAGGACGTGGCCACCCACAGCGCCTACGCCGACTGGCTCGACGAGCACGACCGCCCCTACGAGGCCGCGCTCCATCGCAGCAAGGCCGGGCTGTCGGAGGTCTACTACAAGATCCGCCGCAGGTCCGACGGGCTGTTCTCCAACGGCACCAAGTGGCAGGCCAAGGCGAGCTGGTCCGAGGGCGGCAAGGTGTGGCGCCGGCTCACCGATGTGTGCGCCCATATGCGCATGACCGACGGCAAGACCTATGGCGGAACCGCGTGGAATGATCTCGAAGTGGTCGTCGTCGAGGTGCGGACGACGTTCACAGTGGCGCTGCCGATCCGGCGCGAGAAGCCAAAGGGCTGGGCGCGGGCGCGGGTCACGGTGGTCGAACCGCACGGGGATTCGACGGCGGAGGAGTGATTCCGCTCACGCCGCGCGGCGGGCCGCGATCGGCGCTTCTCGTTGCGCCGCCGGCGGGCGCCACCGGCACCGCAGAACGAGCGTGAAAAGAGCAGACGCGGCCACCCCGATCAGAATCAGCTCGCGCCGCGGGAGCCGGTTCGATACGTACCACCACGCGCCGCGGCCCAACTCGCCCGGAGCGGCCGATTCCGGCAACTGCCCGTACCGGTGCGCGCCCATGAGCAGCAGGTTCCAGCCGACCAGAGCGCAACTCAGAAGCACCACGCCGGCGGTCCACCGGCGGCGCAGCGCGAACAGCGCCGCCAGCCCCGGGGCGAGCAACACGGCCGATTCGGTCAGGAACCGGTAGCCGTACGACGCGCCGAGGAACACACCTGTTCCGCTGATGGCCGCGAGCGCGTAAACCTGCATCCCGACGGCGAGCACGAGCAACCCGACCTGCACCCGCGGCACCGCGACCCCGTGCCGCGCGATCAGCACCACCATTCCGAGTGCGGATAGCAGGGTGATCGGGGTCCAGTAGAAGAACCCGCGGTCCGTCGAGAGCAGAACGCGCCAAACGTCCGGCACAAACCAGTTGCGGGCCAGCGGCATCGGTTCGACCAGCCACGCCCCGTACACGACCTTCCACGCGATCAGTTGCGGCAGTACTCCGATGAAAAGCCCGACCGCGAGCGTCACACCCGCGCGGCACAGCTCCCGCACCGACGGCCGCGGGCCGGCGAACACCGTCCAGGCCAACTCGCCGATCAGCACGATTCCGAACGTCGCCAGTTGCCACCGCATGAGCGCGGAGACACCCAACAACAGGCCCAGCACGAGCCACCGGCGCGCGGACAGAGTGCCGAAGTCGCGGAGCCAGTAGTGGACGAACAGCAGAAGCGCGGTCGCGGCCAGCCCGTGCGCCCAGCTCGGTTCCGCGGAGACGTAAAACGCGAACGTGGAGCCGAGCGTGACGCACGCCGCGGCCGTCGCCGCCGAAACCGGGTCGGCGAACCGGCGCCCGATCCGGTACATGAGCGCAAGCGCGAGGAACCCGGCCGCCAGCCCGGCGATTGCAACAGCCAACTGATAGGGGAGCGAGTAGCCGTCGGCCTCGAAGTTCCCGAACGCGCCGGCCGAGACGAGTGCGTGACATGGGACCACCACTGCCGCCCACACGAGCGGCGGGCCGACGGACCACTGGTTAGCGCGATACCCGGCCGGCGTGCGGGTGGTCGGCACCCACGACCCGGTGGGGTTCAACTCGTCGAACTCGTTGTCGAATTGCCAGTCGCCATCGACGAGCGGCGAGCGGAGCCAGGCGTAGTACCCGACCCCGTCGCCGCGAACGACGACCCCGTTACCGAAGTACTCGTTCGCCGGCGTGCCGGGGCGCTTGGCCTCGTGCCCCATTGACGCGCGCACGTGCGAATACGCCAGGACGACGAGCAGCGCCGCCGCCGCGATCAGGATGTGCGGCGCCCGCCGGGCGCCCGCGTGGGGTTCGTGCATGGCCCCAGAGGGTAAAAACTCCTCTGGATAGACGCAACGGCAACCGCCTCCTGTAGTGGTTAGTGGTTAGTGGGCAGTGGGCAGTGGGCAGTGAAGAAAAGACAGGGATTAAGAGCAAGAGCAAGAGTAAGAGTATGAAGAGGAGTAAGATGAAGAGCCAGAGTAAGAGTAGGACAGGCCGCCAGACTCATCGATCCTCTTCTTACTCTTGTTCTTACTCTTAATCCTAATCTCCTTCTGCCCACTGTCCACTAACCACTAACCAACTCACGGACTGTTCGAGAACTTGTTCGGCGGGGGCAGCGGGTCGGCCACGAAGGCCCGCAATACGAGCAGTTGTTGCTTCTCCTTCGTCTTGAACTCCGTCGGCGCGGCGCCGCCCGGCAGCGCGTAGACGAGCGTGACGATCGGGCCGTCCTTCTTCACCAGCCCGCGGGTCGTGACCTCTTGCGACAGCAGTTGCCTGAGTTCGATCGCCCACGGGGATTTCGCGGACGTGTCGAGCGTGTACTTGGCGAGGAGGAACTCCCGGCGGTCACGGTTCGTGCCGACGATCCGCCCGCCGGTGATCCGCACCACCGCGTCCTTCAGCTCCTCCGCCGGGATCGGCCGGCCGTCGCGCTCGCCCGAGGCGACCGCATACCCGCCCTCGATGAACGGCACGGCCGCGATCTTCGGGTCGCTCACCGGGTCTTTGCCTTCGGGTTGTTTGTCCTGCTTATCCGGTTGCTTGTCCTGCTTGTCCTTGTCCTGGGGCCGGGCCGCACCGGCGAGGGTGAACCCGGCCACGAACAGGGTCGTCGCGATCAGCGCGCGCATCAGGTGGTTCCTCAGTGGGTGCAGGCGGGCGGAAGGTTCATACTTATCCTGATCGGTGTCGCGATCCTTGTCGCCGGCGAACCGGTCGGTTGGGGCGCGAATTTCGACCGCCGGGAGCGCATTTGCGGCTTTTTGCGCCCGGGCCGCCCTACTTCGCCGCGAGGTACGCGCTCAGCGCCTCGACGTTGCGGCTGAATACCGCGCTGGAGAGGTACCGGAAGCCCGGGGCGAACTTCGGCTGACCGGTCAGCCGCTCGCCGGCGAACGCGCTCACCCACCGGCCCTCCGCGTCCAGTTCCTTCACGGCCCGCCGCGCCGCGGCTTCGAGTTCCTTCGCGGGGCGCGGTTTGGCCTCTGGTGCGCGGCCGGCCTTCGCGTCCTCGTACTCCTTCTCGATCTCCTGGAACCGCGCCGGCTGTTTCCAGCCGTAATGCGTCGGTGCCTCGGAGTCGTCGTAGGTCAGTTCGTACTTCGCGTTCATGTAGAGCGGCTTGTTCGTCTTCAGTTCGTAGAAGCGGGCGACGCGGCCATCGGGCAACAGCGACTTGTTGAAGTACGCGAGCGCCCGCGGGAGCGGCTCCAGGTATTTCTTCTCGCCGGTGGTGCGGGCGATCGTGATGAGCGTTCGCATCGCGTCTTGCGATTCCCAGCCGGTGATTGCGGCCGGCTCGAACTTCCGCGCCCAGATCGGCACCATCTCGCGGCTGTACTGCTGACACCACCCCGGTTGCGGGTCGGGCATCTGCGCCAGCACCAGGAAGTCGCCCAGCTTCGCGAGCGCCGCCTTGTATTTGTCGTCCTTGTACGTCCGGTGCGCCTCGATCAGGACATCCGCGACCGTGCCAGCGAGGCCGTCGTTGAGTGTGGGGAAGTCCCAGTAGTTCTTCACGCGGCCTTCGGTTTTCCAGTCGTAATCGGGGTACTTCGCCGGCGTCGCGCGGTAGTCCTCCGCGGCCCTCGTCCACACCTGCGGGAACCCGCCATTGCGGAACTGCGCGCCGAGCAGGCGGTCGAGGCCGTAGGTCGCGGCTTCGTGGATTTCCTTGTCCTTGAAGTCGAGCGCGCGGTCGGTGCGCATGAGCATGACGAGCGCGGATTGCGTCTGGTTGTCGTCGAGTGATGAGGCGTTCCAACTCCCGCCCTTGCCGTTGCGGTACTTGCCGACGCGGTTCGCTTTGCCGAAGTGGATCGTCTGCGTCCACCCGCCGGATTCGAGCTGCCCGTACACGAGCGCCCCGGCCGTTTCGCGGGCCGCGTCGAGGTAGAGCTTCTCACCGGTGGCCTCGAACGCCTTGAGGTACGCCATGCCGACGGTCGGCGTGCCGGGCGGCTCAACGAAGATCGTGTCCGCGGTGGCCGCACCCTCGCCCCAGCGGTCTTTCAGGTCGAGCGCATAGTAGTAGACGTACCCGCCGTGGCTGGCGACCTTCGTCCGATAGTACGTCGCGGCGGTCTTCAGCGCCTTCGCCGCGTCGGCGCGGAGGTCGGCGTTCGGCTCCTGGGCGCGAAGTGGAGAAGCGAACGCCAGGAGCGAGAGGACCGCGACACGAACCGCCATGAGTCTGCCCTCGGTGAAGTTGAACGGATTGTCACGCGGGGCAGTGAACACGTCAACCGGCGAAATCTTTCCGCCACCGACCTTGACAGATTTTATCCGCGTGTATACTATTTGAATAATGATGGAATTGCGTACATAAAGCAGATCGCGATTCCGCGATTACGCCATCGGGAGCGGTCGGCGGCCGGGCGGGTCGGGGTCCGGCGCGGGGGCCGCGCATTTCCCACACCCGGACCCGCAACCGGGCTTCGATGTGCCGAACCACGTCTTCCAGGTTGCGCGCAGAACGTAGCCCGCCGCGAATGCGACGATGAGACCGACGCCGATGAG
Source organism: uncultured Frigoriglobus sp. (assembly GCA_964495365.1). GTDB lineage: Bacteria > Planctomycetota > Planctomycetia > Gemmatales > Gemmataceae > Gemmata. The sequence goes on along the minus strand of CAZBXY010000181.1, from coordinate 10,176 downwards.
TTGAAGTGTTGGGGACATAGTTGAAAGCCGAAGACCCCTCACCCCACGATCAGCCGCCCGACCTGGAACGTCACCAACGCCCCCAGGTACGCCAGCGCCGTCATGTACGCGAAGGTGAACGCGGGCCACGCCCAGCTTTTCGTCTCGCGCTTGATGACGGCGAGCGTCGCGGCGCACTGGCAGCACAGCGCGAAGAACACCATGATCGACAGCGCCACCGGCACGCCGTACTTCCCGCGCACAGGATCTTTCGCCCAGTCATCCTGAACCGCTTTCGTCAGGCCGGCGGCTTTTTCTTTCGCGTCTTCGTCGGCGTCCGTGTCCCCCACCGCCTTCGGATCAACATCGCCCACGTCGTACAAGAGGCCGAACGTGCCGACGATCACCTCGCGGGCCGGGAAACTCGCCATCGCGGCCACGCCGATCTTCCAGTCCCACCCGAGCGGTTTGAACACCGGCTCCATCCACAGCCCGGCGCGGCCCAACCAGCTCTGCCGCTTCCACTCGCCGTTGAGTTTGTCCGCCAGCCCCGCGGCGTCTTCGAGCTTCTCCAACTCCGCCTTTTCGTCCTCGGTTAAGCTCTCCTTTTCCTTCAGCGCCTTCAACTTGTCGGCGTTTCCCTTCGCGGCCCCCTCGGCCTTCTCGATGCGATCGGGGTACGACTCGCCGGCGGCGTCCGTGTACGGGAAGTACAGGCTCGCCCACACGAGGATCATCGCCATGAGGATGATCGACCCGGCGCGAACTGTGAACGCCTTCCCCGCATCCCACATGCGGCGGAGGATCGCGGTGAGCTTCGGCCGGCGGTACGCGGGCAACTCCATCACGAACACCGGCGGCGCGCCGCGGAGCAGCGTCTTCTTCAACGTGAGCGCGACGAACGGCGCGACCGTGAAGCCGATCATGTACATCGCGAACAGCACCAGTCCCGGCAGCCACGCCGGCGACCCGGGCCGCGCCACGAACGCCCCGATCAGCAGCACGTACACCGGCAATCGCGCGGAGCAGCTCATCAGCGGGGCGACGAGGATCGTCGCGAGCCGGTCGCGCCGGTTCTCGATCACCCGGGTAGCCATCACTCCGGGTATGGCACACGCCACACTCGACAGCATCGGGATGAACGACTTGCCGCTCAGTCCGCACCGGCACATGACGCGGTCCATGAGGAACGCGGCGCGGGCCATGTACCCGCAGCCCTCCAGGACCGCGATGAACCCGAACAGGATCATGATTTGCGGCAGAAACACCAGTACACTGCCGACGCCCTTGATGATTCCGTCTACGAGAAGCGACCGCAGCGGGCCGTTCGCCATCGCGCTTTCGACACCCTTTGCGATCGATTCGCGGCCCCCGTCGATCAGGTCCATGAGCGGTTTGGCCCACAGGAAGATCGACTGGAACATCAGGAACATCACGACCAGGAAGACGAGCGTGCCCCAGAGCCGGTGCGTGAGCACCGCGTCGATGCGGTCGGTCCAGGTGACGGGGCGCACCGCGGGCTTCGTCACGGCGGCGGCGACGGCGGCCTTCACCCACGCGAACCGCGTGCGGGCCTCAACCCCAGGCACCGCGTGCCCGGCCGCCGCGAGCTTGTCACGCGCCGCGACGAGTGCGGCCTTCAACCGCTCGCCGTGTCGTTCGACCAGCCCTTGCTCGGTGGACCCGCCCACGTCCAGAAGCAAGCGGCGGACGAGGAACGGCGGCACCGCGTCGGACAACTCCTTGCGAAGTTGCTCCGCAACCTCCTCGAACGCGACCGGGAACGCCGGGCCGCGCGGAACGGCCCCGCCGTCGGCCGCGGCGCGGATCGCCTTCGTCAGTTCGGATACGCCGGTGCCGTTATTCGCCTGGACCGGCACCGCGGGCACGCCGAGTTGTTGAGACAGCTTCGCATAATCGATCGCCAGCCCCTGCGCTTTGGCCGCGTCGATCATGTTGACCGCGACGACCACCGACACGCCCAGATCAAGAAGTTGACTGGTGAGGTAGAGGTGACGGTCGAGGTTGGTGGCATCGACGATGGAGACGACGACATCGGGTTGCGGCTCTTCCGGCCGACGGCCGAGCAACAGATCGACCGCGACCATCTCATCGGGGCTGCGCGCCGCGAGGCTGTACGTTCCAGGAAGATCGATGAGGTCTACTTCCGCGCCGTCGGCGCTAAACCGACCTTTCTTCATCTCGACCGTGACGCCGGGGTAGTTGCCGACCCGCTGGCGCAGCCCGGAGAGCGCGTTGAAGAGGGTCGATTTTCCCGCGTTCGGGTTCCCGACGAGCGCGACGGTCAGCGTGGCGGTCTGCATGAAATGGTGCTATGTGAGTTGAACTGCGACGTTCGCGGCTTCGGCTTTGCGCAGGCTGAGGCGGGAGTTTCCGAACCGAATCTCGATCGGGTCACCCAATGGAGCGCGGGCCACGACCTCCACGCGCTCGCCTTCGAGCAGTCCCATTTCGTAGAGCCGCTGCACGAGGGCCGGTTCGCCGGCGACGGACAACACTTCGGCGCTCTGTCCCGGCGAGAGGTCGGCGAGGGTGGGCATCAGCCGGCCACCGGACGAACCAGAATCTGGGAGCACTCGGCGCCGCGGAGGCACAGCTTGCAGCCGGAAACGCTCAGCAGGCACGGCGAGCCGGGCTGAACGACCTGCAAGCGGCAGCCCTGGCGGATGCCGAGTTCGGCGAGCCGGCCGACCCACGCGGGCTGCCCGGTCACCTCCTCGACTTCCGCCCACTCGCCGGCGGTGAGCATGTCTAGCGGCATGAGCATGAGCGATCCGCCCGTTCGCGACCCGACTCTTATTGAGATTCTGTCTCAGTATAGTGTCGCGGCGCCGGGCGGCGGAGTCAAGGGGAATTCGGCGCGCGGGTCGCGCGTTCGGCCAGATACGCGGCGAGTGCCTCCTGCCAGGACCGTAGCGGGGAACCCAGAACCGAAGCGAGTTTCGCCGTGGAGAGGACGCTGTACGCGGGGCGCTTCGCCGCGGCGCCGAACTCGGCAGAGGTGATCGGCGTGAGATCGGGTTTCAGGTTCGACTGGCGGAAAATCTCGGCGGCGAACTCGTACCAGGTGCAATCGCCGCTATTCACGACGTGGAACAGTCCGGTCGCGCCGCGTTCGAGAAGCTGCACCGTTGCCGCGGCCACATCGGCGGTGTAGCTGGGCGTGCAGCGCTGATCGTTGACGACCTTGATCGGCTTGCCCTGGCTTGCAAGTCGCAACATCGTCTCAACAAAGTTGCCGCCCTTGCCGCCGCTGCCCCACACGCCGTAAAGGCCACAGGTGCGGATGATGAGGTGTTCTCGCGAATCGGGGACCACCCGTTGAACGAGCCACACCGCTTTTTCGCCGCGAAGTTTGCTCTTGCCATACTCGCTCACGGGTCCGGGTGCATCTGTTTCGCTGTAAGGCACCGTTCGATTCGCGTCGGCCTCGAAGACGTAGTCGGTGCTAAAGTGGACGAACTTGGCTCCGACCGCGGCGCAGGCGGTCGCGAGAAGTTGGGGGCCGGTGACGTTCACCGTACACGCCGCCTCCCAATCGCTCTCGGCCTTATCGACGAGGTTGTACGCCGCGCAGTTTACGAACACGTCCGCTCGGAGCGTCGCAACTGAGAACACGATCGCCTCAGACTTCGTCAAGTCGATGTCGGCGCGCGACAGGGGCACGACTTCGCCCAACGCCGCCAGGCGCGGGCACAGGTCGCGCCCCAGTTGGCCTGCGGCGCCCAGCACGGCAATCTTCATGGAAAAGGTGTCCACAAAGTAGTAGGCACACGCCGTGTGCCGTCGCTATTCACCCATGTGAAGCGACGGCACACGGCGTGTGCCTACTTTACCGACGGTTCCGGCCTACGGCTTCTTCGGCGGCGCCAGGAAACTGGTGTCCTGCGTCTTGATGGTGGTCTTCTGCTCCTGGGTCAATTCCACCTTCGTGTCGGTGCCGCCGATCACGACGATCAGGTCGCCCTTGAGCTTGATGTTGATCGTGGCCTCGTCGATCCGCTGGTTCTTGGAGTCGTAGTACACCACGCCCTTCGACCCGGTCGGGTCGCTGGTCAGCTTGCTGCCGTCCTTGATGCGGAACAACAGCCCCTCGGTCGTTTCCTTCGGCGCGGTGTAGTTGATGACCGTTTCGACCTCGATCTTGTCGAAGTCCTTCTTCGGCCCCTCCTTGTCCGGTTCGACGTAGGTGAACTTGTACAGTAGTTCGTAGGTGCCGATCGGCCCGAGGTTGAGGGTGGTCTTGCGCTCCCACTTGTCGCCCTTCTTCTTCGGCCCCTCGGGCAACAGCTTGTACGTCGGGTCGGTCATCTCGCGCAGTGCGTCGTCGGTCATCACCCGCTTCAGGAGCGCGTCCATCTGGGCGCTGCCGGCGCCGAGCTTCTTGACGAACTCGTCCTTCCCATCGACTTTTTCGACCTTGTAGTTCTTGCCGAGCGTGGCGGTGAACTCAGAGTCCTTGAGGTTCTTGAAGAACTCCACCAGCCCCGGGTTGCCGGCGCTGCCGGCCGTGTCGGTCGCGCGCGAGTCGTACTTGATCGGGTTGCCGGAGATGTCGATGTCCATCTTCAGCCCCTCGATCTTCTGCTTGATCGTGACCTTCGTCACGTCCTCGGCCCCGTCCTTGACCTTCTCTTCCTTGATCGGGGTCCACGCGTACCAGAAGGTGCTCTTCTGCTGTTGCGGCAGGTCCTGACCCTGCACCTTGATGTGCTGGGTGACCTCGGTGTTCATCTCCTGGTAGAACGGGACGAACTTGCCGTCCTTGTCCTTGAAGTTCAGGGTGAACGCGCGGTCCTGGCCGCCGGCGACGGCGGTGATGGCGACGCCCAAGAGGGCGGCGACGGCGAAGCGGGTGCGGAGCACGGGGAAAACCTCCCTGAGAATCGGTCGGATGAGTATTCCGCATGTTCTACCCGCACCGGCCGGGGAAGCAAGGGCGGCGGGGAAAACGATGCGGCGCTAATCGGACGCGCAGCGGGCAAAAGATCGCCCGCGCCCGGATGTGCGGGGGCGGCCCGCCGGTGTGTCGTGCCCGCACACCTCTTCGCGGCTTTCCACAGTTCTTTTCTCGCAAATCTCTGCATTTCCAGGGCAACGCGAGTTTCTAAGGGATTCCGCGTGGCCGGTACGGGGGTTGCTTTTTTATTCGCCTGCCACTGACGCACACAAACGCGTCCCACACCAAGGACCGGGCGAACGGTCCCGACCCTGCTGGAGGCAGTTATGCGAAACGAAACACGGCCGGTTCGGAACTGGAACCCGAACTCCCGCTGGTTCGCCCTGGGCAGCGTGTTCAGCCTGTTCAGTCTGCTCACTCTGTTTACGGGCGACGAGTCCTGGCTGGGTTTCCTGGGTTTCCTGGGTTGCTTGGGCTTTCTCAGCACCCCAAGTGGCACCACCGCCGCGCCCGCAGCACCAACCGCACCGAGCGGCCCAACCGGAGGGTGACCGTGAACCGAACGAACCTGACCGCGAACGAACGGCGGACCTACCGCCGACAACTCCGCGCACTGACCACGCGCCTGTCGGGCGGGGTGGTCCAACTGGAAACCGAGGCGCTCCGGGTGTCCGGGATGTCGCAGGACGACCGGGCCGTGCGCGAGTCCGAGGACGGCGTCGCCCGGACGCTCCTGGCGTCCGAGGAGCAGATTCTCGGCGAGGCCACGGCCGCGCTGGAGCGGCTCGACGCGGGAACGTTCGGGACGTGCGAGGCGTGCGGCCGGCCCATCGCCAAGGCCCGGCTCGACGCCCTGCCGTACGCCCGCACCTGCACCCGCTGCGCCCGCGAAACGGGCACCGGGACCACGACCTGAAACCCATCGGGCGCCGGCACGCCGGCACGCCGGCGGCCGGCGCCAACGAATCATCGGCCGGTGAAGGAGATTGCCATGTATAACCCCGTTGGTTTGCAAGGGTGGGAAGTGGCCGTGGCGTCTGGGCTGTGCGCGGTGGGCTTCCTCGCGGTCGCGACGGGCTTTGCGTTCACGCTCGCGTGGTTCCTGGACCGCGAACACGCCCCGGCGGCGCGCCCGGTCGCGGCGACGAAGCTGGTGTCGCAACCGACCGCGGCGCCCGCGCCGGAGTTCGCCGCCGCCCCGGCGTGAGGCCGAATCGGGTGGGAGTGTCGCCTTGCTCGCGAGCCGCGACCGCCAGGGAGCGGGTAACACAACAGGAGAACCGCAGACGGTTCTTCAAATGTGTAGCCCGCTCTGGCGGTCGCGGCTCGACCGCGAATCCGGGCCGGAGCGGTTTCAGCCCTCAGCGAGTCGGTATTTGTCGATGAGCCGGTACAGGGTGCGGCGGCTGATGCCGAGCGCCTTCGCGGCCTGTACCTTGTTCCCCGCGTGGCGCCGGAGTACGTCCTCGACGTGCCGGCGCTCGACGCGGTCGAGATCGTCCGGCCCGGCGATCGGCGGCGGGGCGGTCCCCGCGACCGGGACCGGCGTGCTGGCGTGTACCAAGTTCTCCGGCAGGTCATCGACGGTGATCGTGTCGCCCTCCGCGAGAATCTGCCCGCGTTCCAGGACGTTGGCCAGTTCGCGGATGTTGCCCGGCCAGGAGTAACCGCACAGCACCGCCAGCACCGCCGGATCGGCGCGCATCCGCCCGCGCCCGACCTGGCGCGTTTCCAAAAAGTGCGCTACCAACTCCGGGATGTCCTCGCGCCGGTCCTTCAGGGCCGGTAGCTCGATTGTGAGGACGTTGAGCCGGAAGAACAGGTCTTCGCGGAACCGGCCGGCCCTCACTTCCTCCTCCAGCGGCTTGTTCGTCGCGGCCACGATCCGCACGTCGGCCCGCTTTTCCTGTGTGCTCCCGACCCGGCGGTAGTGCCCGTCTTCGAGAACGCGGAGCAACTTCGCCTGAAGGGCCGGGGTCATCTCCGCGACCTCGTCAACGAACAGCGTGCCGCCCTCGGCCACCTCGAACAGCCCGGGCTTGGCTCGGTCGGCCCCGGTGAACGCGCCCTTCTCGTGCCCGAACAGCTCGCTCTCCAACAGGTGTTCCTGGAGCGTGGCGCAGTTGACCGTGACGAGCGGCCTGTCGCGCCGGGCGCTGTTGCCGTGAACGGCGCGGGCGACCAGTTCCTTGCCGGTGCCGCTCGGCCCCCGGACCAACACCGTCGCGTCGGTCGGGGCGACCTTCTCGATGAGTTGCACGACCCGACGCACCACCGCGCTCTGCCCCACGATCCGGTATCGATCGGACTCGAACGTGAGTCGCTCGACGAACCGACGCAGGCGCACGTTTTCCAGGCGCAGCCGACGGAGTTCCATCGCCCGGTCGAGGACGGGGCGCACCTGCTGGAGCCGGAACGGCTTGAGGACGTAATCGAACGCCCCGGCTTTCATCGCCTCGACGGCGGTCTGAATGGTTCCCTGTCCGGTCATGATGATGCCGACCAGGTGCGGGTCGATCTCCAGGCACCGGCGGAGCAGTTGGATACCGTCGGTGCCCGGCATCATGAGGTCCGACAGCAGAATGTCGAACTCGCCGGCGCGGAGCGCGTCCGGGGCCGCGCCGGGGTCGGACAGCCCCTGCACCGCGAACCCCTCGTCGCCGAGTGCGTCGCAGAGGGCGCGCATCAGTTCGACCTCGTCGTCCACGACGAGCAACCGGCCGCGCGAGACGGGAGCGGACATGGCCTTCGGCCCTCGTAACGGGAATGCTCACTCCGCGCGCAGGGACGTGACGTTGGTGTCCGGGCGCGCCGGGAGCGTGATGCGGATCGTGGTGCCCGCGTTCGCCCGGCTCTCGATCTCCAGCGTGCCCTGGTGCTGGTTCACGATCCGCTTGCAGATCGCCAGCCCCAGCCCGGTCCCTTTACCCTCTTCCTTCGTCGTGAAGAACGGCTCGAACACGCGGTCCAGTAACTCCGTCGGGATGCCGACACCGGTGTCGGTGATCTCGATCACGATCGCCGGGCGCCCGTCGGGCAGTTCGCCCGCCTTCACGCGGGGAACGAGCCGGCCCCCGTCGGGCATCGCGTCGATGGCGTTGGTGAACAGGTTGAGCAGCACCTGCCGGAGGTGCTGCCGGTCGGCATGGATCGGGGCCACGCCGGCGGCGAACTCCGGTTCGGCCCGCACGCGGCGCTTGCGCAGGTAGTGGCCGATCAGATCGAGGGTCTTGGTGACCTCCTCGCACACGTCCACGGTCGAGACCTGCTCGCGCCCGGCGCGGCTGAAGTTGAGCAGGTTCGCCACCAGCCCGGCCATCCGCTCGACCTCTTGCTCAACGACCTCCAGCGACTTGTGCCGCGGGTCGTCGGCCGGCGTCCGGGCGAGCAGCCCCTCGATGCGGAGGCTCACCGTGCCGAGCGGGTTGTTCAGTTCGTGAGCAATACTCGCGGCCAGTTCGCCGACCCCGGCGAGCTTTGCGGCCTGCCACAGTTGCTGGGTCGTGATCCGCAACTCCTCGGTTTTCGCCTGGAGCTCGGCCAGCGTAAGTTCCCTCTGCCGGGCGGTCTCGCGCAACTGCTCGTCGGCCCGGGCGCGGGCCTCGGCGAGTTCGGCCCGCGCCCGGAACTGGTCGAGATCCCGCTGCGCCGACTCGAACCGCTTCTGCTCGGTCACGTCGCGGACGATCGCGGTGAACAACATCTCCGCGCCGGTTCCGAACTTCGAGATGGACACCTCGGCCGGGAACTCGGTGCCGTCCTTTCGGCGCCCGAACACCTCGCGCCGCTCGCCCATCAGCCGGGCCGTGGCCGGGGCGCGCGCGAACGCCTCGACCTGCGCCGGGTGGGCCGGGCGGAACCGCTCGGGCAGGAGCCATTCCAGCGGTTGCCCGACGACCTCTTCGGGGACATACCCGAACAGCTTGGCCGCGCCGCGGTTGAACAGCACGACCGTCCGCCGCGCGTCGGTGGTGATGATCCCGTCCTCGGCGATGTCGAGGATCTCGGCCAGTTGGTCGGGGGTGATGTGTGCGAACACGGCGCTCCTGACGGGCGCCCCGTGTGTGTGTCGGGCACCCTGCTGTTCCGTCAGTTCGAGCATGATCGCTCACCAGCAATGGTTCCCGATCGGGGGCCGCGCGTCAACCCCTCACGCCGCACGACCCCCGGTTCGCTCACCGCGCCGGCACCTTTCGGAACAGGAGCGTGCTGAGGCCGCCGAGGATCACGACCAGAACGACACCGAACGCGACCATTGTCACGCTTTCCATTGACGCGCCTCCGCGGGAGGAGATTGCCGGTGCGGGAAGCCACCGCAACCGCCGTGCCGGCTCTCTGATACACGGACCCGGTGTTGGTGTCTGGTTTCGTGGCACAGGCTTGGAAAGCCTGTGCCACAAGAACAAAACCGAACCGGACACCAACACCGGGTTCACGTACGAGCGCGTGTAGCGCGGCGAATCGCGCCGGTCCCGGCCCACGGAGGTGTGCGGGTGTGACACGCCCCGTGTGTGTCGATGTGTCGGGACGTCACACAAAGCCGGTGTGGCCCGTGTTGAACCCCATTAGAAATGTCCGGTGTTAACTCGATAGAAGTGTCCCCTTCGCTCAGGCCGAGGGGGGTGCGAGATGATCGAGGTACAAGACCGGAATCGTGTCTCGATGAGTCAGCGGGAGCGGGATGTCCTCAAGGTGATGCAACCGGTTCTCGACGGAAAACGAACCCAGGCCGAAGCCGCCCGGTTGCTCAAACGCAGTGTCCGCCAGGTTCGACGCATCCAACAGAAACTCGAAGCCGGTGGCGATGCCGCTCTGGTCCACGGGCTGCGGGGCCAGCCACCCGTGGCGCAAGCGTGTGGTATGCTGATCGAAGACCCCCGAGAGGAGGACATTTCTATCGGGGACAAATTGCGGACATTTCTATTGGGGCCTGACAGTGTCGGCCCAGGTGTGTTGGCCCAGGACCGACCCGCGGTTAGACTCAATACCGTTCAATCGGGGTTTACGAAAGCGGGGCTTCCAAGCAAGCTGGTGTTGAACTAAACCGCTGCGCGGTGGAAGGGGTGTAACGTTTCGGGTGTCGCGTGTCGGTGTGTCCATTTTCGCCTTGCGCATTTTCCGGGCATCGATATCAGCGTGCCGCCGGGTTGCCGCCGTGGCGACCGACGATTCCCGGAGGCCGGCTCATGACACCGCTGCGTCAACGGTTCCTCGAGGACCTCCAACTCCGCAACTTCGCGTCCAAGACCATCCGCATCTACCTCGGGGCCGTCATC
>CAZBXY010000180.1:0-15975 GCA_964495365.1 uncultured Frigoriglobus sp. | reverse complement strand
GTCGCCGTCGATGTCAATGGCCGCGATGCACACGTTGTCCGGGCGCGTCTTGCCGTCGAGCATGATGTGCTTTTTCCACTGCCCGTCTTGCTTGCCGGGATTCTGGTACCACACCACCTTGTGCTGATCGACCACCACGATGTCCGGCTTCTTGTCGCCGTCCACGTCCGCGGTGACGACCGCGTAGCCGATTTTCAGCCCGGTGTCGATTTCCTGCGTCTTGAATTTGGGAAGATCGGCCGCAAACGCGGGAAGCGCGAAGAATGTCGCGATCGCAGCGAATAGATACCGCATGGGGAGGCTCCTGAGAAGACCACAGGGCGGAAGCCCTGCGGACGTTGTACCGACGCGCGGCGGGCGCGAGCGCCAGAATCTTGAAGGCGCTTGCGGTCGGACACCCGGGTTCGGACAATAGCCGTCTGAGTACCGCACCGCCAGGAAGGATGCCGATGACGATCCCCGCGTCCCACAAGCCGGCCCGCGAGTGGCTGTGGCTCGTCGTCGCGCTGGTCGTGGTCGCCGGGGCCGCGGCGCCGTTCTGGGAGGCGTTTGCTGGTCCGCGGGCGCGCGAGGACTGGGCGAAGTGGGACGAGGACCGCGTCGTCCGGCTCTTGATCGGTCCCGAACAGATTCTGTGCTACGTTTGCGCCGTATGGGCCGCGCTCATTCTGCAAAGCCGCTACCGCGAGGTGCGCCGACAGCGCCGGGCGTTCCACATGGAACTGCTGCCGACCGAAGAGGGTGCGCGGATCTTGCCGGAAGACGCGCGCCCGCTGGCGCGAAAAGTCGAGCAAGTCGTCGCGGGGCGGCCGTTCATTCTCGCGAACATGATCCGACTGGGCCTGGGGAAGTTCGCGGTGAGCCGGTCCGCGACCGATGTCGGTGAGGTGGTGCGGAACCAGGCGGACGTGGAGCTGTCGCGGCTGGTCACCGGGATGTCCACGGTGAACTATCTGGCGTGGGCGGTCCCGGCGATCGGGTTCGTCGGCACGGTCCGCGGGCTGGGCGGGGCGTTCGGCGCGAACTCGCCCGACATCCAGTTGTTCACGAACCAGGCGAAGGACCAACTGAAGATCGCGTTCGACTGTACCCTCGTCGCCCTGCTACTGAGTCTCGTCGTGATGTACTTCATCCACGCGCTCCAGCGCGCGGAGGAAACGCTCGTGACCGACGCGCAACAATACTGCCAGGAACACCTGCTGCTGCGGCTGTACGATCCCGCACATGAGAGTGGCTAATTCAAGTGGTTAGTGTCAGTGGCTAGTGGTTAGAGAAAGGCAGTGAAGGCAGTGAAGGCAGTGAAGAAAGGGAACAAGCAAGAAGGAAACTAACCCCCGAAGCGCGAGGTGATGTATGACCGTGACGAGCTACCACGACCTCATCGTTTGGCAAAAGGCGATCGACTTTGTCGTGGACACGTACCGCCTGACCGGTCAGTTTCCACGCGCCGAGTTGTACGGGCTGATGTCCCAACTTCAGCGGGCCGTGGTTTCGATTCCCTCGAACATCGCGGAAGGCGCCGGGCGCGGTCACACCCGCGAGTTCATTCACCACACCTGTATTTCGAGGGGTTCGCTGTTCGAGGCCGAGACGCAGATCGTCATCGCCCAGCGCCTCGGCTACGCGAGCGAAGCGGACATCAAACCTCTTCTGGGCATGATCGCCGAGATCGGGAAAATGTTGAACGGGTTGATCGCTTCCCTGGAGCGCAAACTGGACCCGTCCGCCGGCTAATAAATTCGGATCGTTGTCTTCACTTGCCTTTGTCTTCTGCCTTTTGTCTTTCACTAGCACTAACCACTAGCCACTGACACTCTTCATGCTCTGGTCCCGCAAGCCCGCGCCCGTTCACGACCGCTCGCGCGCGGTCGGCATCGACCTCACCGCGAGCCGCGTTCGCGCGGACGGCGCCGGGGCGAAGGGCCGCCCGCTAATGCTCGACGAGCCGGACGCCGAACTGGCCCTGTTCGTCTCCGGCGAGCGCCGGGCGCCGGACGTCGGCCGCGCCGGGGTCGCCGTCTGCCGGAAGCTGCCGCACCTCGTGTGCTCGAACTTCCTCGCGGCGCTCGGGCAGGCCCGCGAGTGGCGGCTCGGCCGACACACGCTCACCGCCGAATCGGCCCTCGCGCTCGTGTTCGAGCGGATCCGCCCGCCGATCGCCACCGAAACCGATTCCGCGGCGCTGGCGCTGCCGGCGTACCTCGGCCCGGCCCAGGTGACGCGCGTCGGGGCCATCGCCGGGCGCGCCAAGCTCTCACTGAAGGGCACCGCGGTCGGCGCGCTGGCGCTCGTCGCCGACCGCGCCGCGGGGCTGTTGAGCGGCAAACCGACCGCGCCCGCGGCCGACTGGGTCGTTCCGCTGCGCCCCGCCGCCGGCGGCCCCGGCGCGGTCGTTGTGATCGACGCCGACGAGTACGCGACCTCCGCGGCGGTCGTGTCGGTCGAACCCAAGTGCGTGCGGATGGGTGGGTCGGTCGCGTGGCCGCGACTGTCGGTGAAGGCGTGGAAGGATCGGCTGATTGACGCCATTTCGGACCGGTGCGTGCGGCTGTGCCGGCGCGACCCGCGCGATTCCGCCGACGCCGAACAGGCGCTCTACGACCAGCTCGACGACGCGCTCGACCGCACCCGCGCCGGGCAGCGGATCGGGCTGACCATCCAGACCGTGCAGTGGTTCCAGGACATTTCGCAGTTGCCCGAAGAGTTCGAGGCCCACTGCGCGCCCCTGTGGCGGCTGGCGGGCGATTCGGTCCGCGACTTCACCAACGGCATCGGCCTCGCCGAACCGCCGCGCGCGGTGTGGCTGACGGACGCCGCCGGGCGGCTGCCGGGCCTCGTGCGGGCGATCCACGCGAACACGCCGGAGGGCACCGCGGTGGAGGTGCTCCCGCCGGGCGCGGTCGCCTCGGCCGCCGCGGCGCTGGTTCCGCGGTGGCTCGCCGGCGACCTGCCCCGCTCGCACCTGGACAGCATCATCCCGATCGCCGCGCCCGCCGCCGGCGGGGCGCGGAAGGCCCGCGCCGACGGCGAGCGCGGGGCGTAAGCCCCGTCCGAGGCGAACCCTGCCCACAAGGGCAGGGGTAACGAGCGCACGGGCCACCCCCGGCCTTGCGGCCGGGGTTCGCCATGACGAGCTACCCCGCTCGCTCACGCACGAGGAGGAACCCATGCGCGTCCGCCACAAGCCGCCCACGCTGGTCAGCATGTGGATGCTCGACGTGTTCTGCTGCGCGCTGGGCTGCGTCACACTGCTGTTCCTCCTCAACAGCCGGATGGCCACCGACGCCGTGCTGGCCAACCGCACCGCGCTCCGCGACCTCGAAGCCGCCGACACCCGACTCTCCGCGGCCCTCACTTCGCTCGAATCGACGCGCCTGAAGCTCAACGCAGAGGAACAGGAGCGCGGGCGGCTCGCGGCGAGCGTCACCGCGCTCGAGGGCATCCGGCTGAAGCTCAGTGACGAGTCGCGGGCGCTCGCCGAGCAACTGAAGTTGGCCCGCACCGAGCAGGACGACAACGCCCGTAAGCTCGCCCGCGCGCGCGACGAGATCAAGATCGCGCAGGCCCAACTCGACGCCACCCAGACCGCGCTGAACGCGGCCGAGAAGAAGGTCGATGTGACCGCGAAGGATCTTTCGACCGCCCGCGCCTCGGCCGAGGAGGCGGCCGACCTCCTCAAGAAGAGGCAGAAGGAAATCGAGACGCTCTCGAAGAAGGAGGCCGCCGCCGCGGCCCAGATGGCCGGGCTTCAGCGGCTCGTTCGCACGAAGGAGGACGAGCAGGTCGCGCTGGACGCGCGTGTGGCCGCGGCACGCAAAGAACTGACCGACATGGAATCTCGAATGCGGGCCACGCAAAAGGAACTGGAGGCGAACCTGGCCGCCGCCCGCGCGGCCGCGAAGGCCGCCGCCGAGGAACTGGCCGCCGCGAAGGCCGAAGCCGCCAAGACCGGCGAGCTGCTCGCTGCCGCCCGCGGACAACTCAAGGAGCTGACCCAGAAGGTGGACGACGCGAACGTCACCATCATCGACCTCCAGGGCACCAACGCCAAGCTCGCAGACCGGTTCAACAAGATCCAGAAGGAGACCGAGTCGCGGTTCGCCGGGATCGCGATGACCGGCAAGCGGGTCGTGTTCCTGGTGGACATGTCCGGCAGTATGGGGAAGCGCGACCTGAACAACCTCGACGACACGAAATGGCCGCTGGTCGTCGAGACGGTGTGCAAGGTGATGCGCAGCATCCCGACGCTGGAGCAGTTCCAGGTGGTCACGTTCTCCAGTTCGGCGAACTGGCTGTTCGGGGCCGGCGAGTGGCAGCCGTTCGCCGGCGAGCGGTCGGTCGAGGCGGTGAAGGGCGCGCTCCTGAAGGTGACGCCGAGGGACGACACGAACATGCACGCGGCGCTGGAGAAGGCGTTCTCGCTGCGCCCGACCGGGCTGGACACGGTCTACCTGTTCTCCGACGGGCTGCCGACGAGCGGCCCGACCCTGACCCCGGCGCAACAGAGCCTGTCGGAATCGGAGCGCGGGGTGATTCTGGGCAAGCAGATCCGCGAAACGCTCGACCGGTCGTGGAACCGTCCGGAAATCGGGCGCGCCCGGGTGCGGATCAACGCGGTGGGGTTTTATTTCGAGAGCGTGGAGGTGGGCGCGTTTTTGTGGGCTTTGGCCCGCGACAACGACGGGAGCTTCGTCGGGATGTCCAAACCGTGAGAAGAGTCGTGAGGCGCCCCGCGTCAACCCGGTTCGCCCAGGATTCACATTTCACACTTTTTCTCTTGCCTAACGGCTTTCGCTCGAATACAAGGAGTTGAACCGACTCAGCTCGCATTCGGGTCGGTTTCTCCCATTCGTAATTGTTTGGTAACGTACACTCGAGCTGGTGACGGCTCCATTCACTCGGTTCGAGGTGAGCTGTCGGTTTGTTCCTTTCCACATCCTCTCATTTTTCGCGAAGGGGTCCGACGATGTTTGCTGTGTCTCGTTTCCGGCCACCCACCCGCGCTCGACGGGTCGGCTTCACGCTGATCGAGCTCTTGGTGGTGATCGCGATCATCGCCATCCTGATCGGGCTGCTCTTGCCCGCGGTGCAAAAGGTGCGCGAGGCTGCGGCCCGCACCCAGTGCATCAACAACCTGAAACAGATGGGCCTTGGACTGCACAACTACAACGACACGCACAACACCCTCCCGCAGGGCCACCGCCCGTGGGCGAACCCGGGCGTGACCAACGCGCCCTTCGAGGGTTCGTGGTCGTGGCAGGCCTACATCCTGCCGTACATCGAGCAGGATAACGTCTGGAAGCAGGCCAAGGTGTTTGCCGCCGGGGGCGGGTCGAACTGGTACTCCTGGAACAACCCGGCCTGCGCGGTCAAGATGAAGATCTACACCTGCCCGGCCGACGCCCGCGGCACGCAGGTCTTCCCGAGCTGGGGGGCGCCCGCGTCGGATCAGGCTCTGACCTGCTACCTCGGAAACTCCGGCACGACCTCGGCGGCCCTGGACGGCGTCCTCTTTGGAGCTGTATCAGGCACGAAAGGCTCCGCTATTCCGATCGTCGGCATCACCGACGGCACGAGCAACACGATCATGGTCGGCGAGCGGCCGCCGAACTCGAACCTGGAGTTCGGGTGGTGGTTCGCGGCTTACGGGTACGACGGCCGCGGCAACGGCGACTGCGTGATGACGTCCAACGACCTCGCCATCGCCAACTACTTCATCGCCAACTACTCGTCCTCGCCGAACCTGCCGTGCGACGGCACCGCGGCCCAGAAGATCGGCCTCCAGCCGTCCCGCAACCCCAGCATCGGGTGCGACGCCGCCCACTACTGGAGCTTCCACGGGGCCGGCTCGCAGTTCCTGATGGGCGACGGCTCCTGCCGGCTGATCTCCTACACCAACCACGGCATCATCCCGGCGCTCTCGACGCGGTCTGGTGGCGAAGTGTTCCCGATTAACTGACCGACCCCGGCGCCGCGTCGGCCCACAGGCCCGACGCGGCGCTACTTCCTTCTCAGCTCAGACGCGATCGAGAACTGCCATGAAAACACTCTTACTCGCCGCCGCGTTCGGACTCGGGGTTCTGCTGACCGGGTGTTCCGAGGGTAAAAAGGGCGCCCCGGCGGAGGAGAACGGCGGCCCGAAGGCCGCAGACTCGGGCGCGGGCGTGGGTGCCGACGGGAAGAAGAATCCCCGAATCCCCGCTCCCGGTGGCCCCGGGGCACCTAAGTAACCGCTCTCGGATACCATCCATCATGCGAAGTGCGATGTTGGGACTCGGCCTCGTCGTCGGGTGTTGTGCGCTCGGTTGCGAGAGCCAACCGGCGTACACCCCGCCGCCGCCACAAGACTCCGGCGCGGACAAGCACAAGAAGGCTCTGTTCCCGATCCCGGACGATTCCAAGGCGAAGGACCCGAAGCCGGAAGACCCGAAAGCGAAGGACCCGAAGCCAGAAGATCCGAAGGCGAAGGACCCGGAGCCGAAGAAGTAGACCCGTCGCCCGGCCGCGGACTCTCCCCCCGCGGCCGGTGCCGTTTTTCCCCCGACCCCGACAATGACCCCGCACCCGGCCCGGTTGCTCAGGGGTCTGTCATGTCCGCTCCCGCTCCGTCCGAACCGCTCGTCCACCTCCCCAACCTGCTCTCGTTCGCGCGCATCCCGCTCGCGGTGATCCTGTTCGCGTGCATCGTTCACGAGTGGTGGCTCGCCGGCCTGCTCGTGTTCCTCGGCGCGACCGCCACCGACTGGCTGGACGGCTGGTGGGCGCGGAAGTACGGCCCGCTGACGCTGGTCGGCCGCAACCTCGACCCCTTGACCGACAAGATCCTGGTGTGCGGGGCGTTCATCTACCTGATCCCGGTAAAAGACGCCGGCGTCGATCCGTGGATGGTGACGGTGGTGGTGTGCCGCGAGCTGCTCGTCACCGGCATCCGCGGGATGGTGGAAGCGGCGGGCAAGAAGTTCGGCGCGGACTGGTTCGGCAAACTGAAGATGGGCCTCCAGTGCGCGGTGCTGACCGGCGTGTTCCTGATCGCGTGGCTCCGCACACTCGGCGGAACGGCCGACGCGCTCGCGGTACTGGGCCCGGTTCAACTGGTGCTGATGTGGCTGATGCTCGCGACGACGGTCGGCAGCGGCGCGCAGTACGTGGTGAAGGCGGTGCGGCTGTTGAGGTGATTGCCGCGGCCGGGCAAACTATTGGCCGCGATATCGTGTCGCGCCGGGCGCATTAATACACTCGCCCGGAGCGCCCATGAGGACCACGGCCGGGGTCGTGATTTTCGCCGCGGTCTGCTCGGCGGGCGGTCGCTCTCAACCGTGGGCCGAAGTGCGGGCCGAAACCGCCGACGGGAAAACCGGCACCGCCGTGTGCGCGGGGCGGGTGTACGATCTGGCCCAGGGGGCGGTCTTTGTCGTTCGGCCGGGGCGGGGCGCTCGAAATCCGGCAACTCCGGCGCGACATCGCGGACGTCTCGGCCCAACCTCCCGGGCGTGCAGAAGCTGATCCGGGACGATCCGGAAATCGCCCGGGTGTTCGCCCGGGTGAAGTAGGAGCGGCTCGGCGCCGCCGCGCGTCCCGCGCCCGTTCGCCGGCGTTTCCGCGCCCTCTTCGTTGACGCCGGTGTCCGGCGCCGGTACCATCGAGTTACACGTCAGTGGGGTGCTCGCACACCGAGTCGGGTGGAACCGGAGGGTCGCAGATGCCCGGGGCATTTACGCGCGAAATCGCGCTCCTGCGGTGGGTGTTCGCGGGGCTGGTCGTACTGGCTATCGGGCTGACGATCCTGTCCTGGCAACAGGACGAGTCGCCCGGGCCGACGGAACCGGCCCAAAAGGGGCCCGACGCCGGCGGGGGGGCGGTCCGGGTTCACAAGCCCGCAGCCGTGGCCGCGAACCGAACGGCCGACGTGCCCGACGGGTTCCGGGGCGACATCCACCCGAGCCTGAACGGCCGAACGGCGCTCGGCGTCACGGCGCACTGGGCGGCGCTCGAGAAGGGTCAACTGAAACTGGAGGCCCCCGACGCGGTCCTCTCCTGGTACACGGACCTGCGGCCCGCGGTGCCGCAGGCGACGTATACGGCGCGGGACTTCTCCGCGTTCCTTCCCGAATCCGTGACCGACGTCGGCCAGCTCTGGGCCATCGACCCCGACAAGGTGAAAACGTTCTTGAGGCAGTTCCACCCGAACCCGTCGCTGCACCTGGTCGCGTCCGGGCGCCGGGCCGGGCCGGACGGGGCGTTCGCCGTCCTGCGCGCGGTGTCGGCGTCCCACGCGGACATCCTGTTCCGCGTTCACGCCGAGTTCTTCATCACCCCGCGCGACGGGGGCGACCTGCGATCGGTCTACGCGTGGTACACGCCCGCTTATTTCCAGGGCCGGCTGCTGGTCAACCGGAGCACGGGGGCGGTGGAGCACTTCCGGCTGGCGGTGCCGACCGAGAAGGCCCTCAACGCCTTCCTCACCGTGAACCCGAGCCTCCTGGGCGTCCCCAAACTCGGGCACGCCATCGTCCGGGTCGAGCGGATGGAACTGTCGGGCGGGGACGCGGGCCTGGGGGACGCGATCGCCTGGACCCAGTCGCTCCCCACGGCCGACGCCAACCGCCGGCTCGCCCGGGTGTTTTACAAGTTCGAGGAGATCGACTGGGTACCGGCCGATCAGGTCGCCGCGCAGGCCCGGAGCAAGAACCGACCGATCTTCGCCATCGTCTCGTGGGGGTCCACCGACGACCAGAGTTGTTGACCGAGCGGCACCGATTTGAGAGCAGGTCTGCTCTCCGACCCCGAAGTGATCAGCCGGCTGAACAAGAACTTCGTGTGTACGACGGTCCTCATCGACGACGTGAGGAAGCGGGCCGAGGGCGGGGACGAACTGGCGAAACGGTTGAGAGACAACTGGACCTATCCGCTCCAGATGATGTTCCTCGGCCCGGACGGGAAGCTGGTCTCGAAGCTGAACTCCTTCCAGGACTTCCCCGGCGTCCACCCCGACGTGGCCGCCCCACCCGGGAAAGAGCGCGTCGAGGTGACGAACGCGCGGGCCCACGCCGAGGCGTTTCTGAAGCACCTGTCGGAGCACTTCCCCTGACCGCCGGAAGGGCGGCCGATGGACGACCACGACCAGCGGTTCAAGTCGCTGCTCCGCGAGTTCCTGCCGGAGTTCTTCGCGCTGTTCTTCCCCGACTGGGCGCCGCGGTTCGATTTCACCGAAACCGAGTGGCTCGACCAGGAGGCGTTCCTCGACCCGCCCGCCGGCGAGAAACGGATTCTTGATGTGGTTGCGAAGGTGCCGACCCGCGTGCCGGTGCCGGACCCGGCCGGGCGCGGGGCGGATCACTCGGTCGTCGTGGTCGATGTCGAGATCGAGTCGCCCGAGCGCGCGACCGACGTGCGCCCGCGGATGTTGTGGTACTACGAACACCTGCGCCACCGGTATTCGCTCCCGGTCGTGCCCGTCTGCTTGTTCCTCCGGGTCGGCCTCGACGGTCTCGGCTGGGACGCCTACGAGGAGCGCCTGTGGGACCGCGTACTTTTGCGATTCGAGTACGCCTACATCGGGTTGCCCGCGCTCGACGGGCTGACGTACTACCACGGCGCGAACCTGCTCGGCCTGGCGCTGTCGGCCCTGATGAAGTTGCCCGCCGCCGATCGCGCCCGGATCAAGGCGGAAGGGCTGGCGCGGATCGCGCGCTCGCAGGAAAACAGCGCTCGCAAGGAGTTTCTGACCGAGTGCTTCAACAACTACCTTGAACTCGATCCGGCCGATGTGCCAGAATTCAATCGGCTTCAAGCCGAGTTGTTCCCGGAGGGAAAAGAAATGGTCAACACGATCGAAGACCGCGGGCGCTTGTTGGAGAAGCGCGAAATGCTCTACAAGCAACTCAAGCAGAAGTTCGACCCGCTGCCGGAGGACGTGAAGCACCGTCTCGAACTGCTCCCCGTGGAACGGCTCGACGAGATCGTTCTGACCATCCTCACGGCCCGGTCTCTCAAAGAACTTGGGTTGGCCGACGAATGACCGCGGCCCGCTACAATCTCCCGCACGTCCTCTCACGGGAGATGCCATGCCCGAACCGCTCGGATTCTGCGTCGTCGGCTGCGGGATGATCGCACGGTTTCACGTCGCCGCACTCAAGGAGATCCCCGGCGCGCGGGTCGCGGCGCTGGTCAGCCGAAGTCACGACAGCGCCCAGAAGCTGCTCGCCGAAACGCAACTGCCGCCGTGTCCCGTGTTCGACTCCGTAGAAGAGGCCGTGCAGGCGCCCGGGGTAGGTGCGGTCATCATCACCACGCCCAGCGGGGCGCACCGCGAGCCGGCGCTCGTCGCCGCGGCGGCCGGCAAGCACGTCGTCGTCGAGAAACCGCTCGAAATCACCGGGCCGCGGTGCCAGGACATCATTGATGCCTGTGACAAGGCGAAAGTGAAGCTCTGCACCATCTTCCCGTCGCGGTTCGCCGATTCGAGCACCGTACTGAAGGCCGCGGTGGACGCGGGAAAGTTCGGCCGGCTCACGCTGGGCGAAACGACCTGTAAGTGGTGGCGGTCGCAGAAGTACTACGACGACGGCGGCTGGAAGGGCACACAGGCGCTCGACGGCGGCGGCGCGATGATGAACCAGGCCATTCACAACGTCGATCTGCTCCTGTGGATGATGGGCGACGCGACGCACGTCAGCGGGTTCACCGCGACGCTCGCCCACGAGCGGATCGAGGTCGAGGACACGGCCGTCGCGGTGATCCGCTTCGCGAGCGGGGCGCTCGGCGTCATTCAGGCGACGACGAGCGTTCACCCCGGCTACCCGAAGACGATCGCGGTTCACGGCGACCGCGGGTCCGCCGTCATCGAGCAAGAGGACGTGTTGCGGTGGGACTTCGAGCCGCCGACCCCGGAGGACGCGCAGGTGAAGGCGCGGTTCGCGGCGAAGGTCGGTGCCGCCGGCGGCGCGGCCGACCCGAAGGCGATCAGCCACGAGGGGCACCGGCGGCAACTCGCCGACTTCGTCGCCGCGGTCCGCGACAACCGCCCGCCCGCGGTGGACGGCCGCGAGGGCAAGAAGGCGGTCGATCTGATCTGCGCGGTCTACGAGAGCGCCCGCACCGGGCGGGTGGTGGCGCTGTAAGTTCGACAGGGCGCGGCTATAGCGGTGTTTCGGTTTTCAGCCGCGGAGCGGCGACCGATAGTAGCCCGGGGTGGAGCGCCGGCCGAAGGCCAAGCGCAACCCCCTCCGGGAAGGCGCACAGAAGAAAACCTCAGCCCCGGAGGGGTGACAGAACCTTCGCGAGAGGTTCTGTCACCCCTCCGGGGCTGAGGTTTTCTTGCCACCGCCCCCAGGGTTTGCTCGCGTTGCTCGCTGCACCCTGGGCTACCATCTGTCGCCGCTCCGCGGCTGAAATCCCAAACGGCGGAATTCGGCGAGTGTCATTCCGCCGGGTTCGTCGATCCGCTTCTGAATCTCTTCGCGCGTCAGGTCCGGTTCCCACAGGCACAGCGGTTCGGGTTCGGTCGGTTTCGGTTCGTCCGTTTCCTCTGCGTTCATTGTCGTTCCCTCCGCGTGTCGAGTGCCATTGTACCACTCCGCGGCGGTCGGTTACCATTCGCGCCCGTGATACGGAGGCCCGCGAATGGCGACCAAGGCCCGCAACCGCACCGCCGATTACGCGACCTACCTTGCGGTGCGCGCGCTCGTCGGCGTCGTGCAGATGGTGTCGCCGCGGGTCGCCTACGCCGTGGCCGACTTCCTCGCGTGGGCGGTGTACGCGCTGGTGAAAAGCCGCCGGCGGATCGCGCTCGAGAACGTGCGGGCCGCGTTCCCCGAACTCGGCGCCGACCCGGGCGCGGCCGACCGGCTCGTCCGCGCCATGTACCGGCACCTGTGTCGCACGCTCGTCGAACTCATCCTCCTGCCCCGAAAGCTCGGCCTCACCAACTGGCGCAAGCGGCTCGTGCTGTCGGACGGGGCGCGGACCCTGCCGGTGCTCCTCGAACACCGGGCGGCGCTGATCGTCACGGCCCACTTCGGCAACTGGGAGATGGCCGGGTTCGCGCTGGGGCTGTTCGGGTTCCGCACGTTCGCCATCGCCCGCGTCCTCGACAACCCGTACCTGGAGCGGTACGCGCTGAGGTTCCGCCAGGCCACCGGGCAGACGATTCTCGACAAGAACGAAGACTACGCCCGGATCACCGACGTACTGAAGGCCGGCGGGAAGGTGGCGACGCTGGCCGACCAGGACGCCGGTCCGAAGGGCGTATTCGTGGACTTCTTCGGCCGCCCGGCGAGCACTCACAAGGCGGTGGCGCTGATGGCGCTGGAGTTCGACGCGGTGATGGTGGTGTTCGGGGTGCCGCGGGTGCGCCGATCAGACCACCCGCAGCGCCCGGACTTCGACCCGGCCGACCCGCTGGCGCCGCTGTTCTACTCGGTGGAGGTGGCCGACGTGATCGACCCGCGGGAGTACGCCAACGACCCGTCCGCGGTGAAGCTCATCACCGCCCGCTACACCTCGGCCCTGGAGAAGCTGATCCGCGCGCACCCGGAGCAGTACTTCTGGCTGCACCGGCGCTGGAAGCACCAGCCGAAGGGCAAGGGCAAGCCCGCCGAGTCGAAGGCCGCGTGATGTGGTTGATCCTGCGCCCTGTACTCTGCCCCCGATTTCTGCCCCCTGTTTCCTGTCTCCTGACCGGACCTCTGTCCTCTTCTGCCCGGCCCTCTACAACGTCTGGTGTCACGCTCGAACCGAGAGACCCTGCACCATGCCGACCGTGATCGACTGGGAGCCGGCCGTCGATCCGTCGGAGGTGGTGCGCCAGACGCGCGAGGCGCTGGGCGCCGGATCGGCCGTCGTGTTGCCGGGCGATTGCGGCTATCTCGCGCTGTACGCGCCGGGAACGCGGGTCGAACTGCCCACCCCCGCGGTGCTGGCGTGGGGGCCGGACGAGGTCGCGGCCCGCGGGGTGAGCGTTCCGCCGGCGGCGCGCCGACTGATGTTCCGCGCGTGGCCCGCGCCGCTCGCGGTGGAACTGCATACGGGGCAAGACTTTACGCGATTCCGGTTCCCGGAACACCCGCTGTTCGATCTGGTCATCCCGGCAGTTTGTCCCGCGTCCCGCGCCTCACTTGCTCCGCAATCTCCGCCGAACGCGGGGATATCTGATTTCGGGCCGGTGTTCGTCGCGGACACTGGCGATTCCACCGCGGGAGCGGCGGCCACGCGGCTCGGCGGCGCGGTGGGGCTGGTGGTGAACGCGGGTGCGGTCGCCGTCGAGCGGCCGACGGTCGTGCGGGTGACCGAATCGGGATACACCATTACCGAACCGGGCGCGTTCCCGGCGGACGAAATCGAGCGGCTCGCGGCGCGCATCGTGCTGTTCGTCTGCACGGGCAACACGTGCCGCAGCCCGCTCGCCGAAGGGCTGGCGAAGAAGGCGCTCGCGGACCGGCTCGGTTGCACCGCCGACGAACTGCCGGCCCGCGGGTTCTGGGTGCTGTCGGCGGGCGTCGCGGCTTACGGCGGGGCGCCGGCGTCCGCGGAGTCGGTGACGGTCGCGGCGGAACTCGGCGCCGACATCAGTCGGCACACGAGCCGCCCGGTCAATCCGCAACTGCTGATGGCTGCGGACGACGTGATCGTGATGACGCGGAGCCATTTGCACGCGCTGGGCGCGCGATACCCCAACGTGGGGCCGGCGCCGCGGCTGTTGGGCGGCGATGAGGATCTGGACGACCCGATCGGGGCCGGCGAAGAGGTGTACCGGGCGTGTGCCCACACCGTCCGCCGGCACCTCGACCGGTTTATTGCGGAATGGGTGGTGTCATGAAGGTTGCCGTGGGCAACGACCATCGCGGGCTGACCGTCAAGCAGCGGGTGCTCGGGCTTCTGGCCGAACTCGGTCACGAGGTTCACGACCTCGGGGCCAACAGCCCGGCCGGGTCGGACTACCCCGATTTCGCCATTCCCGTGGGCGAGGAGATCCACTCCGGGACGGCCGATCGGGGCATCCTGATCTGCGCCACCGGTCACGGCATGTGCATCGCCGCGAACAAGGTGCCCGGGGTCCGCGCGGCGAACTGTCGCGACGTGGTGGACGCCGAACTGTCCCGCCGGCACAACGATTCCAACGTCATGTGCCTGGGCGCCGACCTGCTCGGCGAGGAGCAGATCGAGCGGATGATCCGCGCCTGGCTGGCCACCGAGTCCGAGGGGGGCCGCCACACCCGGCGCACGGAGAAGGTCGTCGCCTACGAGAAGGCCCACGCGAAACCGGAATAGGACAAAAGGCCGGACTAACCACAGAGACACAGAGGCACAGAGAAGACAAGAAGAGAGATTGATTTCAAACTCTGCTTGATTGCTTTCTCTGTGCCTCTGTGTCTCTGTGGTTAGTCCGGCCTTTTCAGTTTTCTGTTCTCTGCCCGCTCGCCCGCAGGTCTGCCTTGACCGCTTCCCGACCGCTGCCGTACCATCCGCCGGTCCCGGTAACGGAGTACCGTTCATGGCGGAGCCTCTGGGCCAGAAGCGCGCGGGTCTGTTCGGGCGCGCCGGCCGCACGGTTGGGTCGATGTGGCTGTGGCTCCAGTGCGCGCTGTACTCGCGCAACATCCTCGGCACGTTCGGCCGCGTCCTCAAGATGATCGCGACCGGACGGTTCCGCACGCTGGCCGCGAAGGTCCGGCAGGTGCGATCGGCCGACCACTCAATGAGCGTGTACGGGCGCCCGGCGACGGTCGTCCGCACCGGCCCGCCGCTGCACCTCGCCGGAAACATCCACGGCCACGGCGGTTACGACCACGTCGTTCTCAAAGCGCTCGTCGGGCTGACCAACGCCGGGGTGCACGTGTTTCGCGACAAGCGGTCGTTCATGGACCGCGCGTTCGTGCCGCCGGCGTTCGCCCCGTCGGAGCGCATGTACGACTGGCGCGGCCCGCGCCTGGCCGTGATTCCGCCGCACATCTTGCACCGGTTCAAGCCGACCGAAACGACCGCCGCGTGGACCATGTGGGAAACGGACCGACTCCCGGTCGGCTCCGCGAAGTACCTGAACCGGTGCGGGCTGGTGATGATCCCGAGCCGGTGGGGCGTCGATTGCTTCCGCGCCAACGGTGTGACGGTGCCGATGGAAGTGGTGTCGCTCGGCTACGACCCGGACGTGTTCTCCGCGCGCGCGGCCGGCAGCGGGCCGGAAATCTGCACGTTCGGCACCGCGGGCGCGCTCGACGAGGGCGGGTTGCGGAAGAACGTGCAGCGCGTCATCGACCTGTTCCTCTTGGCGTTCCCCGGCCGCACCGACGTGCGGCTGAAGGTGAAGATCACCCCGCGGTCGCCGATGGTGAACACGCACGGCGATTCGCGTATCGAAGTCGTGAACACGAGCCTTTCGCCGGCGGCACTCGCCGACTGGTACCGCTCGCTCACCTGTTACGTGAACGCCTCTTACGGCGAGGGGTTCGGGTTGCACCTCCTGGAGGCGATGGGCTGCGGCGTGCCGCTCATCAGCACCACCTTCAGCGCGGTGGGCGAGGTGTTCGACGCCGCCGTGGGCTACGAGGTGAGTTACAAGCTGATCGAGGCGCAGAACACGATCTACGCCGGGCTGTGGGCCGACCCGAACAACGACGAGCTGATCGCGCGCATGCGCGAGGTCCACGCGGACCGCGCCGCGGCGGAGCGGTTCGGGGTCGCCGCCGCGAAGCGCGCCCCGGCGTTCAGTTGGGACGCCAGCATCCGCAATCTGACCGCGGCGCTAGCGAAGTACGGGTATTTGCCGGCGGAGTTCGGTGGCGTTCGTTCGTAGTGACCCGCTTCAGCGGGTCTCGCCGCGCAGCGGCGATCCTTGGTTTTGTGGCACAGGCTTTCCAGCCTGTGCCACAAGACAGAAGCAAAGACCCGCTGAAGGCTCTCTACAAACACAATCACCGTCCTAATGCGTGATCAGCTCGCTTGGTGTGCCGTGGCCGTCGGCCGGCGTATGCTGACCGG
>CAZBXY010000179.1:9252-15994 GCA_964495365.1 uncultured Frigoriglobus sp. | reverse complement strand
GCTGATAAGCACCTGCCGGGCGTTGCTCCCGTTGTACCCGCCCACGATGCCGTCCTCGGCCATGTAGTCGATGAACCGCGACGCCTTCCCGTACCCGATGCCGAGCGCCCGCTGCAGCAGCGACGTACTGCCGCGCTGCTCGCGGATGACGATCTCGACCGCCTGCTCGTACTGCGGGTCGCGCTCGCGCAACTTCTCGCCCACATCGCCGCCCGCCGCGGTCTCCTGTTGCTCGCGGGTCTTGAGGTTGAGCAGCTCGCTGTCGTAGTTGGGCGTGTCGGTGGCGATCGCGGCTACCACGCGCTCGATCTCCTCGTTCTCCACGAGCGCCCCTTGTGCCCGCGTCAGCGCGCCGGTTTGCAGGAACAGCATGTCGCCCCGCCCGAGCAGCCGCTCGCCGCCCTTTTCGTCCAGCACCACGGCGCTGTCAGAGCGGTTCGTCACGCGGAAGCAGATGCGGGCCGGCATGTTCGACTTGATGAGGCCCGTCACCACGTCCACGGTCGGTTTCTGCGTCGCGAGGATCAGGTGAATCCCCGCGGCGCGTGACTTCTGCGCCAGCAGAATGATGTTCCCCTCGATCTCCTTTTTCATCTTCATCATCAGGTCGCCAACCTCGTCGATAACGAGGACGATGTACGGCATCTTCCGCGGGATCGCGCGGAGTTCGTCCTCGCTGTCCGGGTTGACGCGCCGGGCGATCTCGGTGAACGGGAGTTCGTTGTAGGCGGCGATATTGCGCACCCGGGCGCGGTGTAGCCACTCGTACCGCTCCTCCATCTTCTCGACCGCCCAGGCCAGGATGGCGTCGGCCTTCTTGTCTTCCTTTACGACCGGCGTCATCAGGTGCGGGATCTGCGCGTAGTCACTCAACTCGACCTTCTTCGGGTCGATGAGGATCATCCGGCACTCGTCCGGGCGCCGCGTGAGCAGCAGACTCACGATGATCGTGTTGAGGCACACGGATTTGCCGGTGCCGGTGCTGCCGGCGATGAGCAGGTGTGGCATCGTCGCGAGGTCGTAGGCGAGCGGCCGGCCCTCCACGTCCTTGCCGACGAACAGCGGGAGCTTGTACTTCGACACCTTCGGTGTGGCCGCGAGCGCCGCGACGAGTTCCTTCAGTTGCACCGTCTGCCGGATCTCGTTGGGCACCTCGATGCCGACCGTGTTGCGGCCCGGAAGGGGCGCGACCACGCGCACACTCGCAACTCGCAAGTTCAGCGCGAGGTCGTCGGCAAGGTTCGTGACCTTGTTGAGCCGCAGCCCGGTTTCGAGCGCGATTTCGTACTGCGTGATGACCGGACCGGTATGAATGCCGACGACTTTGATGTTCAGCCCGAAGTCCTGGAACGTCTTCTCCAGCAGAACGGCCATGTCGCGGAGCTTCTGTTCATGATCTGCGACCGGGAACGGCTCGGGGTCGTTCAAGAGCGACAGCGGCGGCAGTTCGTACTCGACGTTCGACGGTTGCTCGTCCATCGGCGGCACCCGGTCGAGCCGCGCCGGCTTCGGGGCCGCGTGAACGTGAATCGGGATGTCTTCGAGCTTCAAATCGGGCAGCGACGACCCTCCCGCTTCCGGTTCCGACTCGTCGGCCAGAGGGAGCGGCGATCCGATCGGCGCCGGGGTATCGACCGACACCGACACCAGCCCGGTGACCGGCGCGAGAGCCTCCTTCTTCGCGAGAACAGGTGTCGGCGTCGGTCGTTTGCGCTCCGGGATCGCGACCCACAGCGATTTCGCCGCGCGGGCGGTTCCCAGCCCGATCGCCTTCAACAGTCGGCCGGCGCGTGTGATGATCGCTTCCATTGCGTCCGCGACGCGATCGTTCACCCACACCGCGCCGCGCCACAGCACGCGGAAGACAGTTCCCGCGCCGCGGGCGAGTGCGAATACGAGCCGGTCGGCCGCGAGCACCAGTCCGACGAGCGCGGTCAGTGCGAACACCGCGAGCGCGACTTCCGGCTGCGTCGCGTCTTCGAGGCCGAACCGCAGGTACGCGCCGACCGACCCGCCCCGCCCCGCGACCGCCGGCGAAACGAGGCCCGCGCCGAACCAGTCCACTCCGACCGCGGCGACCACCGTGAGCAGCACCCACCCGGCGAACCGCATCAGCAAGCGCCCCGTCGCGCGGTTCACTACGAGGAGCGCCGCGAACGCGAACCAACCCGCGAGCAGCACCAGCGCTGACCAGCCGAGTGGTTCGACGAGCAGTTCTGCGGCGCTCTCGCCCCACGAGCCGAAGGCGTTCGGTCCGCCGCTCAGCCCGCGCGCCGAGCCGACCGCGACCGCCAACAGCGCCCCGACCGCCAGCAGCGTGACCGCGACGGCGTCGAACCGCCACCGCGACGGTAGCGGAGTTGAGTTCTTTTCGGCCATTCGTCCCACCCCCGGTCCGCAGTCCGCGCACAACCCATATTGTCATTCGTGGGACGCGCGACCGGTACGCCTCATCGCGCGAGCGAAGGGCGGATTTCGTGTTCCGGTTGCGCTACGGCCGGCACAACGCGCCCGATCGGCAAAGGCGGTACAGTTTCGCTCGCCGATTATCGGTAGTGCGATGTGGTAGTTTGGTCCGAAGTGACCCGCTTCAGCGGGTTCGTCGCGCCGCAGCGCTCTTGAAGTGAGTGACGCGACCGCTCCTGCACCTTCGGGTCGCGCCGTGAATGGTTAATTGGCTCGGAATTGTGACGTCTCCAGCATAGCCAGGGGTTTCGCCGCGCTCCGCCCCTGGCTATCGGCCGGTGGCGCTCACTTCTTGACCAGCCCCCGCAGGTGTTCGAGCGCCTTCTGGAGCTGCTTGTCCTTCGCCGGATCGACCCGCGGGGCCGGTTTGCCCGGCGGCGGGATGTTCCCCAGGTCGCGGCTGTACTCGAGCCAGTCGGCCCGCTCCTCGCGGGTCAGCTTGATCTCGAACCCGGCGTCCGGCTTCACGCCCCACTCGTCCCGCTGCTTGAGCGACGGGTCCTGCTCGGCCGCCACCTTGTCAATGTTCCGCCCGCTCGGCGGGTAGTACCTTGCGTCGGTGTACTTCAGCCGGCCCTCGGTCGAGGGGTACGGGCGCACCCGCTGCACGCTCCCCTTGCCGTAGCTCCGCTCGCCGATGACGGTCGCGCGCCCGTGGTCCTGGAGGCACGCCGCCAGGATCTCGCTGGCGCTGGCGCTGTAGCCGTTGATGAGGACCACGATCGGGTACGTCTTGTCGCCGTTCGTCTGGCCCCGGTAGGTGTAGTTCTGGCTCGTGTCGCGCTCCTTCGTCGTGACGATGTCTTCTTTGCCGACGAACAGCTCGCACATCTCGACGACCGCGGCCAGCGAGCCGCCGGGGTTGTTCCGTACGTCGATCACCAGCCCGTTCAGCCCGCTCTTCTTGAGCTGCGCCAGCGCCGCCTTCAGCTCCGGGTAGGTACCGAAGTTGCCCTGGGTGAACAGGAACGCGTCGTCGATGCGGACGTAGGCGATCTTCAGATCCGGGTCGAGGTAGTAGGTCCACTCGTGGTTCTTGTCGCGGACGGTCCCGTGGATCGTCTCCCGGTAGACGTAGTTGCGCAAGATGCGGAACACCTTCGGCTCCTTCTCCCCCTCGCGCTCGACCACGACCGTGACCGGGGTCTCCGGCTTGCCGGTGATGAGCTTCACCGCGTCGTCGGTCTTCATGCCCTTGGTGGAGTGGACCTTCTGGGCGTCGGGCGGGAGCGGGTTGCCGAGTTTGTCCACCTCCAGCCGCACCTCGGTGATGAGGTCGCCAGCCTGGATCCCGGCCTTGATCGCCGGGCTGTTCTTGATCGGGGTGACGACCAACAGCCCGTCGCGCACCGCCTCGCGGCGGATGATGACCCCGATCCCGGGGAACCGGCCCTCCAGTTGCTTGGAGAAGGTCACGTATTCTTCGCGGGTGAAGTACAGCGTGTGTGGGTCGTTCAGCCCGCTGAGCATCGCGTGCAGGGTCACGTCGGCGCCCTTCTCGCCGTCGAGGTCCTCGCGCTTGCCCAGCCGCGTGCGGCTCTCGGTGAGCAGTTCGCGGATGCGGGCGTCGGTGAGATCCTTGGGCGTCTTGAGCGCGTCGCCGATGTCGGCCGGGAGCGGCTCGTCGGCCTCGTGGAACAGCCCGCGAATGGCGATCGCGGCCAGTTCTCCGCGGGAGATCGGGCGGATGTACTTGGCGCTGATTTCGATGATCGCGGGCATCACCTGCTTGGCGTACGACTCCGCGTCGGCGGCCGGGAGCTTCAGACTTTCCAGAAGCGTCTTGCGGGCGGTTTCGAGGTCGCCCACGGCCCCCCCGTCGGCGAGCTTCTGGTAGGTCTTGCGCAACTCCTGTTGCCACTTGAGCTTGGGCATCCGGAACAGGAGACCGACGGCTTCCTTGGCGAGGTCCGGGGTGAGCTTCCCGTCCTTCGCCAGCGCTGCGATCGCGTCCAGGCGCTTCTTGACCTTGTCCGTTTCGGCCGGGTTGTGGGTGACCCAGAACTTGCTCGTCGATCCGCCGATCATCACCGGGGTGAGTTCCTTCTCCTTGTCGGTCTTGCCGACAGCGCGGGCCCCGTTGGGGATCTCGGCCTCCAGGTAGGCGACCAGTTCTTTCGCAGTCACAATCCCGTCGGACTCGTAGCCCTCGCGGTGGGGGGCCTGATCGGCCTTCCCGCCCAGCCCGTCGGCCAGCACCGAGTAGAACAGCCCGTGATTGCCCTTCGTCAGCGCGTCCTGGAACGGCGGGTTGCCCAGAACCAGCAACCGGTTCGGGGCCAGTCCGTTGTCCTCGTCCTTGTCGCCGAACAGGAGCTTGATGTAGTCGCTCACGGTCGGCTCGACGACCTTCTCCGTGCCCGCGTCGATCCCGCCCTTGTACTGCACGTCCATCAGCACCAGCAGGTTCTGCTTCTTGAGCTTCTTGAACGCCGGCTCCAGGTCGGTGACCTGGAGGGCGGTCTTGGCGCGGTCCTTGACGGTACTGTCGGCGGTGAGGAAGCACGGCTTGTCGGCGGCGGAAGTTCCGCGGCCGAAGAACGCGATGATGATCCGGTCGTCGCCGCCGGTGGAGGCGATCGCGGTGTCAACGGCCTTGACGATTGCCTCGCGGGTGGCGTCGCCGGAGAGGAGCAGCTTGGCCCGCTCCGGGGCGACGCCGAGGTACTTCGGGTCGGTGAGCAGCGCGTGGAACGCCTTGGCGTCGGCGTCTGCGGTGGGCCGGGGCTTGATCGCGGCGTCCTTGAACTCGCCGACCCCGACGATCACCACGAACGGGCCTTGCGGCTTGGTTTCGGCCTCCGGTTCGGCCGCGAGTGCTCGCGGCGCCCCGAATGCCACCACGAGCGCCGCGACGGCGCTCAGAACACACACACGCGTCTTCATCAACTCACCCTCTCCTGGATGAACCCGGCACGGCGGTCGTGATTCTGGTATTGTCGCCATTGGAAGTGGCCCGTCAACGGCAGTTACGCGGGCGTTACCGACTTGGCGAACCCCGGCCGCAAGGCCGGTGGGTGGCGCGTCCGCCCGCGCAGCGAGATTGCGGACGCAAGTGAGCGCTGCGCGGGCGCACCTGTTGGGTGACGCACCCGCGGCCCTTGCGGGCCGGGTTCGCCCAACCACCGGCGGGCTGACGCCGCGCCGTTCGCCTCACGGCGTCCAACTCGTCCAGCGGGCCGGGGGCTCCCACGCCGGGGCGAGCTTCAGGTGCCGGTTCAGCCACGGGTTCAGCGAGCGGTCCATGAACAGGTCGCGCGGGTAGGTCGCACCGGGACGTGTCGTTCGCGGGTCGAGCAGCCCGGCGTACACGCACGCTTCGGCGACCAGTTCGCTGCAATAGTAGCTGTCGTGGTCGATGCCGTGGGGCTTGCCGACGAACGCGGTACGGACCGGGCCGCGGGTGCGCAGCGGGGTGAGCTGGATCGCGAGCCGGTCGATGGCGAACTTGCGCCCGTCCACTGCCAGCGCGAATTCGGTCAAGCGCGCGGATTGTTCGGGGGTGAGCGGGCAGGCTCTTTTTCGAACCCACACGCGGCCCTCGTTTTCATAACTGAACATATGTGGCAGTGCGTCGAGGATACGGCACTTGAGGGTGTCGTGCGGGCCGCCCTCGATGATCGCCGGTCGCCCGTCGGGCATCGCAAAAACGATCATCGAGTGCGTCGGGTGGCTCGTGCCGGCGAGGTTGTGCATCAGCTTCCAGAACGCCGACCCGTCGGCGCTCATCACGATGTCGCCCGGTTGCGGCACATGCGGCCGCGTCGGGCCGCGCAGGATCTGATCTTCCTGGTAGCTCGGTTGCCAGAGGTACGACCCGGGCGGGGTCGGTCGACCGGAGTTGAAGAACGCGAGGTTGGCGACCTTCGCCTTCATCCGCTCGACCACGAACTTCGGCACCAGCGGGTACCGCTTTTCGGGCACGTAGGGCGGGGTGAGCGGCGGCGTGTCGGGGTACGGGTAGGGGTCGGCGCCGAGCGTGCAGAGGGCGAGACAGAGCGGCATCATGCCGGGAACTCCGATCGGGCGCGGCCTCTTTGTAGGACAGGCCCTGCCGGACTGCCGAGCCTGCCGGCAGGCCGGCACCTCGGCTTGCCCTGTCTCTTGGCTTCGACAGGCCGGCGGCCTGTCCTACAAAGAGTGGCGCCGCGCACCCAATTCCGCAGTCACTCCGCACAGGTGGTTCCGGTTGTAGCGATGTCGGCGCGCCGTTCGATCGTTACGAGCGGCAAAATACGCAGCCCCGGTAGGGGCAACGGAACTGTAGCCTGACTCT
>CAZBXY010000179.1:0-9152 GCA_964495365.1 uncultured Frigoriglobus sp. | reverse complement strand
CTCTACGGTCTCATCTTCCCGACGTGCGAGACCGAGGTCGTGACCGGGAGGTTCGCGGTGGCCTTGCTGTCGGCGGTCAGTTCGGCCGAGAGCTTCTGGGCCAGCGCGTGGGCGTTGTCGGCCGTCACCTCGCCGGGCGTGACGGTCATCGACGGCGGTGTGGGCTTGATCGCCGGCGGGCGCGCCGCGGTCGATTCCGGCGCGGCCGGCAGCGGCTGACTCGTTTGCGAAATCGGCATGGTTTTGGCGAGCGGGCCGGCCGGGCGCACACCCAGTTCCTTACACCCGACCAGAGCGAGCGCGCCCAGCGCAAAGAGAAGGGTTCTCACGGCTTCACCTCCCGCAGTTCGGCGGTTCCCGAAACCGGCACCGGGGCGGCCGGGGCGACCAGTTTCGCCGCCGCGGCCTTCGGATCGGTCGGCTTCTCCGGGGCCAGGTCGAACGACGCCGCGAACCCGACACCCGACGCCGGCAGCGCGGCCTTCACGCTCTTCGGCACGCCCAGCGCGCCGACCCGTTGCTCGTAGAGCGCCTTGGCCTGCCGTTCGAGTTCGTCCACCTGCCGCATGAGCGCGTCGTCGTTGCGGTCGAGTGCCGCCTGACGGAGTTTCACGCACACGTCCATGCGCCGCAGGTACGCGTCGCTCTCGGCCCTGAACGCAGTCGCGACCGCGTCGGGTGAGAGCGCCGCGGTGGTCGGCGGGCGGTCCGGCGCGGCGACGACCGGCCCGGAGCGGACCGTCGGCCCGGCCGGTTTGGGCGCGCTGGTGAACATTCGCTTGTACCACGGCCGCGAGTCGGTCGTGGCGGACGGCGGGTCGGCGGCGACGGCCGGCGCGCCCGCGCCGACCGCCAGCGCGGCGGCAACCCCCCAGGCCCGGAATCGGCGCATGGTTTCCCCCCAAAGCAAGGCGGTGGCGCGCGTTCCCCTCCGTCGGCGCGCCGGGATCACGGTGACAATTCGTGGTGCGAGGCGGGCTTATGCCGACCCCGATCGGACGTGTAAAGCCCAGATGCGCGAGGCCGACAGAAGGCACAAGAGCCACGGATGAACACAGAAAACACGGATCAAGACCGAAGATAAAGTTGAACTCGAATTCTCTTCTTGTCTGATCTGTGTTTTCTGTGTTCATCCGTGGCTCTGGTTTCTGTCTTCAGCCCTCACAACCCTTGTCCGCGAAGCGGGCAGCAGCGATAATCGCGGCGTTGGGTTTCGTCGTTCCAGCACCGGGTGGTCGCTCATGTGGATCGCGGAAGAGCCGTCGGCGCCGCTGAAGGAGGCGCTCCAGTTGCTCGCGCAGGGGAAGTCGGGCGAGGCCGAGTTGGCGGTGAAGCAGGCCGCAATGACCGCGAAGGCCAAGTACGGGTCCGGGTCGCACCCACTGGCCGCCGCCTACGCCGACATCGCGCGGCTCCACCTGCGGATGGGCGAGTTCGGCAAGGCCGCGGTCGAGTTCCAGCACGCGTGCAAGAGCGCGCTGCCCCCGGACCTGCCGGCGCGCCGCGACCGGCTCGGGTTCATGTACGGGTTCGCCGCGGCCCTGTTCGCGCTGACCCGGTTCGAAGAAGCCGAGAAGGTGCTGCGCCAGTGCGAGGCGTTCGCCCGCAACGTTCACGGGGCGACCAGCGCCGCGGCCGTTGCTGCGAAGGCGGCGCTGGCCGATGCCCTCATCAAACTGGGTAAAACCGCCGACGCGCTGAAGATGGCGCAGGCGGCCTACGACGAGCTGTGGCGGCTCGGCGACCCGCTCATCGTCGCGGCCATCCCGGTGCGAGCGGAGGCGCTCAAGGCCGCCGGGCGCACCGACTACCCGTTCGCTGACCTGGGCGACCTGCCCGACGACCTGATCGCCAAAACCGTCTCCGCGGTACTCGCCCGCGCCCCCACCGGCGGCCCCGGGCCCGTGCGGATGGTCCTCGCGGACCTGCTCACGTTCGCCGACAAGCGGTACGGCGACGGGCACACGGTCACCAGCGACGTGCTCGCGGCCGTTGTGCATCACGAATCGCGACAGGGCACCCGCGCCGACGCGCCCGCGCGCTACAAGGCGGTGCGCCGACTGGTGTGGTCGTTCGCGGTGCGCCGGGTGCCCGGTGGGCTTTTGGAGAACCTCGAGATCGGCTTCGAGCCGGACGGCGGGCTGCACCTGGTCCCGCACCTGTCGCGCGAGCCGACCGCCGGCGAGGCGGCTGAACTGGAAGCGATCCTCACCCAGGCCGTGGACGACCTGTACGCCCGGCCGGCGTGACGGGCCAAGATCTCACCACACAGGCACGAAGGTCGCACAAAGGACACGAAGAAACAGGAGATCAGAAGGTGGAGGGCCGAGTTCAGAGAACCGAGCGCCCGTCTTCTTCTCAACCTTTGGGTTCTGTTTTCTTTGTGTCCTTTGTGCGACCTTCGTGCCTGTGTGGTGAGATCTTCTTTTTTACTCAACGAGCGGCACTCACATCCGCGGTCTGGGCCGCGGTCCACTGTTCTACGTTGCCGATCGGCAGCCAGTAATCCGCCGCGACCACGTGAAACGGCCCGGTCGTGGCGAGTTGGCTCACCGCGTCGGTGATCTCGAACTCGCCGCGCGGCGACAGCGGGAGCGTCAGGTCGAAGACTCGCCGCGGAAACACGTACCCGCCGATGTTCGCAAGTTGAGGTGGCGTCAGCCCTTCCGGCTTTTCCTCGATGTGGTTGAGCGTGCCGTCCGGGTTGCGGAAGAGGATGCCGTAATCCTTCGGGGTATCGACGGACCGCGCGAGGATACCCATCGGCACCTGCGCGAGTTTCGCCAGATCGGCCCGGCCGATCAGGTCGTCGCCGTTCAGAACCATCACTTTCTCGCCGGTGATCGCGCCCTTGCAACTCATGAGCGCGTCGCCGGTGCCCCGTGGTTCGGTCTGGCGCACGGTCGCCCAGTTCCGCACGTGCGGCTGCTTCGCGAGGTACTCCTCGATCTGCTCGGCGAGGTAATTGACCACGACCACGAGTCGCTCGACCGGGGGCAGCGCGCCGATGATCCAGTCGAGGATCGGGCGCCCCTGGACGGGCAGGAGCGGCTTCGGGGTCTTTTCGGTGTGCGGGCGCAGGCGGGTGCCCTTGCCGGCCGCGAGGATGATGGCGTCCATTCTGTGCTTTTCTCGTGGCACAGGCTTTCCAGCCCGTGCGAGGCGGAACACAGGCCGGAAAGCCTGTGCCACAAAACCAAAGCGGGACCGGCCGAAGCCGGTCGCTCCGAAGCAATCGCCCCAATCAGTGTAGGAGGGCGGGCGGGAGAATTCGGGCGGTTCCGCGGGAACGAGTGAACCGCGCGAACCCCGGCGGTCGATAGAACCGGCGTCGGGTGGCGAAGGTGGAGACCGGAGCCGCCCGGCCGTCGGTGGTTCGCGCACGGAGGCGGGCCATCGGTGCGTTTCACCCTCCCGTGTCGCCGTCGGGGTTGGGCGCCGGTTTCCGGTTCCCTCTCCGGCGGCGGCCGTGAGCGGTCGGGCGCAAAATCCCCCACTTACCACGGACGGTAACGATCATGCGCCGATACATCGCGCTGACGGTCATGTTCGCCGCACTGGTCGCCGCGCTCGGCTGCCAGCACATCGGCGGCAAGTGCGACTGCGGGTACAACCCCAGCGACTACCCGATCGCCGGCCCCGTTGACCCGCACCACGCCTACCCGGTCATGAAGCCGGTCACCCCGGTCGCCCCGAAACCGGGCGGGAACGAGTGACGAATCAGGGGACAGGAGACAGGAATACGAGGTTCTTCTCTGCCCCTGACTCCTGTCCCCTGACTCCTGTCCCCTGACTCCTGGTTCAGCGGCGCCCCCGTGCCCGGCGGGCCGGTTTGGGCGCGGCGGGCGCGGTCGGGGGCGGCGCGGGCGGTTCGCTCGCCTGCTCCAGGAACCGCAGTTGGCTCCGCACCGCGGGTTGACCCTCCGCCGGCGTCACCCGCCGGTAGGTGCCGTCCGGGAGCAGAATGCGGGCCTTCGCGGTGTCCGCGAGGGTCGTGCGGAGCGCTTCCACCACGCGCTGCTTCAGGTCCGGTTGCTCGATCGGGAACACCACCTCCACCCGGCGGCTCAGGTTGCGGTCCATCCAGTCCGCGCTGCCGACGTACACTTCCGGCGTGCCCGCGTTCTCGAAGTAGAAGATGCGGCTGTGTTCCAGAAAGCGATCGACGACCGAAATCACGCGAACGTTCTCACTTACCCCGGCCAGTCCCGGACGCAGCGAACAGATCCCGCGACAGGCGATGTCGATCTTCACGCCCGCTTGACTGGCGCGGTATAGCGCCTTCACCACCGCAGGCTCCAGGATGCCGTTGACCTTCACTAACAGGCGCGCGGGCTTGCCGGCCTTCTGGTTGGCGGCCTCGCGGTCGATCTTCTCGATCATCTGCGCCTGAAGCCGGACCGGGGCGACCAGCAGTTTCCGCATCGGCGGGAGCGTCGTACTCGCGGTCAGGTGGTTGAACAGGAGCGTCACGTCCTCGGCGACGTCCGGGTTGCAGGTGAAGAGCCCGAAGTCGGTGTAGACGCGGGCGGTCTGCGGGTTGTAGTTGCCGGTGCCCAGGTGAACGTAGCGGCGGATGGTGTGGTCCTCGTCGCGCCGCACGACGAGTGCCACCTTGCAGTGCGTCTTCAACCCGACGAATCCGAAGACGACGTGAACGCCCGCCTTCTCCAACTCCTTCGCCCACAAGATGTTGCGCTCCTCGTCCATGCGGGCCTTCAGTTCGACCACCGCGGTCACCTGCTTGCCGCGATCGGCGGCCCGTTGGAGCGCGCGCACGATCGGTGAATCGCTCGATGTGCGGTAGAGCGTTTGCTTGATCGCGAGGACGCGGTCGTCGGACGCCGCGGCCTCGATGAAATCGACCACCGGGGCGAACGACTCGAACGGGTGGAACACGAGCATGTCGCGCCCGCGGATGACCGACCACGGGTTGCTCGCCTGAACGAACGCCGGAACCGCCGCCGGCGTGAAGGGCGGGTCGCGCAGGTCGGCGAACCCCGACAGCCCGTAGAGCTGGAACAGCCCGGTGAGATCGAGCGGGCCGGGCGAGGTGTACACGTCGGCCGCGTTCAGGTTCAGCCCGTCGGTGAGGAACATCACCATGTCTGCGGGCGTGTCGGCTTCGATCTCCAGCCTGACCGGGTGCCCCCGCCGACGCGCCCGGACGTGCGCTTCGATCTCTTCGAGCAGGTCGTCCACCTCGTCGTCCAGTTCGTACTCGCTGTCGCGGGTCACGCGGAACGCGACCGCGCGGCCGAGCTGCAACCCGGGGAACAGCTCGCCCAGGTGAAGCCGGATCGCGTCTTCCAGCGGGAGAAAGGCATGAAGCGGCGCTGCGGGACGGGCGTCAGGGGCCGGCACGCCCGGCTCTCCGTTGGAAGACGGCACGCGCGGGGGCGGGTCCGCGATCACATCGGACTTCTTGCTGGCCCCGGCCTGTTCCCGGGCGCCCGGCAGGGGCAGAAACCGTGGGAGCACGCCGGGCACCTGCACGACCGCGTACACCGGGTCGGCGTCGTTGGGCTTGCGGAGCGCCACCGCGAGGTTGAGCGACTTGTTTTGCAGGTGCGGGAACGGGTGCGCCGGGTCGGTCGAGAGCGGGGTAAGAACGGGAAAGATTTCGCGCAGGAACAGCTCGCGGATGTGCGCGCGCTCGGCGGCGGAGAGCTGCTCGGCGGTGCGCAACACGATTCCGCGCTCCGCGAGGGTCGGCAGCACCTCTTCACGAAGCACGCGGTACTGCTCGGCGACCAGTTCGCGGGTCGTTTCGCGCACTCGCTCAAGTTGCAACCGCGGCGACATCTGATCCGCACCCGAACCGAGTGGGATGTTCGCCTGCACCTTCTGCTGGATGTTGCCGACCCGGACCATGTAGAACTCGTCCAGGTTCGAGCTGAAGATGGCGAGGAACTTGAGCCGCTCCAGCATTGGCACGGAGGCGTCTTGCGCTTCTTCGAGGACGCGGCGGTTGAACTCCAGCCAGCTCAAGTCGCGGTTGAGATAGAGGGCCGGGTCGTCGAGGTTGGGGGACGGTTGCACGGCACGCGCTCCGGTTACGAACCCGCATGAAAACACCCAGTATAGCCGCGGTTCCGGCCGACGGGTACAACGTGTCCCACGAGCCGAGCGGTTTAATGTGGTCCGGTCACTCCGTGACCGGACCACAGGAGGCGGACCGACGTTGCGCGAACCCGCGGGCCGGGGCGGGCGTCATGACTCCAGACGAACCGCGGCGGAGACGAATCATGGCGAAGGACGTGTTCTACCGGCAGTGCCGACTGGTCAAGCGGATCGACGGCGGCGAGCTGATGATGGTGTCGTGGCTCCCGGAGCCGTACGCCACGGCCGGCCGCGCGGTGAAGTTGCGCGAAGACGGCGTGTGGGACGACGGCTGGGTCGTAATGTCGGCCGGGCAGAACCGATTGCCCGCCGCCGAGGTGCCGGACTTCCACGAACTGAGCAAGGCGCACTTGCGGGCCACCGGCGACGCCGCGACCGCGAAGTAACCAACCAGACGCCGACCGACGGGTCGGGCGGGGGCCTGCAAAGCTCCCGGTGTGGGTTCAACTCCCAACGGCGTCTCATCAGGGGACAGGGGACAGGAGTCAGGAAGCAGGGAACAAGAGCCAGCAGGTTTCCTGCTTCCTGCTTCCTGACTCCTGCTTCCTGACTACTGCTTCCTGTCCCCTGTCTCCTGTCTCCTGTCCCCTGATTCTCACGTCTTCGGCGGTTGGGGTTTCGGCGCGGCGGCCACGGCGGGTGCGGCCGTCGCCGGCGGCTTCGGGGCCGCGGGCGCCGGAGCGCCCGCCGTGGCCGGCGGCGCGGGTTTGGGTTGCGCCGGCTTCGGCTTGGGGGCCGCTTGGTGTGCCCCACCGCCCTTCTCGCCGGGGCCGGGTTTGGGCGCCAACAGCGCCACCATCCGCTTGCCTTCCATCTTCGCCGGCATCTCGATCTTGCAATCGTTCTGCAACGCCTCGAGCACCTGGTTCATCACCCGGTGCCCCTCCTCGATGTGCTGCATCTCGCGCCCGCGGAACAGCACGTTCACCTGCACCTTGTCGTTGTGCTCGAGGAACTGGCGGG
Source organism: uncultured Frigoriglobus sp. (assembly GCA_964495365.1). Classification (GTDB taxonomy): domain Bacteria; phylum Planctomycetota; class Planctomycetia; order Gemmatales; family Gemmataceae; genus Gemmata. The sequence continues at coordinate 2,066 of CAZBXY010000179.1, read as the reverse complement.
CCTGGTTGATCTTGGTCTGGATGTCGTGGTCGCCGGTCTTCGGGCGCACACGAATTTCCTTCAGCTTCTGCTGGTGCGTCTTCTGGTGGCTCTTCTTGGACTGGGCATATTTGAACTTGCCGTAGTCCATGATCTTGCACACCGGCGGCCGTTCCTTGTCGGCCACCTCGACGAGGTCCATGCCGGCCTCGCGGGCCATCTCCATCGCCTGCGCGGTGGGGACGATCCCGTGTGCCTCGCCTTCGGCACCGATCAGACGGATGGGGGTGATGCGGATTTGTTCGTTCATGCGCGGACCGGACGGGCCGCGAGGGGCGTTACTGCGGTCGAAGGGTGGGATAGCCGTGGCTCCTTGCAGAGGAAATCGGGGAGGGTCGGTCCGGTGGGCGCCGCGAACAGGAGGGAGCGAGGGCTGCTCGCCCGTCCGGCCGGGGGCACCGGTCCCGGTGCGGCCATCGCGACCCCCGCGACCGGCGACCCGGGAAAAACCCTTAACACATAACTCTTAACCCGTGGTTTCAATGTCGTCAACGCCGTCCGTGGGAAAATCGGTCGGCGCCTTGTGTTCGACCCGCCGGGGGCCGACACTAAGCGAGTCACCCGTTGTGACACATCTCACATGCAAGGAGTTCACATGTATTGTGTGATCCGCGCGGTCGTCGGGGCCGGGCTGCTCGCGGTCAGCGTGGTGCTGGCCGGCGGCGCCCGGGCCGACGACCCCAAGAAGCCCGGTGTCGGGGACCAGTTCCCCGACATCGCGGTGCCGGCCACGCAGGCCGGGTTGGTGAAGAAAGACGCGAAGGAACTGAGCATCAAGGATCTGAAGGGCAAGTATGTGGTGATCGCCTTCTACCCGAAGGCGCTCACCGGTGGGTGAACGATCGAGTGCAACGGGTTCCGCGACCTCCTCAAGGAGTTCAATGCCGCCAACACGGTCGTGCTTGGCGCCAGCGCGGACACAACGGATCTCAACCAGCAGTTCACCGACAAGAACATGTACACCTACCCGCTGTTGTGCGACGCGGACAAGAAGCTCATCACCGCCCTGGGAATCGCGACGAAGGGCGGCACCGCGATGCGGGTGACCTACATCGTGGATAAAGAGGGGAAAATCGTGAAGGTGTACGACAAGGTGGCGCCCAAGGGGCACGCGGACGAGGTTCTCAAGGACGTGAAAGCCCTCGCCGGGAAGAAGTGAGCGGTCGTGCCGGGCGCCCGGCTCGGGTGACGCGGGGCGCCCGGCACGACACTTGCCGAAAGACACGTGGGGTTCGAGAATTCCCGCGCCCGCTGGTTCCCACTTCGGAGTTCGCACCATGCCGCGCTTCGCTGCCGTCATCGCCGTTTTGGCGATCAGTTCGTTCACCTTGTCCGTTTCGGCCGACGATTCCACGCTGAAGGTGAAGGAAGGAGACCCGTTCCCCAACGTGCCGCTCGTCGGCGCCCAGATCGAAAAAGTGAAACCCGGCGCGCAGGCGCTCTCCGTCGCCGACCTCAAAGGCAAGACGGTTGTGATCTTCTTCTACCCGGCGGCGATGACCAAGGGCTGCACCACCGAGTCGTGCGGGTTCACCAACCTGAGCAAGGAGTTCCCGGAGAACGTCGTTATCCTGGGGGCCAGTGCCGACCCGGTTGAGAAGCAGCAGGAGTTCGCCAAGAAAGAGGTACTCTCGATGCCGCTCTTGTCGGACCCGGACCTCAAACTCATCAAGGAACTCGGCATCCTCCGGGCACCCAACGGCAAAACGTCCAAGCGGATCACGTTCGTTGTGAACAAGGACGGGAAGATTGCCAAGATCTACGAACCGGGCAAGATCGACGTGAACAAGCACCCCAAGGAAGTGCTGGAGTTCGTCAAGACGCTGAAGTGAGTTCAGGCGAACGGCCGGTGTCAGCCGGCCGGTGGAACCTGTTCGCTCCCACCGGCCGGCTGACACCGGCCGTTCGCCTTCTCGGCGGGCTTACGCCGCGCCGCTCGCCACACTCAGGTCTGCGCGGCGCGCCGGGCGGCGTTAATCACCTCGTCCAGGCGCGACAGGAACCGCGACCGGTCCTTCGCGGTCATT
>CAZBXY010000178.1:0-16021 GCA_964495365.1 uncultured Frigoriglobus sp. | reverse complement strand
ACGACACGTAATCGACATCGACCGGGTTCGCGATGACGCCGCTCACGGTCGTGCCGAGTTCGACCTTCTGCGCCTCCGCGACATCGTTGTTCGGCTCTTTTTCGGCCACTTCAATCTGATCACTCACCGCGAACGCGCGCGGGTTGCTGACGCCCCACTTCCCGACGAACCGCAGGTCATACAGTCCGGACGGCACGTCGGCGGTCGCGGTGACCTTGAACTTGTGCGGCCCGCCGGGGTTCGTCTTCGGCGCCGGAACAGTCTTCTTCGGGTCTTTCGGGTCCGGCATGTCTTTGGGCGGCGCGATATATTCGCCCTTCAACCCGGGGTGCGCGAACAGGAGCTTCTCCGGCTCCTCGAAGTCGGTGCCGGTGACGACAACTTCGACCGTGGTGCCGGCCCTCAGTCCGCCGGGGAACGCGTGCTGAACGCGGGCCGCGGGGAGTCCGGGCGGCGGCTGGGCGGCGGCGGTGCCACACGCGGCCAAAAGCACGAGGCCGAACACGAGCCGGCGCATGGGGAGGTCTCCGGGAAATCGGCGTTGGCGTGCGGGGCGGACGCGCGGGGGCGCGCATTCAGGCGGGTTAGGTGTAATGGTAAGCCGCGTGCCGGTACGGGTCAAGCGAATCGTCGCGCACCAAAGTAGTAGGCACACGCCGTGTGCCGTTGCTGCAAGGACGTGTAAAGCAACGGCACACGGCGTGTGCCTGCTACTTTAATAGCCCTCGCCGATTTTCCTGTATGGTAGCGTATCATCGGGCGAATTCGCGCGGAGGGGTGTGATGGCGACACGGCAATTTCGCGTTCGGATCGGGGCCGGGCTGTTCGCTGGCGTGGTGCTCGCGTTCGGCCTCACGCGGTCCGATCAACCCACCGCGGCGCAGGAACCGAAATCCGACGCGAAGCCGGGCGACTACGCCACCGCAATTCAACCGCTCGTCAAGAAATACTGTCTGTCCTGCCACTCCACGAAGACGAAGAAGGGCAGCCTCGATCTCGAACGGTTCGCGACGCTCGACGACATCCGCAAGGACGTGAAGGTGTGGCAGGGTATCATCGAGCAAATCGAAGCGGGCGAGATGCCGCCCAAAGAGAAACCGCAACCCACGGACGCCGAGAAGAAGTTGCTCCTCGCGTGGACGCGCTCTTTTCTCGACGCGGAGGCGAAGGCCCGCACCGGTGATCCGGGATTCGTCCCGCTGCGGCGCCTGTCGAACGCCGAGTACGACAACACCATTCGCGACCTGACCGGCGTCGATCTCCGCCCGGCGCGCGAGTTCCCCGCCGACGGCGCCGCGGGTGAAGGGTTCACCAACGCCGCCGAAGCGCTCACCGACATTTCCCCGGCGCTGCTCACCAAGTACCTCAACGCTGCGAAGGACATATCCGAACGCGCGGTGCTGCTGCCGGACGGCTTCCGCTTCTCGCCGACGAAAACGCGCCGCGACTGGACCGACGAGGGCACCGCGAAGCTGCGCGCGTTCTACGCCGGCCTCGCCCCGCCCGACGGCAAGCTGCCGGTGCAGCCGTACCTGCTCGCCACCGTGCGCCACCGCGAGCAACTCGGCGCCGGCAAGTTTGCCGAGGTCGCGGCGAAGGAGAAGCTGAACGCAAAATACCTCCGCGCGCTGTTCGCGACGCTCACCGACAAGACGCCGTCGCAACCGCTCGACGCGATCCGCGCGAATTGGCGCACCGCGGCCGAGAAGGACGTTCCGGCGCTCGCGGCAGAGGTCATCGCACAGCAAACGGCGCTGTGGCGAACCGTGCGCGTCGGCAGTTACGTTCAGGCGCGCTGGGGCGAATCGAAGGGCGGTTACGTCGAGAGCCTGGCGCGTCAGGTGCCGGTCGATCCGCCGGCGCAAGAGTCGGCCACACTGCGCCTCGCGCTGAAGCCCACGCCGGGGCAATCCGAAGTCTCGCTCTATCTGGGCGCGGGTGAACACCCGGCCGGCGCCGGGAAACTCGTGTGGTCGCGCCCGCGGTTCGAGGGCGCGGGCAAGCCGACGCTTCTCTTGAGCGAGTACGCCACCTTCGGCCCCGCGTTCGAGGTCGATTATCCGTTGGTGTTCGTCGATAGCGCGAAGTACCTTTCCGCCGCGGTCGAACTCGCCAACGACAAGAACCTGACACCCGAAGCCGCCGCGAAGAAACACGACCTCGACGCGGCGTTCCTGAAGCGCTGGAGCGAAGTCCTCGCGATCGAACCGTACACCCGCGATCCCGAAGCAATCGGCCGCGTCGTGCCCGCGGTCGAACTGACGCTGCTCGAAGAACGATCGGCGAAGAACGACGCGCGCCCCGCCATCAACGGCTGGCACAAGAAGGGCACCGACCTGCCGGTTCTCGTCACCAACTCGTCGGATAAGGCCGAGCAGATCCCCGGGCGCATCCCGGCGAAGGGCGTCGGTGTTCACCCGATGCCGAAGGAGTTCGTCGCCGTGGTGTGGACCGCGCCGGTCGCGACCACGGTGAAGGTCAACGCGAAGATCAATCACGCGCACCCGGCGTGCGGCAACGGGGTCGCGTGGTGGCTCGAACACCGGCGCGGGAACCGCGCGGCCGTGTTTGGCGAAGGTCCGGTCGATCTCGGCGGCGAAGCGGTCGCCCCCGCGAAGACGCTCAAAGTCGAGAAGGGCGATCTCGTCATCCTCGCGGTCGATGCGAAGAACAACGAACACACCTGCGACATGACCGCGATCGAGTTTTCGCTCTCCGAAACCGAAAAGCCTGCGCGTGTGTGGAACCTCGCGGCCGACATCGCGACCTCTGTTCACGACGGCAACCCGCACGCCGACTCGCACGGCCACAAGGCCGTGTGGAGCTTCGTTCGCGGGCCGTCACGCCCGCTCGGCAAGAGCATCAGCCACGTGATTCCGCCGCAATCGGTACTTGGCAAGTGGCGCGAGGCCGCGTCCGACCCGAAGCGCAAGGACGAGGCCGCGAAGCTTGCCGGCGACGTGCAGTGGCTGCTGAAGAACCCCCGTCCGACACAGGAGAAGTCGCCGGACCGCGTGTTGTACGACAACCTCGTCGGCGTCGATAGCCCGCTGTTCGTGGGTGTCGATGTCGCGAAACTTCGCGGTCAAACGCGCGCCAAGCTCGGGCTGCCGAAGGAACAGTTCTTCGGCGAGAACCTCGTCGCGGAGGGGAACGATTACCGGGAGATCAAGCTCCCCGCGGCGCTGTTCGCCGGGCGCGAGTTCGTTGTCGATGCGAAACTCGACGGCCCCGCCGGCGAACGGCTCGTTCGCGCGTCCGTCTCCACCAAGCCGCTCGCTCCGGGGGTGAAGTGGGACGCCCCGTTCGTTCTCGTCGGCTCCGCCAACAGCGCCGCGTACAAGCAGGTCGTCGCGGGCAATGCCGAGTTCCGCAAGGTGTTCCCGCTCTACACCTGCTTCCCGCCGGTCGTGCCGACCGACGAGGTGGTGTCGCTCAAGATGTTCCACCGCGAGGACGAACCGCTCGTTCGCCTCTTCCTGACCGATGAACAGACGCGGCAACTCGATCACCTGTGGACCGAGCAGCGGTTCATCAGCCGGCAACCGGTCGCGGAGTACGACTACCTGCCGCAGTTCATGGGGTTCACCACGCAGGACACGCCGAAGGAGTTTCAGCAGTTCTTCATCGACCGCAAGCCGCTGTTCAAGAAGCTCGCCGACGAGTTCATCAAGGACGAAGAGGCCGCGATCCCGAAGCAACTCGACGCGCTACTCGCGTTCGCAGAGAAGGCGTACCGGCGCCCGCTGTTGCCAAAAGAGAAGACCGACTTACGCTCGCTCTACGACGCGATCCGCGCGAAGGGCGCGACGCACGATGAGGCGTTCCGCGGGGTGCTGGCGCGCATTCTGGTCGCCCCGGCGTTCCTGTTCCGCATCGAACACGCGCCCGCGGGGAAGGAACCCGGCCCGGTGAACGATCACGAACTCGCAACGCGCCTCAGTTACTTCCTCTGGGCGAGTTGCCCGGACGCGGAGCTGCGCGCGGTCGCGGCGGCCGGGCTGCTCCGCGATCCGAAGGTGCTCGCGGTCCAGGTGCAGCGCATGTTGAGGGACGACCGAACTCAATCGCTGGCGATCGAGTTCGGAACCCAGTGGATCCACGTCCGCGGGTTCGACGAACACAGCGAAAAAAGTGAACGCCTGTTCCCAATGTTCAATTATGCGCTAAGATCTGCCATTTACAAGGAAGCGATCCACTTTTTCCTGGATTTCTTCCAGTCCGACCGACCCTTGCTATCGATTCTCGATGCGGACCACACGTTCGTGAACGAAACGCTCGCCAGGCACTACGGCATCCCCGGCGTGACCGGCGACCACTTCCGAAAGGTGGATGGCGTGCGGAAGTACGGCCGCGGGGGCATTCTGGGGTTCGCGAGCGTGCAGGCGAAGCAAGCGGGCGCGTCGCGCACCAGCCCGGTGCTGCGCGGCAACTGGGTGGTGGAGACGCTGCTCGGCGAGAAGCTGCCCAAGCCGCCGGCGAACGTCCCGCCGCTGCCGGAAGAGGAAGGGGCCGACAAGCTCACGGTCCGGCAGCAGGTGGAGCGGCACGCGCGCGATCAGGCGTGCGCAGTGTGTCACGTTCGGATCGACCCGTTCGGCTTCGCGCTGGAGAAGTACGACCCGATCGGCCGGTTGCGCGACAAGGATCTGGGCGGCCTCGCCATCGACACGAAATCGAAACTGAAGGACGGCACCGAGTTCGACGGCATCGACGGGCTTCGTACCTACCTGATGACCAAGAAAAAGGATGTGATCGTGCGCCTGTTCTGCAAGCGCCTTTTGGGTTACGCTTTAGGACGGGCCACGACGCTCTCCGATACGGCACTCATCGACGAGATGGTGAAGGCGCTGAACGAGAACGAGGGCCGCGTGGGCGCGGCGGTGCTGGTGATTGTGAAGAGTCCGCAGTTCAGGATGGTGCGGGGGAGCGAGTTCGGGGAGTGAATATGGCAGAACTTCCCAATGAGATTTATGAGCGCATCCAAACCCTTTGCAAACTCGGCGACGAGTTCGCAGATGAGGATGAGTTCAGGCGTGCGCTGGAGCAATATCAAGCTGCTTGGGATTTGCTCCCAGAACCTCGAACGCAATGGGAAGCTGCCACTTGGATTCTCAGCGCGATGGGAGATGCGAACTACTTCAGTGGATGGTACGACGCTGCGATAGAAAACTTATCGCTCACAATGCACTGTCCGAATGGGATTGGTAATCCATTCCTTCACCTGAGATTGGGTCAGTGCGAATTTGAATTAGGCGCTTTCGATCGCGCCGCTGATCAACTGGCTCGCGCATACATGGGCGCAGGTAGCAAGATCTTCGATGACGAGGATCCGAAGTATTTCGCCTTCCTGAAGACTCGGTTACAGCCACCGCCCGGCGGATGGTGAACGATCTTCCCACTTGATATTCCCTCCGAAGGAACCAACACCATGTCTTCTCTCACCCAACCACTGTCGCGCCGCACCTTCTTGCGCGGCGTCGGCGTGTCGATGGCGCTGCCGTGGCTGGAGTCCGTCCCGGTGTGGGGCGACGACAAGCCCAGGAACTCCGCGTCCGAAGCACCGGTGCGGTTCGCGGCGCTGTTCAGCGGTAACGGGTTCCACAGCCGCGAGTGGTGGGCCAAGGGCGAAGGCAAGAACATGGAGTTGGGCAAGGTGCTCGATTCCCTGAAGCCGCACCGCGAGAAGATGCTGTTCCTCCGCGGGCTGTACAACGAGGAAGCCCTCATCGGCGGCATCCACAGTTGCCAGACCGGCAACCTCCTCACCGGAGCGCACCTCGCGCCCGATGGGGCCATCAAGAGCGGCATCAGTTGCGATCAGGTGATCGCGGAGAAGACGAAGGGCCAGACGAAGGTGCCGAGCCTCGTACTGGGCACGGAAGCGTCGATCGCGGCGATCCACAAGAACTACTCGATGATCTACAGTTCGCACATTTCGTGGAGTTCCGCGACCACCCCGACCCCGCTTGAGCTTTACCCGGCGCTCGCGTTCGACCGGCTCTTTCGGGATGAAGTCGGCAAGGCCGACAAGAGCGTTCTGGACGCCGTGCGCGAAGACGCCAACAGCTACAAGAACAAGGTCAGCACCGCCGACCAGCGGCGGTTGGAGGAATACCTCGCCAGCGTGCGGGAAGTGGAACAGCGCATCGAGCAGGCCGGGAAGAACGGGCGGCTTCAGGGCTGGCGGCCGACGCTCGAAAAGCCCGACATGAAGCGCCCGGCCGACGGCATCCCGCAGGACATCGACCAGCACATGCGGCTCATGTGCGACATCCTGGTGCTGGGGTTCCGCACCGACACGACGCGCGTCTGCACTCTGAAACTGAACAACGACCACTCCAGCTTGCGGTTCCCGAACCTGCCGGCCGCCGGGGCCAAGGGCGGAATCGATTACATGATCCACCACCTGCTCTCGCACACCGACGGCGCCGACTGGCTCAAGGTGAACCAGTTCTTCGCGGAGCAAGTCGGGTACATCGCGACGAAGCTGGACGCGGTGCAAGAAGGCGACCGCACACTGCTCGACAACAGCATGATCCTGTTCTGTTCGAGCATGATGACCGGCAACCACAACAACGACCAGCTCCCGGTGGTGGTACTCGGCAAGGGCGGCGGGCAGATCAAGACGGGCCGCATTCTGGACTACCTCGGCAAGCCGAACCGCCGGATGTGCAGCCTGTACCTCTCGCTCATGGAGAAGGCCGGGGTGCGGCTGAAGGAGTTCGGCGACTCGAAAGAGAAACTGGCCGAGATTTGAAACGCCGGTTCTTGCTAAAATGCCGGCATGGGATTCACCACACAACTCGCGTCGAAAGTGCCCGCGACCATCCGCGACCGCGGGCGCGAATACTTCCGCGACGGGGCCGTCACCGTCGAGCGCGTCACCCGAACGCAAGTGGACGCGACCGTCGAGGGGAGCGAACCCTACGAGCTGACCCTCGACCTCGAGGGCAACACCGTCTACGCGTCGTGCAGTTGCCCGTACGCGGTCGATCACGGGCTGGTGTGCAAGCACATCTGGGCCACGCTCCTGGCCGTCGAGAACCGCGGGTTCGCCGCCAACGCCTACCCGACGCGGTTGGTGCTCGACGAGTACGCCGACGGGGAGGACGACTACGACGACAGCGTGTCGATGTTGTCCCCGTTCGGCCCCCCGCGCGCCGCCCCACCGCCCCGCCCGGCGCCCAAAGCCCTCGACTGGAAGAAGCAACTCGCCGCGCTCAGTAGCGAGATCGCCCCGCCCACCCCCGCGTACCGCCAACCGACCCGGCAGGCCGAACGGCAACTGCTCTACGTCGTGGACGTGCCCCAGAGCGAGCAGGCGAAGAAGCTGGTCCTCCAGATCGACTTTCAGGAGCGGAAGAAGAACAACGAGTGGGGCAAACCGAAATCCCAGCACCTGTCGCGCGAGCAAATCGACGCGCTCACCGACCCGACCGACCGGCAGCTCATGGCTCTGCTCGGCGGGGCCGAGCGCGGCGACAGCTACGGCTATTACAACGGCTATTCCGGTTACAGTTACGGCTACGGTGCGCCCCGCTACCGGATCGCCGGGCCGATGCTCGAAGCCGTGCTGCCGCTTTTGGCCGCGTCTGGGCGCGTTCGGCTCCGGCACGGTCTCGGCCAGCCCAACGAACTGGAACCGGTCGTCCCCGACCTCGACCCCCCGTGGCACCTGCACGTCGGCGTCACCCGCGAAACCGGGAAGAAGTGGGTACTCTCGGGCCACCTGCGCCGCGGGCCGGTGACGATGCCGCTGGCGCAGCCGGCGCTCGTCGTCCCGGGGCTGGTGTTCTGGTCCGGCCGGTTCACCCGGCTCGACGACGGCGGCGCGATCGCGTGGGTACCGATCCTGCGGCGCGTCGGAACGATCTCGGTCCCGGCGAACAAGTCCGAGGAACTGCTCGGCGAACTGCTCCAGATGCCGGCCCTGCCGAAACTCGACCTGCCCGAGGAACTGCGGTACACCGAGGAAACGGTGCCGCCGCGACCGCGGGTCGTGGTGAAGACCGCGAAGGAGCGGTACTACGGCGGCCCGGTGCTGCACGCCGAACTGTCGTTCGATTACGCCGGCGAGACTGTCCCCGCCGGCGCGCAGGGGCGCGGCGTGTTCCGCGCGGCGGAGAAGCGGTTCCTCCTGCGCGACGCGGCGGCCGAAGGCGCCGCGGCGCAGCACCTCCACCGGCTCGGGGTGCGGCCCGCGTGGTCCGGCATGGGTCAGGTTCTCGAACTCAAGCCCACAGCGCTGCCGAAGCTCGTTCGCGAGCTGACCGCCGCCGGCTGGCTCGTGCAGGCCGAGGGAAAACTCTACCGGCAGGCCGGCGAGATCAAGATCGACGTCCGCTCCGGGCAGGACTGGTTCGACCTCAACGCCACCGCGGACTTCGGCGGGCAGAAGGTCGCGTTCCCGCGGCTGCTCGCGGCGCTCGGCAAGGGCGAAACGAGTATCGCGCTCGACGACGGCACCGTCGGGATGATCCCGGAGGACTGGCTGAAGAAGTACGGGCTGCTCGGGCGCATGGGCACGGTCGAGGGCGACAGCGTCCGGTTCGGGCGGTCGCAAGTGGGCGTGCTCGACGCGCTGTTGGCGTCGCGCCCGGACGTGACGTTCGACGAGCAGTTCGCCCGCGCCCGCGACGAACTCAACAAGTTCCACGGCGTCGCCGCGGCCGACGCGCCGAAGGGCTTCGTCGGCGAACTGCGCGGCTACCAGAAGGAAGGGCTGGGGTGGCTCAAGTTCCTCCGCCAGTTCGGCTTCGGCGGGTGCCTCGCCGACGACATGGGGCTGGGCAAAACCGTGCAGGTGCTCGCGCTTTTGGCCGGCAAGCGGAAGGGACCGGCGCTCGTCGTCGTGCCGAAGTCGCTCGTGTTCAACTGGAAGCAGGAGACCGGGCGGTTCGCGCCGAACCTGCGGGTACTCGACCACACCGGCATCAACCGCGACAAGACCGCGCCCGCGTTCGCCGATCACGACATCGTCCTGACCACCTACGGCACGCTTCGCAACGACGCGGCGGTGTTCGCCGAGTTCCGGTTCGATACCTGCATCCTGGACGAATCGCAGGCCGCCAAGAACGCCACCACCGAGACCGCGAAGGCGGTGCGCCTCGTGAACGCCGATAATCGGCTGGCGCTCAGCGGCACGCCGGTGGAAAACCACCTCGGCGAGCTGTGGACGCTGTTCAACTTCCTCAACCCCGGGATGCTCGGCCGCGCGGCGCTGACCGGCGCACACGCCCCGGTGCGCAACCCCGACGCCGAGACGCGCGAGATGCTGGCGAAGGCCCTGCGCCCGTTCATCCTCCGGCGCACAAAAGATCAGGTCGCCAAAGACCTTCCGGCGAAGACCGAACAGACGGTGTACTGCGACCTGGAGGGCGAGCAGCAGAAGCTCTACGACGAACTGCGCGACCACTACCGGCAGGCGCTCATGGCCCACGTGGACAAGGTCGGGCTGAAGCGGTCGAAGATTCAGGTGCTGGAGGCGCTGTTGCGGCTGCGGCAGGCCGCGTGCCACCCGGGGTTGATCGACAAGACGCGGGCGGGCGAGGGCAGCGCCAAACTGGACGTACTGCTCCCGCAACTCGCGGAGGTGACCGAGGAGGGACACAAGGCGCTGGTGTTCTCGCAGTTCACGACGCTCCTGAGCATCGTTCGCAAACGCCTGGACGCCGAGAAGATCAAGTACGAGTACCTCGACGGCAAGACCCGCGACCGGCAGGCCCGCGTCGAGCGGTTCCAGACCGACCCGAACTGCAAGCTGTTTTTGGTGAGCCTGAAGGCCGGCGGGGTCGGGCTGAACCTGACCGCGGCGGAGTACGTGTTCCTGCTCGACCCGTGGTGGAACCCCGCGGTGGAGGCGCAGGCGATCGACCGCAGCCACCGGATCGGCCAGACGAAACCCGTGTTCGCGTACCGCTTGATCGCCCGCGGCACGGTGGAGGAGAAGGTGCTGGCACTTCAGCAGAGCAAGCGGGAACTGGCCGACGCGATCCTCGGCGGCGACGGCAGCCTCATCACCGACCTGAAGCGCGAGGACCTCGAACTGCTGCTGTCGTGACCACCCAACGCCGCATCAGTCCGCGACCGTGCGGAGGAACAGCTCCTCCAGCGTTTCGTCGTCGCGCACGAGCGACCGGATGACAACCCCGCGGGCGCCGGCGCGCTGGAAGAACGTCAGGTTCGACCACCCCGGCGGCACCGCCACTCGCCACTCGCCCGGCCCGGTGTCGCCCAACACCCGCGCGCCGGCGCTCACCAGCTCGTCGCGGAACGCGGATACCGCTTCGCCCTGCACGCGCAGCCGGTAGCGGTCCTGCCGCGTCGCGCACAGCTCCGCGACACTGCCCTGCCCTCGAACGCGCCCACCCGCCAGGATGACGACCCGCTCGCACACCGCTTCCACGTCCGCGAGTAGGTGCGTGGAGAGCAGCACCGACTTGCCGTGATCGACCGCGAGCGCCTTCACGAGCCGGAGCATCGCGTCGCGCCCGGCGGGGTCGAGTCCGGAGGTCGGCTCGTCGAGCAGGAGCACCGGCGGGTCGTGAACGAGCGCCTGGGCCAGTTTCGCCCGCTGCTTCATTCCGGTCGAATACTCTTCGACGCGCCGATATCGAGCCTCCTCCAACTCCAGATACGACAGCACCTCGTGTGCGCGGCGCGTGGCGTCGCGGCGCGGCATCCCGTAGAGCTGCCCCGCGAGGGCGACGTACTCGACCCCGGTGAGGCCGGGAACGAGCGCATCGGCTTCCGGCATGAACCCGATGAGCCGCCGGAGCCGCCAGTTGCCCTCGGTGTCGCGGTCGCCGCCGAGCGGTTCGTTGAGGACGCGCCCGGTGCCGCTCGTCGGCGGGATCAGGCCCATGAGAACCTTCAGGAGCGTGGACTTGCCCGCTCCGTTCGGCCCCAGGAGGCCGATGCGCCCCGGCGGCAGTGACAACGACACGTCGTGCAGCGCGGTGAACGCGCCGAACGTGCGGGTGAGCGATGTGAGTTCGATCAGTTGCATGGCATTGGCGAACGGCCGGTGTCAGCCGGCCGGTGGAAGGCGAACCCGACCCGCAAGGGTCGTGGGTGGCGCGGCCTCCAGCATGACCCGCCGCCCTGGCGGGCGGGGTTCACCCAGAACCACCGGCCGGCTGACACCGGCCGTTCGCCCAATCACGTCGTATAGTCCGCGTTCAGCTTCACGTACTCGTAGGTGAGGTCGCTGGTGTAGAACGTGCAGCGGCCGGAGCCGAGTGCGAACCGCAGCTTGAAGTGGACCTCGCGGTTGTGCTTCAGGTAGCTCGAAGCGGCCTGCGCGTCGAACGGCAAGGGCGCCCCGGCGCGGTAGAGCGGCAGGTCGCCCATCCAGAGGGAGAGGTCGCGCTCCTCGAATGGAACGCCGGAGTAGCCCGCGGCCGAGACCACGCGGCCCCAGTTCGGGTCGGCCCCGAACACCGCGGTCTTCACCAGGGCACTTTCGGCGATCGTTTTCGCGATCTGCTTCGCCTCCGCGTCGGTGCGGCAGCCCTCCACCTCGACCGTGATGAGGTGCTGGGCGCCCTCCGCGTCGAGGATGATCTTGCGGGCGAGTTCGACGCAGACGTGCCGCACCTCGAGCGCGAACGACTCCAGTTCCTGGCCCGCGAGCGGCGGCCCTGCGCCGTTGGCGAGCAGCAGGACCGTATCGTTCGTGCTGGTGTGACCTTCCACCGAGATGCAGTTGAAGCTCTGCTCCGCGGCGGTCTTCAGGATGCGGTGCAGGTCGGCCGGGGCGACCGCGGCGTCGCTCAGGACGAACCCGAGCATCGTCGCCATGTTCGGGCCGATCATCGCGGCCCCTTTGGCGAACCCGGTGACCGTGAACGCGCCGTGCTGCCGGGTCGCGACCTTGATGCCGGTGTCGGTGGTGAGGATCGCGGCCGCGGCGTGCGAGAAGGCGTCGCGGCCCGTGGTTGCTTCGCGCGTCGCCTTCGGAACGCCCGCTTCGAGTACCGGCATCGGCAGCGGGCGCCCGATCACGCCGGTGGACGCCACCAGCACTTGCTCCGGAGCGCAGCCGAGTTCGCGGGCGACGAGTTCGGCCATCCGGCGCGCGTCCCGGAGGCCCTGCTCGCCGGTGCAGGCGTTCGCGTTGCCGCTACAGACGACGATCGCCCGTGCGTCGGCCCGCGGGAGCCGGGCGCGGCTCACCTGCACGGGAGCCGCACACACGCGGTTCTGCGTGAACACGCCGGCGGCGGCGGCCGGGGAATCGCTCACGATGACCGCCACGTCGCGCCGGTCCGGCTCGGTCCGCAGCCCGCTGACGGTGCCCGCGAACCGGTAGCCGCGGGCGAGGTGCCATTCGCTCATGCTCCAATCGTATCCGCCGAGGCAACCGGGAGAAAGGAGCGATCCGGGATCGCGGGGGTGATGTGATTGGCGAAAGTGCGCGAAAGTGCCCATCGGAAGGTTGCCAGTTGGGTCCGAAGGCGGCCACTTGGCCGCCTTCGGAATAGACGATTTTCCAGGGCTTTTTGCTCAAGGCGGCCAAGGCGGCCAACGACCCGCACTCCGACCACTAAACTATACAAAACTATACATCTGATCTAGCGTTGAGTAACGGTCACGTCTGGGCGCTGCGGCATTTCGCCGCGATCCGGTATGAGACCGGACGGTTCCGGCGGGTAAAATGGCGGAACCGCGTGAGGGGTTCCATGTCCGACGGCGACGCACTGCTCGCGGCCATCCTCGCCCAGCCGGACGAGGACGTTCCGCGCCTGGCCTACGCCGACTGGCTCGACGAGACCGGCGCCGAGCCGGAGCGCGCCCGGGCCGAGCTGATCCGCGTGCAGATCGAGTTGCACCGCAAACCCGCCGGCGAGCGCGACCTCGCGCTGGAACTGCGCGAGAAGCGGCTGCTGGCGGCGCACGGCGCCGCGTGGCTCGCGCCGCTCCAGGCGGAGGGCGGGCCGCTCTGCGGGCTGGCGCACGGGCAGTTCCGCCGCGGGTTCGTCGAAGTGGTGTGGATGTCGGCCGGGTGGTTCGTGACCTGCGCCGAAACGCTGTTCGCACGCGTGCCGGCCCGCGAACTGCGCGTCACCACAACCGCGATCGAAGAGCTGACGGCGCTCGCTGCCTGCCCGTACTTCCCGCGGCTGAACGCGCTCGACCTGTCCGACCGGGGGCTGGGCGACGCCGCGGTGGACGCGTTCACCCGGCAGCCGGCGTCCGCGGCGCTGGCCGTGCTGCGGCTCCGCGGGTGCGCGCTGACCGACGCGAGCGCGCGGCGGCTCGCCAGCGCCGGGTTCGACTGGCCGCTGCGGGAACTGGACGTGACGCACAACCCGATCGGCGCCGCCGGGCTGGCGGCGCTGCGCGAGCGGTTCGGCGCCGCGGCGGTATCGCCGTCGAGCGCGTGAAGCCGGTCAGTTGGTCAGCTTGATCGCGAGGTCCGCCGTCGCGGTGGTCACTTCGACCGTGTGGGCCTCGTTGTTGTTGTGGTACTTAGCCGGCACCGCGGCCGGGGTGTTGTCGAACGCGAACGTGTACTTGCCGGGCGTGAGCTTCGTCTTGACCTTGCCGTTCGCGTCGGTCGTCCCGCCGCCTTGCAGTTGGTTGCTGCTGACAGGCAACATCATCAAGGTGAGAGCTTTCCCCGGTTGACCGTTCGGGAGAGTGACCGTGATGGTCACGTTCACGGGTTCGGCCTTTTGCGGCGGGGTCGAGGAGCAGCCGACGAGCAGGGCGGCGACGAGGCCGAAGCCCGCGGCGGTCCGGGTGCGCATGTCGATCTCCGATGGGGGTGTGGGAACGAACGCGGGCCGGCGGTCGCCGGCCCGCACGGGAGCGCCGACCCCGATTAGTTCAAGCTGACGACCTGGCCGTCGGTGGCTCCGACCGTGAACTTGAGCACGTAGAAGTCGATCGAGTCGCGGATGAACCGGACGCTGCCGTCGGCCATCACCGCGTTCACGCCGCCACTGTGGAAGCTGAACGGTTCGTCGTTCGGGCCGCAGTTATTGGTGGACCACGGGCAGGCTGACGGGCCGCCGACCGGGGTCGCGTAGTTGTTGATGCGGGCCGTGCGGTCGGCGGCCGAGAGGCTCGGGCCGGAAATGCCGTTGGTGGCGGCGTCCGGGTCGGCCCACGCGAACACGCGGCGGGCGTTGGTGTTCGGGATGGTCATCGGGAAGGCCGGGGCCAGCACCGCCGAGAACCGGGTGCTGCCCGAGCCGAAGGTGCCGACCTGCGGGTGGGCGCGGCTGGCGTCTTCGATCAGCAGGAACGTGTTCGACGACCCGTCGGTGATGGCATTGACCGCGCGCCCCTCGCAGTTCATCGCGCCCCGGACGCGGTCGCCGAAGCCCCCGCGGGTGCCCAGCGGATTGCCGTTGGCGGTGTCGTCGTTCACGTTCGTGACGATGTCGCTCAGCGAGATCGCCATGTAATCGATCCCGCCCAGGTTGTTCACCGGGTCGCGGCTCTCGGCACCGATGGGCGTACTCGGGCAGAGGTAGGTCTTGATCTTGGATTGGGCGGCGACGAAGCCCGACGGGTGCGCCGGGTCGTCGTACGCTCGCCCGCGGGACTTCGGGTTCAGGGTTCCGTTGTTGTAGTTCGCATCTGCGAAGTGGTTGTAGCTCGTGTCGAACAGCTTGTAGACGTTGTCCTGTTCAATGTACGGCAGGATCAGGACCGACCATCCGTGGACGGTGTACGTGGTGACGTCCCCCGACTCGCACTGTCCGACCGACGGCATCACGCCGTAGGTGCTCTCGTAGTTGTGGATCCCCAGCCCCATCTGCTTGAGGTTGTTGCTGCACGTCATGCGGGCCGCGGCCTCGCGCACCTTTTGCACGGCCGGCAACAGCAGCCCGATCAGGATCGCAATGATCGCGATCACCACGAGCAGCTCGATCAGCGTGAACCCCGGCTTGCGGTTCGGTTGGTGTGTCATCAACGGACCTCCAGGACAACGGAAGGACAGTCGCGACACGCGGTCGCAACGCGCAGCACGAATGTGTAATCACAGGGCAGCATCAAAAGTCTTAACCGCAGGATCGAAATCGAGAACATCGGAATCGGTGAAGATCGCGGGTGACTTGTGGGTGCGAAATGTGATCGATGTGAGTAGCGTCAGACCGACCGCGCGGCGGCTTTCAGCAGCACGTATTCGATGAGCCAGCCGAGCAGGTTCAGCCCGGTGTCGCGGGCGTCGCGGCCGGGGTCGAACTCGCTGATTGACATCCCGGCGACGTTCGCGCCCCACACGGCCTCGAACAGCGCCAGGAACGCCGGCGGGGCCAGCCCGAACGGCAGCGGTTCGGCGACCGCCGGCAGCGCGGCCGGGTCGAAGACGTCGCAGTCCAGGTCGATCCACACCCGCTTCGCGGCGGCCGCCTTCGCGCGCAACTCGGCGGTGACGTGGGCCGGGTCGGCCGCGACCGAGTGTGCCGGATAGACCGTTTCGAACGTCTCGGCGATCTCGGCGGGCGTGAGGAACAGATCGCGGTGCCCGACGTTTACCAGCCGCGGGCGCGGCGCGGCGAAGTGCGTGAGGAAGTTGCCGTGCGACAGCTCCTTCGTGTTGTCGTGGAACGCGTACACGTCGAGGTGCGCATCGAACTGCACGACGAGCGTACCGGCCCCGAGTTCCTCCAGGAGCGGCAGGACCGAGAGGTGGTTCCCGCCGAGCCACAGGAGGAACTCGCGGCCCTTGAGCGCCGCCCGCGCCGCCTGCCGCCCGCGCTTCCGCCAGTCGGTCACGTCCGCGAGCGTTTCAAAGTCGAACTCCTGCACCCGCACCTGTCCGCGGAGC
This sequence comes from uncultured Frigoriglobus sp., assembly GCA_964495365.1. Classification (GTDB taxonomy): domain Bacteria; phylum Planctomycetota; class Planctomycetia; order Gemmatales; family Gemmataceae; genus Gemmata. Next base: position 231 of record CAZBXY010000178.1, on the reverse strand, counting down.
GCGTCCGCGCGGCACGGGCGCGTCTCGCGTTCCGTATCGTCGAGAATCTCGTGGACCGCGTCGCCCAACAGGCGCGCCCCCGCGCCGGTCCCGGCGCTGCCGAACAGGTCGAAGGGGAAGACGACGGCGTTCATTAGAAACCAGAGGGTAGAGGGCAGAAAACAGTATTAACCACAGAGGCTCATGTCATCCAGTGGGTGGTTGGCCTTCTGCGGGTGGTGGGTCTCTGGT
>CAZBXY010000177.1:0-16041 GCA_964495365.1 uncultured Frigoriglobus sp. | reverse complement strand
GCCGGCGGCTTCGGCTCGCGCTCCACGAAGCGCACCTTCACCGTCGGGCCGGCGATGTGGTGCAACAGGTGCTTCGGCAGGTGGCAGCGGATCACTACTTCGTTCGAGTCGTCGCGGAACTCCTGACGGTAGACCTCGGCGTGCGCGTTCAGGTACGCCAGCACCCGGCCGTTGCCGGAATCGGTGATGATCTCCGCCTCAGCGAAGTCCTCCGCCAGTGCCTCCATCACCGCGTCTTCCAGGCGGTCCATGCCCTCGCCCGTCAGCCCGCTCACCGCGACCGCGCGCGGGTGGTGCGCCTCCAGGAGCGTCAAGAGCGAGCGGTCGGTCAGCCGGTCGATCTTGTTCAGCACCAGGAGCGTCGGCTTCTGGTCGCACTCCAGTTCCTTCAGTACCGCGGTCACCGCGCGGATGTGGTCCTCCGCCTGCGGGCTGCTCGCATCGACCACGTGCAGGAGCAGCTTCGCGTGCCGTGCCTCGGAGAGCGTCGCCTTGAACGACGCGACGAGGTGGTGTGGGAGGTCGCGGATGAACCCGACCGTGTCGGAGAGCAGCACGCGGCCCCAGTCGCGGATGTGCCACTGCCGGGTACGGGTGTCGAGCGTCGAGAACAGTTGGTTCTTCACGAACACGCCCGCTTTGGTGAGCGTGTTCATGAGCTGCGACTTGCCCGCGTTGGTGTAGCCCACGAGCGAGATCGTGTGTTCCTCGGCGCGGCTTTTCACCTCGCGCTCTTTTCGCGCGAGCACCTCTTCGAGCTTGCGCTTGAGGTCACGGATGCGCCCGCCGACGAGCCGGCGGTCGGTTTCGAGCTGCGTTTCGCCCGGCCCGCGAAGGCCGATCCCGCCGCCCTTCTGGCGCGACAGGTGGCTCCACATCTGCTTCAGTCGCGGGAGCGAGTACTCGAGCTGGGCCAGTTCCACCTGGAGCTTCGACTCGGACGTGCGCGCCCGGCCCGCGAAGATGTCCAGAATGACCTCGCTGCGGTCAAGCACCTTGACCCCGAGCGCCTTTTCGAGGTTCCGCGCCTGCCCGGGGTTCAGGTCGTTGTCGAACACGACCACGTCCGCGTCGGCCGATTCGACGAGCTCCTGAAGCTCGCCGACCTTCCCGGACCCGATGTAGGTCGCGAGGTGGATATCCTGCCGGCGCTGGGTGAGTTCGCCGACGACGGTCGCGCCGGCCGTCTGGGCCAGCCCGCGGATCTCGTCGCACGGGTCGGTCTCGTTGGCCCACGGGCGCTCGGGCAGGGCGACACTGACGAGCACGGCCTTCTCGCTGGCGACCGAGAACTCGTCCCGCTGGTGGTCGAATGCTTTACTGATGGTCATTTCCTCCGGCGCGATTCGCGCCGATGCATTGTAAGTCCGGGCGAACCCCGTCCGCAAGGGCGGGGGTGAACGCACTCGCCACCGGCCCACAAGGGCGGGGGTGGCGCGCACATCCACGAACACCCCCGCCCTTGCGGGCGGGGTTCGTCTAAAGGCCGCGGCCCGACCGGAGTTAGACGCTCCGGTCGGGCCGCGGGTTCACAAGCGCTCAGGTTTGTGACGAATTACCGCTCGCCGCCGGGCAGGAGCGGGACGCGCGGCATGGCGATCTCGCCCTTGCCGCCGAACACCGGGTTGACCGTGACGCTGTACGTCTTGCGGTCCGGGTTGAGCCGGTAGGTCGCGCGGATGTCGGCCGCACCGGCCGAGACGCCCGGCAGCCGCATTTCGGTCGCCGGGACCACCACCGGCAGCGCCGGGTTGGAGGCCGTGACCGGCGAGGACAGCGCGGTGCCGGCCGCCCCGACCCCACCGCCCAGCCCGGACGCGCTCCCCGTGAGCGGGGCGCCAGTCGTTTCCGCGCGGAGGTCGAGTGCGACCACTTCCTCCGCCACGTCGGCCAGGGTCGTCCGCGACCCGCCGTCCAGCCGGATCTCGACCGGCTGGACGGCCGACAGGGGCACGTCGATCAGGTCGGTCGCTTCCTTCGCCGTGCCCTTGAACTTCGTCACCTTCAGAACGGCCCGCCCGCCGATCGCCTTGCCGAACGCCTGCCGCACGGTGACGCGGTAGGTGCCGCTGAAGGCGCTGGCGGCGGTGTACACCTCGGAGCGGTCGTTCTGCTGCTCCAGGAGGTCGGCCTTCAGCACGCCCCCGCCGGTGGTCCGGCGCTGGGTGGGCGAACACACCGAGCCGGACGGTTCCGCGACGATCAGGTCGAGGTCCGCGTTGCCCTGCCAGAGCAACTCGATGACCAGGTCGCGCTGGTTCTGCTCGGTGATCGCCGCGGTCAGCGCCGTGGTGTCCTGGCCGTTGGCCCGCAGCCGGGCCTCCAGCTTCGGCAACCGGGCGTTGGCCTGGGCGTGGTAGTCGATGCCGTCGGTGGTGGCCCAGTCGCGCCGCAACAGGCCGTTGGCCGCCCACATGACCGCGTCGCTCTTCACGTCGGTGGCGAACTCGGCGTAGGCCATCGCGTTGGCGTAGGGCGTCGGGTCGTTGGGGCTGCACGCGGCGGCCCGCTTGCAGAACGCCAGCGCCTGGTTGTGGTTCTTCAGCGCCGCCTCGGCCTTCGCGGCCTTGAGGAACGCCTTCGCGTTGGTCGGGTCGAGGTCGATGCCGGAGACGAAGGCCCGCTCCACCTCGGCCGGGGCACTGGTGCTGGCCGCCTGCAGCGCCAGGGCCAGGGCCTCGTGCGCCCACTCGTCGGTCGCCAGCCCCTTGCGCAGGCTGCCCTTGAGCACCTCGACCGCGGCGCCCGGTTCGTCGAAGTCCATGAGGAACTCGGCACACGCCACGATCAGGCCGGGGTCGGTCACCGTGCGGGCGATGGCCTCGCTCCACATGGTCTTCGGGTCGGTGCCGATCTGCCGGCGCATGGCGACCACGTCCACCTTCGGGTTGGTCATCGTGGCCGGCTGGGCGGGCACGACCGGGACCGGGCCGGCCGGGGCCGCGGCGACCGCGTCCTTCGGCTTGGGCGCGGCCGGGTCCTTCGGCATCGGGGCCACCGCCGGCGGGCCACCGGGGGCGATGACGACCGCGCCGCCGCCGGGCCGATCGAACGGGGCCGCCGCCACGCCGATCTTGTCCTTGGGGAACTTGATCGACGTGGCCGGGTGATACCGGTTGGTGCCGCGGACGATCAGCGCCCGGGCCGGCGGATAGTAGCCCATCGAGTTCTGTTGCTCCGTCGTCACGATGGGCACCGTTTCCATCATACCGGGCATCGGCCCCTGACCGGCCAGGACCAGCGTGCGCGGGTCCCACTCGCCCTTGGCGACGGTTTCGACGATCAGCGCGATGAGCAACCCGCTCTGGTCGCCGCCCTGGATGCCGAACTGGCCGCCGAGGTTACCGAACTGGCCGATCTGGCCGCCGCCGATGCTGGCGAACCCGCCGCCGCCCCCGCCGGGCTGGTTCCCCTGCATCTGGGCCCCCTGGCCGAACGGGCCGCCGCCCACGTTGAGCGGGTTGTTGCCGGCGCCCTGGACGTTCCCGCCGCCGAAGCCGCCGCCGAGGAACGTCTGGGCCCCGATCAACTGACCGAAGATGGCCAGCGACTGGTTCTGGATCGACAGGTTCTGCTGGAGCGTCTGTTGATTCACCGCGCTGGGGATCGGGATCGCCAGGTCGGCCACCGGGAACACCCGGGTCACCTTTTCCTCCAGCCGCTGCTTGAAGGTGGTGATCTCGATGTAGTCCGGGCGGACGATGTACGTCGCGTTCATGGACAGCAGCACGATGTCCAGGAAGCTCCCGAGCTTCAGGCCGTTGAGCTGCGTGGCCGTCAGCGTGGACTTCGCCTCGCGGATGTTGGTGACGTTCTCGGCCTTGAAGTAGTCCTCCATGATGATGAACGTCACGTTGTGAACGCCCGACAGGTACTGGAGCAGTTCGAACAGCGGGGTCTCGTTGATGTTCTGGTTCGGCTTGAGCGTGACCAGATCGTCCTCGAGGGCGCTCTTGAGCTTCTTCTGCGACTGGGACGGGTTGGGCCCCAGGTTGGAGTTCAGGTACTGCTCGCGGCGCAGCCCGGTCAGCTCTCGCCACACGGCCGCCGGCGGGAAGTGGACCGGGGGCTCGTCGGGGTACGGGATGTGGCTCTTCTCGGTCTGCATCATGCTGAGCAGGAACCGGTCCTCGCGGAGCCGGACCAGCTCGCGCCACTCGCGCAGTTGCGTCGCCTGCTGGCCGATGATGTAGCTGGCGGTGGCCTGCGGCGGCACCGGCAGCCCGCGGGCGAGTTTCTCCTGAATCATCAGTTGCGATTCCTGGTAGGCCAGCTCGTACCGGGCCTGTTGCATCAGTTGGCGGAACTGGTCAATGCGGTTCTTGTCGCGGGCCAGTTCCTCCTGGAGCCGGTCGAACTCGTTGAGCCGCTGCCGGGTGCGGGCGACCGCGGCCCGCTCGGTGTCGGCGGCGCGCTTGATCTCGGCGCCCTTGACGAACACCTCGCGCATCACCGCCTCGAGGTCGGCGACCATCTGCCGGCGGGCGTCGTCGCCGACCCCGTCATAGCCGAGGATGTCGTCGCGCTGGCGCTTGAGGTCCTGGTACGCGCTGTCGGGGTCGTTACGCAGCGCCTGCCGGGCGCGGCGGATCGTCGCGTCCACGAGCACCTTGTACCGCTGTTCCTCGATCTGCCGGCGGGCCGCCGCTTCCTTCAACAGGTCGGCCGCGGCCGGCGGAGCGCCGCCGCCCGCGGGGGGACCGGCCCCGCCCGCGGGGCCACCGGCCGGGGGGTCAACGGGCGGCGGGTCTTGCACGACCTCGCGGATCCCGGCCGCATCGACCTTCGCGCCCCCGGTCTTGGCCGTCACCCGGCGGGCCAGTTCGGCCTTACTCAGCTTGCCGGCCTTCATCTTGGCGACCATCGCCGAACCGGAGGTCGCCTCCTTGTCAGTCGGGTCGATCTTCAGCGCGGCGGTGTACAGTTTCTCGGCCTCGTCGAGCCGGTCCACGCTGATCGCCCACACGGCCTGCGTCAGGAACTCGTCGCGGTACAGCTTGACCTGCGTGCTGGCCAGGGCCAGCACCCGGTCGGACTGGAGCATCGCCGGCGCGTCCTTGTGCGGGGCGTTGCGCCACTGGTGGAGCATCAGGTTGAGGAAATAGTGTTCCGGTTGCGGGGCGGGCAGCGCCGCGCTGAGGGTCAGATCGACCTTCTTGCCGTTGACCAGCCCGTTGACGGTCGCGGTCACGGCCGCGGCGCCCGGCTTGGCCAGCTTGCCCATCACCAGCGTCGTGCGGTCGGTGCGGAGCGGGGGCAGCTTGGTCGGGTACGACTCGCCGACCTCGGCGCCGAAGGCCCACTTCTCCGGCTTGACGACGGGCACGTCCATCGCGGCCGTCAGCCGGGCGAGGAACTCGGCCCGCTTGGGCGGGACCGCGAGGTCTTCTTGCACCCGCACGACGGCCCCGCCGGTGAGGACCGACAGCCCGTGCAGGTTGTGCGCGTCGAGCTTCACGCCCAGCGGCACCGCGAAGAAGTACTGGTCGGCGAGGTCCATCCGGTTGCCGATCGCGAGCCGGTCAGCCTCGGTCACCTCCTTGTACGCGCTCTCGCCGTCGCCCAGGTACAGCACGACCTGCTGGCGGCTGCGGTTCGGGGCCATCGTGGCCAGCGCCTTTTCCAGTCCGCCCTTGAGGTCGGCGGCGCCGGAGCCGTACTCGACCTCGGTGAGCGCCCGGGCGGCTTCTTGCACCGCCGGCGAGTTGGCCGGCTGGAAGTCCTTGGTGAGCGCCCGGGTGGAATCCGGGGTGCTGAGGGTCCACACGCTGATGCGGTCGTCGGCCCCGAGGCCGGTGCCCAGCGCCGCGATGATGGACCGGGCCTGCTGGAGCGGGCGCCCGGCCTGGCTGGCGGTCGTATCGACCATCACCAGCACGTCCCGGGGCCGCGGCGCCGGGGCCGTGATCGTCGGCCGGACCTGCCAGGCGAACAGCAGCTCGCCGTCCCGCGGCTGGTAGGTCAGCACGGGCATCTTGCTGAACCTGGTGGCGACCAGTTCGTCCACCAGGCGCGCGCCGTCGGGGCGCCCGGCGCCCGGAACACCGGCCGGCGGGTCGCCGCCGGGGCGCCCGTCGCCGAACAAGTTGGTCCCGAGGGCGGTGAGGGTGGCCGCCACCCCCAACAGCGCCGGCAGAACCCGCAGCCGTTTCAGGAAGGTCATTGCCCGGTCGCTCCTGGAGCAGTGGGCCGGCCGGAGAAATCGGACGGCCCGGACGAGTCCGAACTGTAGCTCAATTGTACGAGACCGCCGCGCGGTCCTGCTACACCAAAGTCACTAGCGTTCGTCATTGGTCATTAGTCATTGGTGAGCCTTTGAGGTGGTAGGGCGTATCCCCCAACACGAGGCTCATGACCAACAACCAATGACCAATGACCAAATCTAACCGGTGTAACGTCCGGCCCGGCCGGACGTTGGCGAGTTCGTGCGATCTGCGCCCTTCCGGGGCAGTTCTGGCCCATTTTCTCGGCGAAATCGGCACGACCGGTCAGGGGATTTTGATTTGACTTGCCCGTTCCGCGGCCTACCTTCCAGAAGGCGACTCCTTCAGGCGGGACAAAAGGACCATTCCGCCCAGACCGCAAGGTTTTCCCGGAGCGCCGCGGCCGTACCGCACCCCGCCCGCCCGACCGGGTCGGTGCCCGTTCCAATACCGAGCCTACCGGACATGGCTAATCCGAACACAACGCCCGACCCGCAGCAGGCTTCGATTTCGGCCGCCGAACTGCGGCGCCGACTGCTCGCGTCCACCCCGCCGCCGATCGTCGCCACCGCGTCCACGCCCGACCCGATTCCGGTGGCCGAGGCGGTGGAAGATGCCGTGTCTGCGACCGCAACCGGTTCCGGCGCCGGGAGTTGGAACGGCACGAACGACCTGTTGGCCCGGTTGCGGATGCCCGGGAAGTCCGGCTCGGTGCCGGTCCCGACCGCGCGCCCGGTGCCCGTCGTTCCGACCGTCCCCGAACCGCTCCCCGGGCGCACCGCGGTCAACCGCCGAACCCCGCCCGGTAGCCGGATTTACGGTGATCTGGCCGGCGCGCTGAACCACCTCAACGACCTGTCGAACGGCAGCCGGCACGACGAATCGCCGCTGGGCGAGATTCAGCGGCTGAAGAACGAAAACAAGGAACTCCGCACGCTCCTGGACGAGATGAAGCACCTCCTCCAGGAGGCCAGCGACACCGAGCAGCAGCTCACGAACAAGGAGAAGGAGTTCGCGGCGGCGGTGGCCGAAAAGGACGCCCAAATCGACGAACTGAACGCGCACCTGGGCGCGATCGAGGAGCAGATCGCCAAGGGCGAACTGGCCCCGCCCCCACCGGTGCCCAAGACGCGGAGCGAACTGGAAGAGTGGGGCGACGAGTTGGAAAAGGAAAGCGCCAAACTCACGCAGGACAAGAAGCGACTGGATGACGACCGGCGGCAACTGCGCGAGGACGAGGAGGCGCTGGAAAAGCAGATGCGGGAGATGGAAGTGTCGATGGCCCGCGAGCGGGCACTTTTGGCCCGGCAGGAAACCGAACTGAAGCGCCTGAGTGCGGAAATCCAGCACGAACTCGAAATCCTCCAGCGCGGCGACGCCGGTCTGCGGGAGCAGATGGCGAAGTTCCAGCGCCGCGCGCAAGAGGTGATGGTCAAGCCCGGCGGGAGCGCCCCCGGTCGGCGCTGATCGAGCCCAACGAGCGCGAGAAGCCCGCGGACTTGTGTCCGCGGGCTTCTCGCGTTGTTACTCCTGCGGTGGTTGGGGAGTTGCCGTCGCAGGGGCGGATTCCGGCGACTCGGCCGGCCCCTTCAACACCCAGCCGACCGCGACCGCCAATAGGAAGAACACCAAAAACCCGAACGGGATGAGTGTCGCCCACTGCGGCTGCGGCAAGTTCACCTCCGCCTGCGGGGGCAACTTCTCCGGTGCCTTCAGTTTGTCCTTGTTCAGGTCGAGAAGTTGCGCGGCCTTCCAGGTTCGGCCGAGTTTCTCCTTCGCGATCGCGCCAAGTGTGGTGTCACTTTGCGCTTCGTACTCCTCGCCCTTCTCGCCGGGCGCGACCTTCACCTTCGTGCCTTTGGGCACCGGCACCCACTGCGGCGGCAGATCGTCCTCGTTCAGCCCGACGATCTCGCCGGCGAGTTTCTTCTTCTCCTCGTCAGTTCCGTTGGGCAGTTCACGGGCCGCGATCATATTCGCGGCGTCTTTGAGCGATGCCTCCTGACCAATCGCGACCGTTCGGTACTGGTATGCCGAAATGTCGCGCGGGAGTGTGTCGCTGAACGCGAGGAAGGCGATCAAGACGCCCGCGATCGAGCCGCCGGCGATGTACCCGCTGGCGAGCAACACCCCGGGGCTGGTCTCGGCCTTGCGGATGGCCTCGACCTCGGCCTGAGCCTTCTTCTCCGGGTCGTCGCCGGCCGCGGCGATCGATTGGGCCGCTTCCGCCGCGTACTTCTTGTCCACGAACCAGCGAACGACGCCGCCGATGAAGATCGGCACGGAGAACTGGATCGGCACGTACAACCCGACCGCGAACGCCAGCGCCGAAACGCCGCACAGTTCGAGCATGATCGCGATCATGGCCCCGATGGCGACCATCGTCCAGTTCAGGTCGCGCTTCAACACGCCGTTGATGACGATGCCGAGAACCTGCGTTTTGGGAGCATCGAATTTGCGCTCGACGGGCGTCCCGTCGTCACGCTGCTTGAGTTGCCCCATGATCGTATCGTCCTTGAGAAGCGCCACCTTACCGGTGTCCGGCTCGACGAGGTAGCGCCCCGGCTTGTATTTCGCGACTTCCTCTCGCGGCTTGTAGCTGCCCTCCTCCTTCATCAACTCGTCGTTGCGCGTGTCGAAGATCTTGTACTCTTTGCCCTCGTGCGTTTCGCTCTGTTTGAGGCGACCGAGTTCGGCCTGAGTGAGTGTGAGCGCGGGCACGTTCTCCGGTTTCGCGCTGTACACCGTGCCCGGTTTGTTCAGCAGGTAAATGAGTGTACCGCCGATCGCCAGCGCCGAAACGAACGCGCCGACCATGATGGCGAGTTGCATGTATTTCGGTGTGCCACCGACGAGGTAACCCGTCTTGAGCGACTGCGCCACCGTGCCGCCGTTCGAAGACGCGATGCACACCACCGCGGCCACCGACAGCGCCAGCACCCGATCGATGGAGTTGGTCATCCCCAGCGCAAGGAAGATGAGGCAGGTAATCATCAGTGTGGCCGTTGTCATGCCGGAGATGGGATTCGACGACGAGCCGATTTCGCCCGTTAACCGGGCCGACACGGTCACGAACAGGAACCCGAACACGACCACCAAGAGCGCGCCGAGTATCCCCGTTTCGATCCCCACTTCGCCCGCAAGGAACGCCGCAAGAAGGGCGATCAGTAGTACGGTTCCTCCCAACACCCACGACATCGGCATATCACGATCGGTTCGTTTCACCTCGCCGCCGGCCCCGCCGCCGACACTCGACAGGCTTGAGCGGAAGCTCCGCACGATTAGCGGTAGCGTCTTCAACATGCTGATGATGCCCGCCGACGCCACGCACCCGGCCCCAATGTAGAGCAGATACGCGTTGCGAATCTGCGACAGGCTCATGTCCTTGATCGGCTTCGCACCGGGCGGGATCGCGTTCGGGTTGTTCTCACCGACGAAGAAGATGATCGGCAGGATGACAAGGTAGCCGAGTACGGCTCCGCCCATCATCATCGCCGCGGTCCGCAGCCCGATGATGTACCCGACGCCGAGTAGTTCGGACGCCATCTCGGTCGAGAATACCGCGGCCTTGTTGATGAAGGTAAACGGCAACTTCACCGTAGCGATGAACAGATTCATCCCCTCGGTGATGAACTTGTGCGCGAACGCCAGGCCGAACCCGATAAACACCGTCTTGCCGGTGGTGCCGCCCTTCTCGCCGCTGATAAGCACTTGCGCGCAGGCGGTGCCTTCGGGGTAGAGCAACGTCTCCTTCTGATCCTTCTTCCCGGGCTGGAAGTGCATCTTCACGATGAACGCCCGCCGCAGCGGGATCATCGCCAGGATGCCGAGCAGCCCGCCGAGGATCGAGACCACCATCACGCGACCGAGTTCCATCCCGAAACCGAGCAGGAGCAGCGCCGGCATGGACACGCCCACGCCGAACGCAATGCTCTCACCCGCGCTGCCGGCCGTCTGGACGATGTTATTTTCAAGGATGGTGGCCCGGCGGAACCCGAACGCGCCGGACAGTCCGCGGAACACGGTGATCGCCAGCACCGCGACCGGGATCGACGCCGACACCGTCATGCCGACCTTCAGCACGAGGTACAGCGACGACGCGGCGAAGATCAGCCCCAACCCCGCGCCGGCAACGACCGCCGAGAGCGTAAACTCTCGGGGCGATTCCGTCGCGGGGACGAACGGCTGGAACTCCGGTTCCGGCTTGGCTGCGGACGACATATCGTGTTCCCGGTGCGAGGTACGGGTCGGTCGCGACCCGATTGAGCGACAGCTTACGACCGCGGACACGCGGAGTCATCTGGGAACCGGCCCTCCGCGGGGATATGATGCCCCCATGAAGCGCGTGCGGATCGGCAACGGGTGCGGGTTCTGGGGCGACAACCTCGACGCGCCCGTGCGCCTCGCGGAGGCCGGGAAGCTCGCCTATCTCACCCTCGAATACCTCGCCGAACTCACGATGTCGATCCTCGCCTTACAGAAGGCAAAGGACGCCAACGCGGGCTACGCGACCGACTTCATCGACGTACTCCGCCGCCTCACACCGATTCTCAAGGCGCGACCGGAACTGAAAGTGGTTACGAACGCCGGCGGGATGAACCCGCGGGCGTGCGCCGCTCAGGCGCGCGAAATCCTGACGAAGGCCGATCTCAACATCGGCTCGGCCATCGGTGACCGCGTCGGCGTCGTGACCGGCGATGACTTACTCCCGCGGCTCGACGAACTCTTCGTATCCGGGCACACGCTCAACCACCTCGACACCGGCGAACCGCTTTACAACATTCGCGACAAGGTAGTGAGCGCCAATGCCTACCTCGGCGCGCAACCCATCGCGGTGGCACTTCAGCAAGGCGCGAGAATTGTCATCACCGGGCGCGTCGCGGATGCGTCGCTGACGGTCGGCCCCGCCGCGCACGAGTTCGGGTGGGGCTTCGGCGAGGCGGACCTGGATCGGCTCGCGGCGGGCACGGTCGCGGGGCATCTCATCGAGTGCGGCGCGCAGGCCACCGGCGGATTGTGGATCAACGCCGACGATTCGACGCACCTGGAGAACGTCGGCTACCCGATCGCGGAGATCGTGGAGGACGGCACGTTCACCATCTCGAAGCCGCCCAACACCGGCGGCGCGGTCAACATCGAGACCGTGAGCGAGCAACTCCTGTACGAGGTCGCCGACCCGGCGCGGTACTACACGCCGGATGTCGTCGCGGACTTCACCACTGTGAAGCTGTCGCAACTTCAGCCCGACGTGGTGAGCGTGAGTGGCGGCACCGCGAACGGCCTCACCGACACGTACAAGGTGTCGGTTAGCTACCGCGACGGATTCATGGCCGCCGGGACGCTCGTCATCGCCGGTCCGAACGCAGTTCAGAAGGCGAAACGCTCCGGCGCGATCATTCTTGAAAAGCTCAAGCAAGCGCAGCTCACGTTTGCCGAAAGCCGCGTCGAGGCGCTCGGCGGCGGAGACTGCGTGCCGGGCGTCGTACCTGCGACCGCCGATCCACCGGAGGTGGTGCTGCGCGTCGCGGTGCGCGACCCGCGAAAGGCCGCGGTCGAGCGGTTCACGAAGGAATTCGCCCCGCTGGTGACATCGGGCTTCCCCGGCACGACCGGATACACGACCGGCCGCCCACCAGTGCGTGAGGTGTTCGCGTACTGGCCGGCGCTCATCGCGAAGTCGGCCGTCACCGCAGTCGTAGAGGTGGTGTGATGTCGCAAGTCCCCCTTTCGCAAATCGCCCACGGGCGTAGCGGTGACAAGGGCAATCACGCCAACTGCGCGATCATCGCCTACACGGACGCCGGCTTCGCGTGGCTGAAGCAACACCTCACCGCCGAAGTTGTGGCCGCGTACTTCGCGCCGCTCGGCGCGTCGCGAGTCGAGCGCTTCGAGGCGGCGAACGTTCGCGGGCTGAACTTCGTGCTGTACGACGTACTCGCCGGCGGCGCGAGCCGATCGTTGCGCATCGACACGCAGGGCAAGACGCTCGCCGTGGCGCTACTGCGGATGGTGGTGAACGCGCCGGAGGAAATCGCATGTCCGACCTCGTGAAGTACGACCATCGCGGCCCGGCGGCGGTCGTCACCCTCAACCGCCCCGACAAGCGCAACGCGCTCTCCCGTGCGCTGATCGCGGAGTTGAGCGACGCCTTTCTTCGCGCGGCCAGCGACAGCGCGGCGCGGTGCGTGATCCTCACCGGCAGCGGGCCGGCGTTCTGCGCCGGGATGGACCTCGACGAACTCCGCGCGACACTCGGCCCCGACGGCGACAAGGTGTGGACCGACGCGGCGAAACTCTCGGCGCTCTACGAACTCATCTACACGCTGCCGAAACCGACCGTCGCCGCCGTCAACGGCGCCGCGGTCGCCGGCGGCGCCGGCCTCGTGACCGTGTGCGACCTCGCAGTGAGCCTCCCGGACGCGAAGTTCGGCTACCCCGAGGTGCGCCGCGGTCTGGTCGCGGCAATGGTGATGCCGCACCTGTTGCGCCACGTGGGCGAGCGCACCGCGCGGTGGCTCTTGCTCACGGGCGAACTGATCGACGGCCTCGCGGCGCTGCGCGTCGGACTGGTGAATCAGATCACATCGGCGGAAAACCTCCTCGACACCGCGGACACGTGGGCGCGCTCCCTCGCCGAGGGCGGGCCGAAGGCGCTCGCCGCTACCAAACAGCTTTTGCACAGGTGTTCACGTCTGTCAATGTCGGTAGAAGAACTGGCGCACGCGAGCGCCGAACCGCGACTGACGGACGAGTGCCGACACGGGCTGTCCGCGTTCTTCGACAAGAAACCCGCCCCGTGGTCTCCGGGGTGAAAAGAAGAGGAAGCCGCACGATGAACGCAGATAAAGACACGATAAAGACAGAAGATTGTGTTCAAAACTCTGCTTCCTGCCTTCAATCGTGTCTTTATCTGCGTTCATCGTGCGGCTAATGTCGCATGAATCCCATCGTCGGGATCGGCGAAGTGCTCTGGGACGTGTACCCCGACGGCCGCAAGGTCGCTGGCGGGGCGCCGTTCAACTTCGCGTTCCACTGCCACCAGCTCGGCCACCCCGCGGCGATCGTCTCGCGCGTCGGCGCCGACGACCTGGGCCGCGAACTGCGCGAGCGCGTCCGCGAACTCGGCCTCTCCGACGAGTATATCCAGACCGACCACGACCACCCGACTGGCACGGTGCAGGTGACGCTCGATGCGTCCGCGGTGCCCTCATACCAGATCACCGAGAACGTCGCGTGGGATCACATCGCGTGGGAGGAGAAGCTCGAAGGGCTGGCGAGGTCGTGCCGGGCGGTGTGCTTCGGCACTTTGGCTTCTCGCGCCGAGCGGAGCCGGGCGACCCTCCAAAAGTTCATCTCGCCGTGGGAACGCGGCGTTGATCCGCTACTCATCGTCTACGACATCAACCTGCGGTCCACTGGCCTCCCCGACTTCGTTAACTGGGGGATCGGGAACTCGGACTGGATCAAAGTCAATCAGGACGAATTGGCGCGGATCGGAAACTGGTGCGGGGACATTACCGCCACGGTTCGCGATACCTTCTCGGAAACTCAGGTGGTGATCGTGACCTGCGGCGAACGAGGCTGCTTTGTCATCGAGAGTACCCACATCGTCGAACAATCCGGTGTGCCCACTCGCGTAGCCGATACAGTCGGCGCGGGCGATGCGTTCACCGCGGCGATGGTCTGTCTTCACCTCGAAGGCAAGTCGCTCCGCGACTGCGCCCGGTTCGCCAATCACTACGCCGCCCGCGTGTGCGAACAACCCGGCGGGACGCCGCGCATCGACCGCGCCGAAGTCGAACGTGCGGCGGGGATCGTGTCATGAAACCGCACGACTGGCGCCCGCCGACCCTCGTCACCGACCGACTCACTCTGCGCGCGTTCACCGACGACGACGCGCAACCGCTGTTCCACCACGCCAAGAACCCCAACGTCACGCGGTTCACGCTCTGGGAGGCCCACACGAGCGTCGAAGACACGATGATCTTCCTTCGCGACTACGCGGTGGTGCGGTACCTCGAAGGGATGGCCGAACCGTACGCGATCACGCTCAAGCCCGACCCGCACCCGATCGGCTCGTGCGGGTGCTTCTGGGCCGCGAAGCCGCACCAGACGATGGAACTCGGGTACTGGATCGCCGAACCCTTTTGGGGTCGGGGGATTACGGTCGAGGCGTGCCGGGCGGTGCTGTCGTTCGCATTTACGGAATACGCCCCGGAGCGGATGCAGGCCCGCGTCATCGACGGCAACGACGCCAGCGTTCGCGTGCTGGCGAAGCTCGGCTTTCGCGAAGAGGGCACGCTGCGGCGCTCGCTGTTGCGCCGCGGAAACTTCGAGGACGTGCGGATGTTCGCGCTGCTCCGCGACGAGTGGGCGAGGCTCGCAGCGGCTGTCACTTCGTGACGAACGGGCGCAACTGCTCGGCGGTGAGCAATTCGGCCGTGTGGAACTTCTCGCCGACCGCGTAGCCGCCCTTCGTCGGTCCGTCCTTCTCGTAGGCCCAGATCGCGTCGGAGATCGCCGCGCCCCACCGCACCACCACGCGCCCGGAGCGGACGGCCTCCAACCCCGTGTTCACGTTCGCCAGCGGACTCGCCGCCAGCGCGGCCTCGTTCGCCGGGAGCCGGTCGGCGACCCCGACCGCGGCGAACAAGAGCGCGTACACGTCGTTCAGCGCGTTGATCCGGTCGCGGTCCTTGTCGAGCCGGTCCAGCTCTTTCTTCCGCTCGACCTCCGCGGCGCCCTGAGCCGCCTTGGTCGCCGCCTTGTCTTCGGCCGTCTCGACCTTGGGGGCTCCCTCGTTCTCGATCCGCGTCACCTTGTCGTCGGTGAAGCTGATCTTGAGCTTGCCGCCCTTCTCGGTCGTCCACACGTACCGGTCGCCGTCCTTGCGCCCGGACCCGAGAATCGCCTCGACCTCAGCCCGCGACATCCCCGGCTGCACCTTCTTGGCGTTCTCCTCGGACACCTTTTTCGCGCAGCCCACCAGGAACACCAGCGCGACGAGGCACAGGCACTTCACCAAAGTCCGCATATCCACCTCGGGAGAGTACAAACGAGCGCCCGAACGAGCCGCCGATCGGTTCCGTGACATGATACAAGTCCCAGCCCGATACGGACTCGTGACGGCGCGCGGAAGCGCTGGCGTCACGAGAACACAACATCCGACGGGCCGTGCGTCAGGTCGCCAACCGCGTGTACCGCCCGTCGCGAACATTTCGGCCCCGTGCGTGACCGGCGTTCGACCGGAAGGAGCTTTGTGAGCACAACATTCGCTCCGAGCTTTCGTTCCGCCGGGCGGCGGACTATAATCTTTCCATCTTCTGCCCGCCCCGGAGAGAGCGGAACTCATGGCCACGTCCACGCCGACGCCGGAAGTGCTCCCCGACGAGGAGACCGAGACCCGCACGCGGCGCCAGCCGCCCTACGCGGTCATCCTGCACAACGACGACACGAACGGAATGGAGTTCGTCGTGATGGTGCTGCGGAAGGTGTTCGGGTACACGGTCGAGAAGTGCGTGAAACTGATGCTGGAGGCGCACGAGAAGGGGAAGGCCGCGGTGTGGATCGGGGCGCTGGAGGTGGCCGAGCTGAAGGCCGATCAGATCCGCTCGTGCGGGGCCGACCCGGTGGCCGTGAAGGGCAAGCACCCGCTGGGCGTGAGCGTCGAACCGGCGGCCTGACCCTGAATGTCTTCGTCTTCAGCCGCGGAGCGGCGACCGATGTTAGCCCGGGGTGGAGCGAACGAAGTGAGCGTAAACCTGGGTATGCGACAGAATAACCCCAAGCCCCGGAGGGGCGACAGAGCCTTTCGCGAAGGTTTCTGTCGCCCCTCCGG
>CAZBXY010000176.1:0-16244 GCA_964495365.1 uncultured Frigoriglobus sp. | reverse complement strand
TGAGGGTGAGTTTACACCACATTCCCGCTGTCCACTATTCGTGGGGAACTTCAGTCGGCCCAGAACCGACAACGACAGAGGTGCAAAAAAGTGGAACAACAAACACATGAACGCCCGACGCCGTCCGTGGTCGATCTACTACAACTGCCGGCCGTACGGTGCCCGTGCGGATGGGCGCGGCGTGCGTTCGCTGACGTGCCTGGAGCACCGCTCAGTATTCATCGCGTGGACATCGCGGAGGACGCCCGCGCCCACTACCACAAAAGCCAAACCGAGACCTACGTCGTCCTGGAATGTGAACACGGCGCCGCTATCGAACTGGATGGGAAACTGGTGCCGGTCAAAGTCGGGGTGGCGGTGATGATCCCGCCCGGCGTGCGGCACCGGGCGGTTGGGCGGATGACGATTCTGAACGTGGTGGTGCCGCCATTCGACCCGGCGGACGAGTGGTTCGATTGACACGCCTCACTACGGGGCGCCGGGCTGGCTGAACTTGACCTCCGGCGTGGGTTCCTTCTTCGTGTCGGTTTTCGCGCGGGTGCCGAAGAGTTCGTGGCGGAAGACGGCGATCCCGATGGCCGCCACGATGACCAGTACCGCGAGCGCGGTGGGCAGCGGCATCCGCCGGGGCGGGAGCGGCGGGGAGACCGGCGCGCGGCGCACGGCCTGCGTTTTCGACGCCGGGCGCGCGTTCCGCTTGGTGTCGATCTCCTCCGCCAGCGGTTCGGGCACCAGCGGTTCGGCGACGCGCAGGGGGGTGCGGTCGTCCGGCTCGGTTCCGTCGTGCGCGTTGGTCCATGCGCCGGTGCCGGCGGGCGCGGTGAAAGTCGGGACGCGGTTGGCCGTCGCGAGGTCCAGGGTGCCCGCGATCTGCCGCAACCGAGTCGCCACCTCTGCGGCGGTCTGCGGGCGCGTGGACGGGTCCTTCTGAATGAGCTGGTCGATCAGCGCGGCGAGCGCCGGCGGGATCGTCGGGTTGACGGTCCGCACCGGCGGCGGGGTGTCGGCGATCAGCGCGCACAGCACCGCCATCGTGGTCGGCCCCTGGAACGGCTGCCGCCCGGTCGCCATCCGGTACAGTGTCGCCCCGAGGCTCCACAAATCCGCGCGCCCGTCGAGCGCCTCGCCCTTGGCCTGCTCCGGGGCCATATACGCCGGCGTGCCGAGTACGACCCCGGACGCGGTCAGTTGCGTTTCGTCCGACGAGACCGAGCGGGCCAGTCCGAAGTCGAGCACCTTCACCCGCCGGACCTTCTTCGCCGAGTCGATCGCGGCCGGGTCGCCCTCGAGCCAGATGTTGCCCGGTTTGATGTCCCGGTGGATCAGCCCCAGCCCGTGGGCCGCGGCCAGCCCGTCGGCCACGTCGCGCCCGACCTCGACGATCAGCCCGACGGGCGACACCGCTTCGCGGGTCAGGCGGGAGTCGAGCATCTCCCCTTGAAGAAACGGCATCGCGATGTACGGGCTGCCGTCGGCGGCCTGACCGATCCCCCAGATGGGCACGATGTTGTCGTGGTCGATTGCGGCGGCGGCGCGGGCCTCGCGCTCGAACCGGTTGCGGTTCTCCGTGTCGGCGGCCAGTTCGGGGCGCATGGTCTTGATCGCGGCCTTGCGCCCGAGCCGCACATCCTCGGCCAGGTACACCGCGCCCATGCCGCCGGCGCCGATCCGGCGCAGAATCCGGTAATCGCCGATGCGCCCGGGCAGCGGGCCGTCCGGGGTCGAGATCGAGTCGGCGTCGGATTGCGTTTTGCCGCGTGTGTCGGCGCCGGACAGCGGCGCCCCCGTCGAGGCGCGTGTCGGGAGGAGCGTTTCCGGCGCGTCGGTTTCCGTGCTCGGGTGGTGCGGTGCGTTGCTCATGGCGGATCAACTCGGGGGACAACGGGCGTTCGACCGCCGGCTTGGTGATGTGCTGTGATTGTGACCGCGGCGAGGGCGCGCGTCAACGCGCCAAAACGGCAGATGCGCGTTTCGTCGTGGGGGCACGCGAACCTCAATACCGTTCGTGGGACGGGCAGTCGCAGTTTCAAACGGCTCAGTTGCGGCCGGTGAGCCGGTCCGTGTTGTTGCGGAGGTCGGTCCAGTCGATCTTCGCCTTCGGGTCGAGGCCGTTGATGTACTTCTCGATGTTCGTGTAGCCGTCGCCGTTGCAGTCCTTCACGGCGTCGGTCGGGTCTTTCGGGTCGAGGCTGTACTTCGTTTCCCACTCGTCGGGCATCCCGTCGCCGTCGGCGTCTTTGAGCGCCGTGCCCTTGTACTCGGGGTAGCCGTCCACTTGCTTCACGTCGGTAATGATGCCGAGCTTCGTGTCCGCGCCCGCGGTGCCCTTGCGAACATGCTCGATGATGCGCCGGTCCACCGCGTCGCGCTTCGGGAGGGTCGCCCCGGCGTTGGCGAGGACCGATTCGTAAGCCTCGTTCGCGCTTTGGAGTGGCAGTTCGGCCATCGGGAACGGTTTCTCGACGCGCACCTTCGGGTGAACCGCCTTCGGGTCGCCGCCCTCGATCTGCACGCCGCCGTCCCAGTTGTCCTTTGTGACGCGCTCGTTGCCCGCGACGACGTTCCCGCTGACGTGCGCTTTTCCCCACTCCAGCGGGAGCGTCTTGTCCGGCCCCGGCCGGCGGCCGTCGGGGCGCAGGATGCGGTAGGCGATCGGTCCGTCTTGCGTCGCCGGGCCGGACTTGAAGTAGTTGTTGAGGATGTTGTACCGGCTCTTTTGGTCGCCGCCGTCCACCGTTCGGTGGCGCCAGTTGAAGATCACGTTGTTGGCGAAGTTGAAGTCGCCGTCCATACCGATGCTCGGATTGCGGCCCGCGTTGTTCGCCCACAGGTTGTGGTGGAACGTACTGTTGTGCCCGCCGATCGTGCTGCCGAGTGAGTGGTTGTACGTGTCGAGCGCTTCGCTCGAAATGCACCACTGAATCGTGATGTTCACCGTCGGCAGCTTCAGTTCCGCGGCGCCCGGTTTCGGCTTGTACATGTGCCGGTACATCGACAGGTTCTCGTCAAGCCCCCAGCTCGCCGAAACGTGGTCAAGAATGATGTTGCCGACGGGATTACCGCCGAGCGCGTCGTCGCGGTTGGCAACGTTCGTTTCGCCGCGGCGGAACCGCAGGTGCCGGATCACGACATCGTGCGTATCGACGCTGACGGTCGCGCCGCGGATGCAGATCCCGTCGCCGGGCGCGGTCTGGCCGGCGATCGTGATGTACGGCGCGCGAATGCGGATGCGGTTTTTGAGGGTAATCGTGCCCGCGATGTTGAACACGACGATCCGCGGGCCGACCGCGTTGCAGGCCTCGCGGAGCGTGCCGGGGCCGGCGTCTTCGAGGCTCGTGACGACGAACACCGCGCCGCCGCGCCCGCCGAAGCTGTACATCCCGCCGCCCCACGCGCCCGGGAACGCCGGGATCTTCGCTTGCGGCAGGTCCGACGGCTTCGCGGCGCCGGGGACGAACGGCTTGCCTTTTTCGCCCCACTTTTCGAGTTCGGGCTGCGCCCTCGCCCACGCCTCGTCTTCGGGTTTCTCGTAGGCGGCCCGGCGCTCGTCCTCGGCGCGCTGTACCTCCGGCGGAACCTTCGGGTACTGCCCGGAGGCGACCGCGGCCAAAAGCGCGAGGCAAAGGATACTGACTACTGGTTTCATCGCGTGGCCTCGTGTTGTCGATCGCGGTTTACGGACACAGGGCTTCCGCCCTGTGCTAAATACGCCGGCCCCTCCGGGGCGAAGAGAAACCCGCGCCTGTCTTCCGCCCGGAGGGCCGACTTTCGTAGCACAGGGCGGAAGCCCTGTGTCCGTAAACCGCGCACATCATTTTTTCTTCTGCTTCGCGGCCCATTCCTCCGACGCCTTCTTCATGTCGTAACCCTGCGCGCTGAGGAAGTTCGTGATCTTCCCCTTCGCGAGGCGAAACTTCTCGTGTTTCTCGTTCGCGTCGCCGGCGACGAGCGCCTCCTCGCGCCCCGCGAGCAGTATTTCGCGGATCGTCGTCTTTTGCGCCTCTGTGAGCGTCGGCAGCATCTCGCAGTAGACGCGGAACGTGTTCAGCCGCACGTCGTAGGTCATCTTGTCCTTGATCGCGTCACACTGCTCGGCCGTGAGCAGCGCCGCGAGATCCTTCGTGAACTGCTTGTGAACCACCGCGACATCGGCCGCGGCCTTCTCGCGAACCTTCGCGATCGCGGCCTTGTCGCCGGCGGCCTTCACGGCCTCGTCGCGGTCGAAGTGAATGTCGTTGAGGCCGACGTAATGGGCCTCAACGATCTTCACCGCCGCGGCCTTCTTCTCCGCGTCCGCGACGTTCGCGGCGGCAACGGCCGCGGTCGCGCGCCTGGCGATCGTTTCCCGATACTTGGGATCGGCCGACGGGCGCTGCGCGACCGGCTGAGCCGCGAGCGCGTTCAGGTAGTGTTCGAGGTTCGTGTAGCCATCGGCGCGGTACGCGGCCCCGTCGGCGGGGTTCTTGGGATCGAGGCCGTTGGCAGTCTCCCAGGCGTCGGGAATCCCGTCGTGGTCACTGTCGGCGGGCGCGGCGCCGGACCGGTACTCCGGCCAGCCGCCGGCGTCTTTCGGCGAGTCGATGATACCGGGCAGCTTCCCCTTGCTGCCGGTGTAGGTGTGTTCGCGCGTGCGCACTTCGCCCAGAATGCGCCGGTCGATCGCGTCCTGCTTCGGCCGCGTCGCGCCCACGTCGGCCAGCACGCTCTCGTAGGCGTCCTTCGCGGAGTGAGTCTTGACGAACGGCTCGAACAGCGGCTTTTCGGACCGCACTTTCGCCATCCCGTCCGCGGGGCCGACGTAGGCTTTCCAGTTGTCGGCGTCGAGGTCGTCCTTGCCGATGACGTTGCCTTCCATGAAGGCGCGCATCCCGCGGTCCGGGTCGCCGGGGTCGGGTTTGAGCAGCGTGAACACCTTTGTCGCCGGGCCGGCGAGGTAAAAGTTGTTCACGAAGTTCAGTTCGCGGACGCCGCCGTCGGTCGTGCGGTCGCGCCAGTTGTAGACGACGTTGTTGCGGATATCGAGCCGGCCGGCGAGCCGCGTGCCGGTGCGGTCGAGGCCGCCCGCGAGGCTCCAGTTCCGCCCGGTGCAGTTCGCCAGCAGGTTGTGATGGAAGCTGCCGACGCTGCCCGAAATGCTCGCGGCGAACGAGTGGCCCTTGCCCGGCTGATACTTCTTGTGGTCCGCGATGTTCAGCGCCTCCGCGATGATGCACCGCTGCACGGTGATGTTGCGGCCCTCGCGCGAACTGAACCCCTCGTCGATGCTCCAACTGATCGAGCAGTGATCGAAGATACAGTAGTCCGAACTGCGGGCACCGCAGCCGTCTTGCGTCAAGCCGGTTTCGTCGCCGATGCGGATGCGGACGTGCCGGATGATGACATCGTGCGCATCGAGGCAGCCGAACGTGTAGTTCTTGGTGCAGATCCCGTCGCCGGGCGCAGTTTGCCCCGCAACGGTCAGATACGGGTTGCGGACGACCAGCTTTGACTTCAATTCGATGATCCCGCCGACGCGGAAGACGACCGTTCGCGGCCCGCTCGCCTCGACCGCTTCGCGCAGGCTACCGGGGCCGGAGTCGTTGAGGTTCGTGACCTCGTACACCTTGCCGGCGCGCCCGCCGATGGCGAACCGGCCGTAGCCCTCGGCTTCCGGGAACGCGAGGTGCCGCACGCGGAACCGCCACACTTCCCCGCGAACGACTCTGCCGGCGTGGACCGTGTCGATGCGCCAGAAATACGGCTGCTGGTGGTTCAGTTTCAGCGCCGCGGTGGCGAAACTCGGCTCTTTGGTCTCGCCGCGGAACTCCGACGATTCGCGCGTTGCTTTCGCCACCGCGGACGCAGAGGTACCGAGGTAGACGTGGTGAGAGGCCGCGGTCGCAGCTGTGCGCCAGGAGAGCAGGGGACTTTCCGTGGCGTGTTCGTCGTCATCGAACGGTGTCGGCTTCGTCGCGCGCTTCGCGGGGTCCGAACGGTCGATCTCGAAGCCGTTGAGGACCACGCTCCCGCCGGCGTCCGGGGTGAACGTGACGACGACCTCTTTCCCGGCTTCGGCAGTGAATTCCACGAAGGCACTCGCGGCGTCCGCGTCATGCGTCACCTGCTTGGAAGGCGTGACAGTCGTGCTGGCACCTTGCGCAGCGATCGCGATGCGCCCAGGCGTCGCGTCGGTCAGCACGTTGTGGAAAGTGCCGAGCGAGTGCTTCCCCGCGGGCAAGCCGCTGAGCACGAGTTCGAGTTTGCCGTTCACCAGCACGCCGTCGGAGGCCATCCGCGCAGGATAGTCGAAGCCCGGCTTCCACCAGCCCGTTGCGAGCTTCGCGCCCGGCGCGCGCAGTGTGACGGTGATTCCGCCGAATTTCGCGCTCGCGGATTCCATTTCCGGGACGCGCCACTGGTCCCAGCCGGGCGCGAGCACGTCCGCGCGGCCGTTGTCCTGGCTCAGATCGACCCGCGGCCCGGCCGATCCGGCAAGTGGAGTGAGAAGCAACCCGACCACAACGGCGCAGATGCGCATGACGGCCTCACTTCTTCGGTGCTTCGGCGCGGAGCCGGATCGCCATGTACGCGTGGCCGGGCAACTTGATCGTCGCCGGCGGGTCCGCGACGATCCGGTAGCGGTCCTGTTGCTTGAGCTTGAACGCGCCGGCGACCGGCGTCACGGTCATGTTCCAGGTGTCAATGACCTCGGCCGTGAGCGTCGGAGGCTTGTCGCTGCGGCCCGGCAGGTTCACGGCCCACTCGGTCGGCTTCTCCTTGCCGAAGTAGACGAGGTAATACTCGTCGCGCTTCCCCGCGGTGCGCTCGTCCTGCCACTTGTCGATAGGTTCGAGACCGTCCGCCGGGCCGTCTTCGAGTACCTTCCGCAAAAACGCGATCCGCGGCGCGCTCGTCCCGCGGAGCGCGCCGCCCTTCGACCACCACACCAAATCGTCCGGGTGCTTGTACGTCTCGCCGTGGCCAACGTAGGTGCCCGCGATCGCGCCCTGCCAGAACCGGTGAACCATCTCCTCGGCCGAGAGGTTGCCCCAGCGCTGATCGAAATTCCCCTCGTACTTCACCTCGTCGAACACGATCGGCTTGCGGTACACGTCGCGGAAGAGGACCGCCCGGCCGAAGTCCGACACGGCCGAGCCGTTCTGAATGCTCGCGTGGGTGAACCGTTTGTCGGTCTGGTTGAACAGCCGCGTGCCGTTGTGAATCGACAACAGGTGCTTGTACGGGTCGGATTCGGACACGATCTTGAGGTACCGTTCCCAGTCCGCGTCCGTCTTCTCCTTCATGAAGTCGAACTCGTTGGCGAGCGACCACCAGACGTTCCGGTACGCCGCGAGCCTGGCGACGACGTACCGCAGATAACGATCGTCCACCGCCGCGGGCATCCGGTCGAAGCCCCAGTGCCCCTCGTCGTAAGGGTGAAAGAGAATCAGATCGGCCTCGATGCCGAGGTCGCGGAGCTGGCCGATGCGCTTTTCGAGGTGCCGAAAGAACGCCGGGTTGAACCGGTCGAAGTCCCACGTGTTCGGCGCCGTGCCGGCGAACGGGTAGTGCGGCGGCTCGGTCTTGTTGTAGGCGTACCACTTCGGGAACACGCACATCCGAATCTTGTTGAACGGCGCAGCTTTCAGCGTGGCGAGTGTTTGTTCTTCGAGCGCGTCACTCTGGTGCGTCCAGGCGTAGCACGTTGTCCCCACGGACACGTGTGGGGTACCGTCGGCGTAACCGAAGTGATAGGTGTTCCGCACGCGCACCGGGCCGCGGTTGCCGGCCGACGGCTTCACCGCGGTGAACGTGCCGGTCTTGCCGTTCAGTTCCGCGCGGTTGCACGTCGTCGAATAGCTCCACTCGCCCGCCGCCGGCGGCATGAACCGGACGCGGTACGTCCCGGCGCCGTCGTAGAACCCGCTCACCGGAATCTTCGTCGTGCCCTGCGAGAAGGTCGCGGAGAGTTCGACATCCACGAACGGGTTGCCCTCGGCCGGCCCCTTCAGCGCGACCTCGAACAGCCCCCACTGCTCGACACCGGCCGCCTGCACGGGTGCACTGATTGCGAGTACCAACATCACCAACAGACCGCGCAGAGTGTGCGTCATGGTTCAGCGCCCCAGAGGCATCCAGACGGTCATTTCGGACTTCCCGCGGTTCGCCCACGCGAAATACGGGACGAGCGTGATGTCGAGCGGCTTCGGGTCGGCGGGCTTCAGCGGGCGGTACAGTTCGTTCCCCCACTCGCGCTCCGCGACGAGTTCCGCCCGGCCTTCGAGCACGGCCACACCGCCGAGCAGGGCCTTGTCGAACCGCGGGGCGAACCGCGCGCTTCGCGGGATCGCGACCGCTTGCACGCGCGCACCTTTCGGTAAGTCGGGCGATTCGAGGCAGTACACGAGCGGCCCGCGCATCACCGCGACCTGGTTTCGCGTTTCCTCAACGAGCGGGTGCGATTCGATTAGCCGCGCGTCCATCGGTAGCGCGAGTTCGACCACGTCGCCGGCCTTCCAGGCCCGGCGAACCTCGGCGTAGCGGCCCGCGGGCGCGCCGGTCGCGGTGCCGTTGACGGTCAGTTTCGCGCCGGCGGCCCAGCCGGGCACGCGCACGAACAGCGACACTTCGCCTGCGGGCGCATCTTCGATGGTGATCTTGACCGCGCCGGCCCACGGGTATTCCGTCTCTTGCTTCAGCTTGAATCGCCCGTTGGGGAGTGCGGTGTCGAGGGTGCTGGCGCCGAACAGGTGGACCCACACCCCGCTCGCGGAGCGCCCGTAGGCGTAAGTGTGGGCCTGAGCGACGATGCGCGCGACGTTCGGCGGGCAACAGTAGCAACTGATCCACGCCTCGCGCGCCCGCGACCAGCGGAGCGATGTTGGCATCGTGTCGAGCTGGCGCAGTGTGTTCGTGTAGAAGAACCGCTTCCCGTCGAGGCTGACGCCCGCGAGCAGCGCGTTGTAAAGCGCCAGTTCCATCACGTCGGCGTACTTCGCCTCGCCCGTGATGTGCAGCATCCGGCAGTTCCACAGGATGTTGCCGATCGCGGCGCACGTCTCGTTGTGCGCGGTGCTGTTGGGGAGCTGCCAGTCGCGGCCGTAGCTCTGGTGAACGCGGGCGATCTGCTTCTGGTCCTTCGAGCCGTCGGGCGAGGCCCCGTCGTAAAGCGCCCCGCACGCCCCGGTGAGGTACATCTTGCGCGAAACGACGTTCGCCCAGATCTTCTTCAGCGGTTCGATTAGCGTCTCGTCGCCGGTTTCGGCGAACACGTCTGCGGCGCCGGCGTAGAGGTAGTTCGCGCGGACCGCGTGCCCGACCGCCTCGGTCTGCTTGCGGAACGGGACGCGGTCCTGGTTGTCGTCGGTGCCGGTGGGGGCGAGGTCGCGCAGGTCGAGGAACTGCGCCGCCAGTCGCAGGTATCGCTTCTCGCGCGTGAGGCGGTAGAGGTCGATGGTGCCCATGTAGTGCGCCGGGCACACCGCGTTGCGGGCCAACTCCGGGGTCGGCTTCTCGAAGGCCGCGCACAGGAAGTCGGCGGCTTTCACCGCGACGTCCAGAAGCGATTTCTTCCCGGTCGCGCGGTGGTGGACGCACGCGGAGGTGAACAGGTGCCCGAAGTTGTACATCTCGAAGTTGAGCCGGTCCTGGAACGGCTTGGCGTCCGCGTCGCCGTTGCGGGCGGCGATCAGAACCGGCGTGTGAAGATAGCCGTCGGTGCGCTGGGCCTTTGCGATCACCGCGATCGCGGCGTCCATCCGTCGATCCAGTGCGGGGTCTTTGGTAACCGCGTACACCGCGGAGGCGGCTTCGAGCCACTTGTAGTAATCGCCGTCGTTCCACGGCGGCCCGCGGTGCTTGCCGGCTTCCAGCCCGGCCGCGACGCGGAAGTTGTGCAGGAACTGGCTCCGCTCGGTCCCTTCCATGAGAGTGCCCATGTCGGGAACTGTCGCGGAGCGACACGTCTCAAATCGGTCGGCCCAGAACCCGGTCGTCCAGCGGGCGTCGGTGAGGCCGACCGATTCGAGCGCGACGTGTTGCGCCGGTGGTTGGGCCGCGACCGGCGCAACCGATCCCAGTACGACCGCCACCAGCGCCAACACGCGCATCAGTTGTCCTCCGGTTTGAGTTTCTCCTTCGCATTGGGTCGCGCGACGGTGATGTTGAGGACGTTCGATTCCGCTTTCACCTCGAGCGTGATCCCGGAGGTTTCGAACTTCGCGTACTTGCCGCTCACCGCGGGGCGCTTGCCCTCGGACATCTCGGCGTCGCTCAGCGCGCGGGGCATGACGAGCACCTTGTACGTGCCCGGTTGCGCGCCGTCGCCCGGTTTCGCGGTGCCCAGGCTGAAGGTGCCGTCCTTGGCGATGTTGCCCTGGAGGGCGACGAGCTTGCCGTCCACGGTCGCCTCGGCGATCACCGTACCCTCTTCCACCGGCGCGCCGTCCTCGTAGACGACGCGGCCCGTGACCGGGTACCGCCCCGACGCACAACCCGCGGCGAAGAGCACGATCAGAAGCGCCAGCGCGCGGAGCCGGCGCGGGGTCCGTCCGGTCATGGTTTTCCCTCGGTGGGTGGCGGGATCAGAAGTTCGGAATCACCTGACCGTCCTTGATGTTCGCCAGCATCCCGAGCGCCGTTCCGGGGATCGAGTTCGGCAGCGCCCGCACGCTCCCGTCGGCGAACACGAACTGACAGACGCTCGTGTGCCAGCTCCCGAACTGGGTGTTGGCCGCCACCGTCGGGCTGATCGCCAGCGGCCACGACGTCCCGGCCCGGCGGTGGTACGTCTGCTGCTCGCCGCCGCTGTAGATCATCCCGTCGGTGGGCGGGTTGTTGATCCCCGACTGGGGAATGTGCTTCTCGCCGATCATGATGGTGTTGCTGGTCCCGTCGAGGATCTCGCCGAACTTCGTTCCGGCGAGCATGTGCCCGGAGTTGACCAGCACGAACACGCCGGTGGTGGGGACGGCACTCGTGTCGCCGGTGCAGGCGGCGTAATCGGACGGGGTGCCGGTTACCGTGCTCCCGGCCGAGATGGGGCTGAGCGCGCCGGCCACGTGCCGCGTCGGGCAGAGGAACACTTTGACCGTCGCCTGCCGGGCCGCGACGATCTGCGGGTTGGTGGACGTGTGGTTGTTCATCCCGTCCGTCTTGCTCACGCCGGCGATCGTGGCCTGGTACGTCTTGAACACATTGTCTTGCTCGATGTACGGCAACAGCAGCAGCGCCCAGGTGTGCCGGTTCTGGCCGCCGCCGGACCGCGCGTAGGGGAACTTCCCGAGCGTGTCGTGGTGGTTGTGCATGGCGAGGCCGAGTTGCTTGAGGTTGTTCGAGCAGCTCATGCGGGCGCCGGCCTCGCGCACCTTCTGAACCGCGGGCAGCAAGAGGCCGATGAGGATGGCGATGATCGCGATCACGACAAGCAGCTCGATCAGCGTGAACCCGCGAGCCTTCCGGGGAGAGAGTACCATTGCGAACCTCCAGATAAAGGGAACGATCTCCGGTGGAAAAGGAGCGAATCACTTGCGAGTGAGCCACAGCACCGCTGCTCCGTCGGTCGGGGCGCGGAGTTCGACCGCCCGGCCCCCGCGAACGGTGCCCGCGGCGGTCGGTCGGCCGGTTTTCACATCCACCCAGCGCACTTCAAACGTTTCCGAGCGGTCGGAGAGGTCGAGCGCGACCGCCCCGCCCGCGGGCGACCACACGAGGTAATCACGACCGGGGTCGGCCAGCGCCAGGGCGCCCTTCGGCAGCGCCGTCGAGTCGAACGGCTTCATGCGGGCGAGCGACTTGCGAAGATTGTCATCCGCATCAGAAGGCAAACGCGGGACCGAGCCGCCGCCGACAGCCACGGCCCATCCGCTCGCGCCGTCGAGCGACACCGTGACGGCCTTCTCCGGGAATTTCAGGCGATACTCGCGGACGGCCCGAGCGACCGAGGCGTCCGACCGCGACTTGCTCCCCTTCCACTCGCGGAGCTGCTGCCGCGGGGCGAGGTTCTCGCCCCCCTTCGGGTCGTACAACCCGCCGTCGGCCGTGTACCACCAGTATTTGAGGTCGATCACCGACACGAGCGCCGCGCGCTTCGCATCGGCCAGGATCGCGTCTTGCACGTCTTTTGTGCAACTCAGCCCAACGCACACCGTCCGCCCTTTCTCCTTCTGCCACTCCGCGATGGTGTCGAGCCAGAACTCGACGAACGCCCGCGGTCCGGTGAACTCCTCACCCGTCTGGAAGATCACGTTCGGGCAACCGCCGAGCGTGTCGAGGCAGTGGCGGATGTAGCGTCGGTGCAGGTCGCGGCGAACGGGGTGCGACACGTCGTAGAACGCATCGGCCATGAACACGCGCTTCCCGCCGACGTACTCCGGCGGCTCCGGGAAGCCCGTTTCCTGTAGGCAGTTCGCCGGGCGCCACGCGAAATCGGCCCAGTGCGCCCCGGCTTCGAGGATGTTGTGCTGGAAGTACATTTGTTGCGTGAGCACCAACCCCTTTTGCCCCGCGAGTTCGGCGAACCGCTTGAGGCGCCCGAAGTACCACGGGTTGAACTTCGTCAGGTCGTACTGGCTCAGCCCGTCCCACGCTTTGCCGTGCCCGCTGCGCGCCCACGGCTGTTCATAAAACGGTGCCCACACCTCGCCGTCGGGGCGCCGGAGCATCTGGTGATCGTCACGCCGGCGGTCGTACCACAGCCCCCAGTGGTGATCGAGACCGGCGAGCCCGTTCGCCCGCATCTCGTCCGTGAGCTGGTCGAGGTCGTCCGTGAACCCGGGGCCGGTGCGGTCGGGGACGAATCGCGTCACCCCGACGCCCAGTTCCGCGGCGCGCGACGGCAGCGTGTGCCCGCGCCACCAGACCGTGCCGAACCGCCCACCGGTGAGCAGGTCGCCGTCAACCGTGAGCCGGCCGTTCGTGAGCTTCAGCGCGCGAACCGCAGGCGCGGGCGGCGGTTCGAGCCGCGGAATCAGGTCGTCGATCGGCTTCGCGCCGTTCGTGTCAGTGGGAATCGTTCGTCGCTTCAGAACTTCGCCGGCCTTGTTCCTGGTGCGCTCGGTGAGCTGTGCGGCGAACAGGCTGTCCGGCTTCACGAACTCGTTCAACTGCCGCCAGTGGCCATCGCCGACGAACTGCCCCCAGACGCCGATCGCCCAGTTCTGCGCGGTCGGCGGTGTCCGGCAGGTGATGAGCGGCGCGGCGCATTGCCACAGCACGGAATTCGCCGCGGCCCAGCCGGCGCCCTGGTCGTCGGTCTCGCGGTTGGTCAGCGCCAACCCGGCGCCGTCGATCGTGACGTTGTCGTAAAGTACGCCACTCGCCCAGCTCCCGATCGGCCCGCTGAAGGCGTGTGCGTTCGTCGCCTTGCAGTGGACGAAGGCGTTCAGGCTCGCGAGATGCCCAACGGCGAAGTCGTGCCGGCCGTCGGTCGCGGAGCAGTGGAGGAACAGCGTCTGTTGCCCCGCGGTGAAGAACGTGTGCCGGCGGTGCCCGCCGACCTCGGAAACCGGCTTCGCGGAGTCGCAATCTTCGACCGTGACGCGCCGGGCCGATTCCCACACCGCGACCGCGGCCCCGGCGAAGTGCGCGAACGACACCTGCCGCACCCACACGTCTTCGGCGTTCTCGACCGTGATCCCGGTCCAGGCGTGGTGCTCGTCGTGCGGGTTGGTCTTGTCGAACGCGGATTCCAGCTTCAGGTTCTCGACCCCCGCGTTCTTCAGTCGGCCCGAAGTGTAGCGCCGAACGGTCGCGCGGTTGAGCTTCGCGTCGAGCGCGCTGGTCATCGGCGCATCAAACTCGATCGTGTCGCCGGCGATCTTCGTGATAGTGCGGTCCCACTGGATGTTGACCGTACCGGGGCGCCAGTCGAGGTACGAACCCTTGTCGCGCGACGGGAACCGGTCCATCCCGACCGCCGCGATCCATTCCTTCGTGGACGGGTGCTCGATCACGACCGCGTCGCCGACCTTCAAGCCCTCGGCTGATTCGAGGCGCACCGCGATCGCGCCGACCGGAACGTAAGCGTCCGCGATCACGTGAGGCTTTTCCTCCGCGGTTCGGTTCGCGGAACCGCGAACCCGAACGAGCGCCCGTCGGTCGGTTCCGGTGGCGACCAGAACGGTCCCCTTGCCCTGACCGCGAAGTACGACGCCGCTGGTCGCGATCCGCAGTTGATCGGCGATTTCGTGCCGCCCGTCGAGCAGCAGCACCGCGCCGCGAAGGCCGGTCGCGTCCGGCTTCAACCCCGCAACGTAATCGATCGCGGCTTGAACGCGCCCGCCGGGCGGTACCACCACGCGCACCGACGCATCCGGGATCGCCGTTCCACCGCCGTAGCCGGCGTGCGAGAAGTCCGGGATGCGGTTGCCCCGCGGATCAGTGGCGTACACCAATCGTCCGTCGGCCCCGGCGAAGACGAACCGCTTCTCCGGCTGGCGCGCGCTCGCCGGTGACCCGGCCGAGCCAAGCAGCAGAACAGCGATCATCGGCACCGTTCGGAACATCGGCTCGACTCCGGGACCGCCGTTGACGTGTTGGGCGGGAAAAAATCCCGATGAAAAACTCGCGAGCTACTTGAGATCCTACTGAGATCTCAGTAGGATGCAAGAGGAAAGTTTGCTAATCTTTCCGAATTCTTGGTTCCCTGATCGCCCGGAGTTTTCGATGGCTACCAGTCGCGGTAACCCGGCGCTCGCACCGACCAACGGCCACACCAACGGCCACACGCCGCTGCGGGCGCTGCTCAAGGACCGGGCCTACGAGCGGATCAAGGAGCGGCTGCTGAACAACGACTACCCACCGGGGTCGTTCCTGTCGGAGCGGCAGTTGGCCGAGAACCTGGGGATGAGCAAAACGCCAGTGAAGGCGGCGCTGGAGCGGTTGGAGTCGGAAGGGTTCATTTCCGTCTCGCCACAGCAGGGGATCGTGGTCCGCGAACTGTCCGTTCACGAGATCGCCGACCAGTACGAGATCCGCGCGGCGCTGGAATCGTACACGGTGCGTGCGCTCGCCGGTCACCTCACGACCGATCAGGTCGCCCGCGTGCGTGCCAACCTCCAGGCGCAATCTCAGCTTCGCGGAACCGGCGACGTGGCGAAGGGGGTGGAACTGGACGCGGCGTTCCACGCACAGTTCATCGAGTTCCTCGGCAACCGCGAAATCCTCCGCGTGGTCGGTCAACTGCGCGAGCGGATGCAGCGGGTGGTGACGCAGGTGTTCCGCATCAGCCCGGCGCGGATGGAGACCAGCCACGGGGAACACACCGCGATCGCCAACGCGGTGATCGCCGGCAACGGCGATCGGGCCGCCGAACTCTTGGTCCGGCACCTCGAAGCCGGTAAGCGGCTGATCCTCTCGCCTCGTGGCTGAGCCCGACCTCTACGTCGCCGAACAGGACCGGCACTCGCGGTCGGCGCCGACCGTTCCACGGCACGTGATAACGGCCCTCGCAACCAACTGTTGTTGGATTTCATCCCTGACCTGAAACGCCCGGCCACATCCTCGACGAGTTGAGTACGCGCCAAACGTTCGAAACTCAGGTCATATCGAAAAAATTGATTGTAACGGCAAGAAAGGCCGAAACATTTCAGTTGACAGGTTGAAATTCGGTATTTACCGTAGCCCCACTCGCACCACAACTCGCACACACCAAATCGGTGTGATCTTTCCATCGAAAGATTGTCGGTGCAACCGCGCGATCCATTTATCGCGTTCGGAGCATTTGTACTCCACATCAAGGAACACACCCATGAAGAGCGCTCGCCCACAGGGCACCCGGTCGGTTCGGGCCAGTTCTCCGAAATCGCAACCGCGGCTCAACGTCGAGTTGCTGGAATGCCGCATCACGCCCACCAACGGGCAGTGGATGGCGGTGTTCGGCGGGATGCCCTCGTACCCCACACTGGACGAACAGGCCGAGGCCGCCCGCGCGACGTTCGTCAACGCCGGCGTGACCGCCGACGAAGTCAGCGTCGTCAGCGCCTTCGATCTCGCCGGCACGTTCCTGGTTCAGTCGTCCCCGACGGCCACCGAGGCCGAGGTCGCCGCTCACCTCCAGAGCGTCGCGGGGTTCGTCTTCGTCAGCGATTTCACCAAGTCCGCCACACCACCCGAGTTTCGCCTCGAGTCGCCGCACAAGGGGCGCTCGGAAGCGGTGTACGGCCCGTTCTCCTACGACGGGTTCCTCGATCGCGAGGCCGCCGGCAAGATCCCTGACCAGAGCGGTGCGGTTCCCACCGACCCGGCGTTGGTGGACGTGTTGGGAA
>CAZBXY010000175.1:0-16274 GCA_964495365.1 uncultured Frigoriglobus sp. | reverse complement strand
GAGCAGCCGTACCACGAGAACCTCGTCCACTACCGCTGGCACTGGTTCTGGGACTTCGGCAACGGCGACATGGGCAACCAGGGCGTTCACGAGATGGACAAGGCACGCTGGCTCATTCCCGGAGCGACGTGGCCCACGTCGGTCATCAGCTTCGGCGGACGCTTCGCCAACAACGACCAGGCCGAGACGCCCAACACGCAAGTCACGGTAATGGAGTTCGGCGAAACGCTCTTGATCTTCGAGACCCGCGGGTTGAAGTCGCCATCGTACCGCGGCCAGGGTGTCGGGAACGTGCTGCACTTTGAAGAGGGCGTCGTCGCCGGCGGCAAGTTCTACCCGAAGGGCCAGGGCGCCGGCGAGGCGGTGCCGAAGGTGAAGGCCGACGTGCAGATCGGCGGCGACCACTTCGCGAACTTCATCGATTGCGTGCGCTCGCGCGACATCTCGAAGTTGCACGCCGAGATCGAGGTCGGGCACATCTCCAGCGGGTTGTGCCACCTGGGCCACATCAGCCACAAGCTCGGCACCGATGCGAGCTACGACCCGAAACTGGGCAAGGTCGCCGGCAACGAGTACGCGACCGAGGCGCTGGAGCGGATGGCCGAGCACCTCAAGGACAGCGGGATCAAGTTCGACGGGAAGAACCTGCGTGTCGGGCGCAAACTGGCGTTCGACCCGAAGACGGAGCAGTTCGTCAACGACAAGGAGGCCAACGCACTGTTGACCCGCAACTACCGCAAGCCGTTCGTCGTCCCGGACAAGGTGTGATCCGTCTTCAGCCCCGAAGGGGCGGCAGATGGTAGCCAGGGGTGGAGCGAGCGCTTCGCGAGCGCAACCCCTGGTACGCGATACCCACAACTGAAGCCCCGAAGGGGCGACGGAACCTCTTCGCGAAGGTTTCCGTCGCCCCTTCGGGGCTTTGACGATATTTTGGTGCCAACGCAACCAGGGGTTGCGCTCACCTTCGGCTCACTCCACCCCTGGCTACCATCCGACGCCGCTCCGCGGCTCAGAACGAGGGCCTATCATGTCTTCCATTCTCCTCCTCTCGCTTCTCACCCCCGCGGCGGAACCTCCCGTCGCGGCGGACCTCATCGTTCACAACGGGAAGGTGTGGACCGGCGACCCCGCCAAGCCCGACGCGCAAGCGGTCGCGGTGTGGCGCGACCGGATCATCAAGGTCGGCACCGACGCCGAGGTCAAAGCCCTCGCGGGGGCCAATACCAAGCTGATTGATCTGAAGGGCGGCCGGCTCGTGCCCGGGTTCTACGACAGCCACTTGCACTTCCTCAGCGGCGGGCTGTCGCTCTCGCGGGTCGATCTGAAGGACGCGAAGGACGAGGCCGAGTTCGGCAAGCGACTCGCGGAGTTCGACAAGAATACCTCGCGCGGCCGGTGGCTCGTCGGCGGACTGTGGGACCACGACCGCACCTTCCGGGGCGAGCTGCCCACCGCCGCGACCATCGACAAGTTCGTGAAGGACCGCCCGGTTTTCATCCGCCGCTACGACGGGCACATGGGGCTGGCCAATTCGGCCGCACTGAAGCTCGCGGGCATCACCGCGGAGACCAAAGACCCGCCCGGTGGGGTCATTTACCGCCTCGCGGACGGCAAAACGCCCAGCGGCATCCTCAAAGACAACGCGATGGGGCTGGTCGATCGGCTCATCCCTGAGCCTGACGACGAGGAAATCGTCGAGGGCGTACTCGCGGCCCTGAAGGCGATGGCCGAGAACGGGATCACCAGCGTGCAAGACCTCGACGGCAACGGGGCCGAGACGCGGCGGAAGCTGTTCCGCGTTTACCAGAAGCTCGCGCGCGAAGGGAAGTTGACGTGCCGCATCGACTTACGATGGCCGATCGCGTTTCACCGCGAGATCGCAGGCGCGGGGCTGATGGCCGATTTCGGCAGCGATTTCGTCCGCGTCGGCGGGGTGAAGGGCTTCATGGACGGTTCGCTCGGCAGCAGCACCGCGAAGATGTTCGGCCCGTATGAGAAGGAGGCGAAGAACACTGGCGTGTATGTGACCGAGCCGGACACGATGCGGAGCTTCATTCGTTCCGCGGACGCGGCAGGGCTGAACGTGTGCGTCCACGCGATCGGCGATCAAGCCAACGCGGTGCTGCTCGATTTGTTCGCCGACGTGGCCAAGCAGAATGGAGCAAAGGATCGCCGGTTCCGCATCGAGCACGTTCAGCACTTGCGCCCGGAGGACTACAAGCGGTTCAAGGGACTGGGCGTGGTCGCGTCGATGCAACCGTATCACGTCATCGACGACGGACGCTGGGCGGAGGGCCGCATCGGGGCGAAACGCTGTGCCAGTTCCTATGCCTATCGGTCGTTGCTCGACGCAGGAGCGAATCTCGCGTTCGGCTCCGATTGGCCCGTCGCGCCGCTCGATGTACCCGCGGGCATCGACGCCGCGGTGAACCGACGCACGCTCGACGGCAAACACCCCAACGGGTGGTTCCCCGAACAGCGGATCACGGTCGCCGAAGCCGTGGAAGCGTACACGATGGGCAGTGCGTTCGCGGCGCATCAGGAGAGGGATCGCGGGAGCATCGCGACGGGCAAGCTGGCCGACTTCGTACTCCTCTCGCGCGACATCTTCAGCCCCGCGGAGAAGGACAAGATCGCCGACACGAAGGTGACGCTGACGGTGGTGGGAGGGAAGGTCGTGTTTTCAAGGTAGGCGACTCGCCAGTTCTGCAAGGGTAGACCACTCGCTCCGCGAGTGGTCATTTCTTCTTCTTGTAGTTCTTCAGAATTGGTCACTCGCGGAGCGAGTGACCTACTTTTTCTTCTTCTTCGGCTTCTCTTCGGGTTTCTCCGCTTTCTTCGCAACGGGCTTGGCCCTCGCCGGCGGGGCGATTCCGCCGGGGGGCGGGGCGATCGTGTAACCCAGTCCCTTCAGCGGGGCGACCAACTGCTCGGCCTCGGCCACGGCTTCGGCGCCGTCCACGTGGGCCAGCCCGATCACCGCGTACCAGTACCGCTCGCGGTCGCGCGGGGAGAGCGTGTCGGGGTCGGCTCCGACCTCGCGCCCGAGTTCCGGGTCGAAGCGGAGCGCCTTCAGGAGGGCCGCCACTTCGCGCCACGTGATGCCGGCCGAGAGCTTCGTGCCGTCGGGCTTGGTGACGGTGCGGCCGATGGCGATGTGCAACAGCCCGCGGAACCGGCCCGCGACCAGCCCGTTGGTTCGGGCCGCCTCGAGGAGATCTCGGATGCCTTCCATCCTGTGACTCCGTCCGCTCACGGCGGGCCGACCACGGTCCGATTCCGGCGTCAGAATCCGGGCCGCGCCCGGAACAACCGCCAGCGGTACAGTCGTATGCACTTCGCCCATTTTACCAACCCACCGATTTTATACCCAAAGGTGCCATCCTGCGGCATCTTTTCGTCCCGCGATCGGGCACCGGTGAAGGTCGGTTCGGCGAATCTGGGCGTTTTACGCGGGCCGATCGCGTTACAACCGGTTTGATGTGGTCCGGTCACGGAGTGACCGGATTCCGAACTCCGCTCACTCCGTGACCGGATCACATCAAGGCCGCTTTCAGCAACTTGGCCGCTTGCTCCGGGTCGTCCGAAGCGCACACGGCCGCGCTCACCGCGACCCGCCGCGCGCCGGCCGTGACCACCTCGCCGATGTTCGCCGGGCCAATCCCGCCCAGCGCGAACGCCGGCAACGAGGTTTCCGCGGTCGCGGCCCGCACGAACTCCAGGCCCGGGAAGTGGTCGAACGCCTTCGTTTTGGAAGGAAACGTCGGCCCGATGCCGACGTAGTCCGCTCCGTCCAGGACCGCCGCGCGGAGCTGTTCGACCGAGTGCGTGCTGACGCCGATGAGAACGTTCGGCCCCGCGATCCGCCGTGCGTCCTTGACAGTTATGTCGTCCTGGCCCAGGTGAACGCCGTCCGCCTCGCAAAGGCGGGCGATGTCCGGGCGGTCGTTCACGACGAATAGCGTACCTGTCTCGCGCGTCCACTTGCGAACGTCGCGGGCAAGTGCGAGCAGTTCGCGGTCGGGCAGCGTCTTTTCGCGAAGTTGGAACACATCGACCCCGCCGGCGGCAGCCTCGCGGATCGTCCAGTCGAGCGCCGCGGGGCATTGCGAGCGCGTCAGGAGGACGTACAGACGTACGTTGCGAAGCCGCTCGCGGCCAGCGGTGCCGAGCGAAACGGTCCGTTCGAGTGTGTACGCCCGGTAGCGGAGCGATTCCAACTCGCGCCCCAATTCCGCGCTGAACACCTTGCCGAACTCTTCTAAACTTCGCAGCGACTCCTGCAACCGTTTCAAGTTCACCTGCGCCACATGAGCCGGTGATGCGCGCTCGTACTCCGTTCCCGTTGTCACGCTCGTTCCAACGTCGCGAAGCGTCTCGCGGCTGGCGAGCAACATGTTCGGCGGCAGATTTTGTGCCGCTACGGCCAACCCGTGCCGGAGTTGCTTCACCTGTTCGGTCAGGAAGCGGTCGTCGAGGGCGAACCGGCAGTAGTCTTCGAGTACGCGGGCGGCTTCGCGCGCGCGATTGAAGCTCGCGTCCAGCACGCGGGCCGCGTCTACTTCGGCGGTGGTGTCGGGTGGTGCGAAGACGGCATCGGAAGAACCGAACCCCCCGTCCCCCTTCCCTGGGAAGGAAGGGGGTGACGCGTGGCTGGAAGTGCCGAAATGGCTGTGGGTTGGGTGTGACGTTGACAAACCCGACAACGGACTCGGTTCATCGGACCCCGCGCCACCCCCTTCCTTCCCAGGGAAGGGGGACAGGGAGTTCGGTTCTTCTCTCCGAATACCCAGCGCACGCTCCAGAACCTCCGGCGCAAAGCCGAGGGCGGTTGCGGTCGCGCGGAACCCGGCGTCGGCCCGCAGCACCGCGAGCAGAAATGCGTCCGTCAGGAACTCCGGGTCGTACCGGTAGGCGATCGACCAGTTGCGGGCCGCGGTATACAGCACCGTAACCGGTGGCGCCGGCGGACCTTGCGCCTGCGCGAGCCGGTCGCGCGTCGTTGGAACGTTGACCCCAACGTGCTCCAACAGCACCGCGGAGCGCCCCTCCTCCTCGTCGAGCAGCGCCAGCACGAAGTGCGCGAGGCTCACGACTTCGGAGCCGAGTCGGTCGGCCCAAACTTGCGCGCCGGCGACGGCTCGTTCCACTCCCGGACTCATCTGGTGCATGACTTTAATCCGATCGGCCGTTTTCGATGGGTCCATTGTACCCGCGCAGTTCCGCCAGGCGGAACGACCGTCAGGGTCGGGTCGGGATCGTGCCGGTTCGCCCAACCTCCCCTTTCGACGGGCTTTCGCGCGTGACGATGGATGGGAGGACGAACGGATTCGTCGATCGTTGACGTGGTCAGGGGACGGCCTCATGCGACTGCCAGCCCGAACACCCGTTTTCGCCGTCCGGCTGCTGGTCGGTCTGGTGCCGCTGTCGGTTATGGTTCTCGCCACCGTTAACGGCAAGCCGCAACCGGGTTCCCCGCCGGCGGCCCCGCTCGCCCGCGCACAGCCGGCGAAGCTTCCCGCCCCCAACCCGTTCCCGGACCCGTCCGGGAACGGCAACGGCGACTCGGACGAAATCGGGCCGGAACTGACCCTCGGCGAGTGCATCGCCGTTGCGCTGGAGCGCCAGCCGGCGCTCAAGGCGGTCAAGAACAGCATCGCCGCGACCGAGGCCGGGTACCGCGCGCTGACCAACTTCGGCACCGCCAGCACCCTCGTCAGCCCGGACCTCGAGATCCGTAAACAGCAGGCCAAGCGCGGGTTCATGGCCAGTTCCGCCGAGTACCAGAAGCTGCACAACGAGGTCGTTCAGGACGCGACCCGGCTGTACTACACCGCGGTGTACGCCAAGCAGCAGAAGAGGATCGCCGACGACGCGGTCGTGCAACTCGAGTTCTTCGTTGATGTCGGGAGGAAGTTCCTGGAAACCGAGAAAGACCCGGTCAAACTCGGCGGGTTCAACACGCTCAAGTTGCGGCTGATGGAGAACGGGCTGCTCGAGGCCCGCAAGCTCCAGGCCACCGCGACGATCGGGCGCCAGAAGGCGCTGGCCGGGCTGCGCGAGGTGATGGGCGTGGACG
Organism: uncultured Frigoriglobus sp.; assembly: GCA_964495365.1. Classification (GTDB taxonomy): domain Bacteria; phylum Planctomycetota; class Planctomycetia; order Gemmatales; family Gemmataceae; genus Gemmata. Next base: position 10,195 of record CAZBXY010000175.1, on the reverse strand, counting down.
GCCGCACGTTCCCGTTCCGGCCCTACGACGACCCGCGGCCCGTCCCCGAAGAGGAACTCAAGCTCAACCCCGAGAAGGCCCGCGGGCTGCCGGTGATGGCCCAGAAGAAGGCGATCACGAAGGACTTCGTGGTCGGGCTGGCGCTGGAGCGGCGCCCGGAACTGGTCCTCGCGGCGGCCGGGGTTGATGCGTTCCGGCTCGAAGTGTATGCCCAGGGCCGCATCCCCTTCAAGCGGGCGGTGCCGACGCTCGCCTCCGGCGCGGACATTCACGCCAAAGAGATCCCGCAAGCGGTCCGCACGCCCAACGACTACCGGCCCGGCGGCATCCTGCCGGAGATGCCCACGCAACTGGTCGGCAGCAAGTACGACCGCGTGTGTCGTGCGATGGCGTTCGCCCAGCGGGCCGAGGCGCTGTACGAAAAGGCCCGCAACCTCATCATCGTCGAGGCCGAGGGCACGTTCTTCGATTTTGAACTCGCCTCCGAGAAGCTGACGTTCGCCAAACAGCAGAAAGACCTCAGCAAAGAACTCCGCGATCTGGTGGAGGCCCGCCGGGGCGAAAAGCAGGTCGCGGACCAACTGCTCCTGGCGGAAGTCGAGGCGGCGAAGGCGCTGTCGGCGTACCTCCAGGCGGTCCACGAATACCTGCTGGCGCTGGCGGCGCTGGAGCGAACCACCGCCGGCGGCATCCGCCCGGAGTTCCCGGGGCGCTAGTTTCAGTGGGCAGCAGACAGTGGGCAGTGGGCGGTCAAAGCCAACGGACCGAAGAGTAACGGCGGCAGCGGGTTGTGGCTTTTCTGCCCACTCTCCACTGCCCACTACTCCAAAGGGGTGACTCGTGGGGCGCGTGTACGGGTTGGTGGTGTGGGCGATCGTGCCGATCGCGGTGGCACTCGCTCCGGCGGCGCGGGCGGACGCCGCCGACCCGGTCCTCAAGATCGGGCTGCCGGAGACCATGTTCAACGGGGTGCCGACCGGGGTCGTGCAGACCGCGGCCACCCCGTTCCAGACGATGTTCGAGAAGCAGAGCGGGTTCAAGTGCGAGATCGCCGTCGCCAAGGACCACGCCGACCTGGCCGACCAACTCCGCAGCGGCAAGCTCGATGTCGCGGTGTTCCACGGGTTCGAGTACGCGTGGGTCAAGCACCACAAGGAGCTGATCCCGCTGTTGGTCACGGTGCCGATCCACAAGAACCGCGCGTGTCTGGTCGTGACCGTCGAGTCGAAGGCGAAGGGGCCGGACGAACTCAAGGGCGCGTGCGTCGCGATCCCGGCCAACACCAAGGCCCACTGCCGGCTCTATCTCGAACGTATGAAAGAAACCATGCCGAAGGAGTGCTGCGGCACCGCGAAGCTCGACGGCACGTCGGTCGAAGAGGCGCTCGACGCGGTCGCCAGCGGCAAGTGTGAGGCGGCGCTGGTAGACGCTTCGTCCCTCACCGCCTATCAGAAGGACAAGCCGGGGGTGGGCAAGCAACTGAAGGTGCTGTCGGAGTCCGGCGTGTTCCCCGCCGGGGTCATCGTGTACCGCAAGGACGCGTTCGACGCCAAAACCGCATCCAAGATCAGCACCGGCCTCATCAAGAGCGTGGACACTGCCCAGGGGCGGCTGCTCACCAGCCTGTGGCGGCTGAAGGGGTTCGCGGAGATGTCGCAAGCTGACCGGGACGAACTGGACAAGTGTCTAAGAAACTACCCCGCGCCCAAGCAGAAGTAGCCTACCCCAACCGCGCCGGTTTCGCCAGTCCGCACGCGCGGCACGGGCGGTACAAAGCCCGTCCCCAACACCCTCCGAACGGTCGGAGGGTGTTGCCGCTTCCGGGGTCACTACCGACCTTCCACTTTTTACCGGTTCGTGTATATTTATCTGGTCGCCCGTTCAGTTTGGCTCGAACGCGAGTGATTGCGTGTTGCCGGGGTGTTGACCATGGCCGAAACGATCGAAACGGTTTCCATCGCGGAGCAGGTTCGCGACCGGTTCCTCACCTACGCGATGTCGGTGGTCACCGGCCGCGCGCTGCCGGACGTCCGCGATGGTCTCAAACCGGTGCAGCGGCGCATCCTGTACGCGATGTACCACGATCTGAAGCTCACGGCCGACAAGAAAGCGCTGAAGTGCGCCAAGATCGTCGGTGAGGTGATGGGCAACTATCACCCACACGGCGACAGCGCGCTCTATGAGGCGCTCGTGCGCATGTCGCAGGGCTGGGTACTCCGGGTGCCGCTCGTGTTGGGGCAGGGGAACTTTGGCTCCGTCGATGGCGACCCGCCGGCCGCGTACCGCTACACCGAAGCGAAACTGACCCGTCAGGCCGAACTGCTGCTCGACGAACTCGGGAGCGAGACGGTCGATCTCAACGCGAGCTACGACGGCACGCGGAACGAGCCGAGCGTGTTGCCGGCGCAGTTCCCGAACCTGCTCGTGAACGGCACCGCGGGCATTGCGGTCGGCATGGCGACGCAGATCCCGCCGCACAATATGGCCGAGGTGCTGAAAGCGGCCGTACTGCTCATCGAGCAACCAGATTCAACAGTCGCGAACCTGCTGGACAAGGTGAAGGGGCCGGACTTCCCGCTCGGCGGGAAGATCATCACCGACCGCGCCACGCTGCGCAAGATTTACGAGGAGGGCCGCGGGACGATCAAGGTGCAGGGCGAGTGGAAGGAAGAGGACGTCGAACGCGGGCGCAAGCAGATTGTGGTTACATCCATTCCATACGGTGTGAATAAAGGCGAACTGGAAAACACGATCGGCCGGATTATTGAGGAACGGAAGATCCCGCAACTGACCGGTCAATCCAATGAATCCAACGACAAGGAAGGGCTGCGCCTCGTTCTCGAAGTGAAGGCCGGCACCGATCCGAACCTGGTGATGGCGTACTTATACAAGCACACCGAACTCCAGAAAACGTTCTCCTACAACATCACGGCACTCGTCCCGAACGAGGATGGGACGCGGATGGTCCCGCAGGACGGGTTGAGCCTCAAGGATCTACTGCGGCACTTCCTCGACTTCCGCTTTATTACCGTGAAGAAGCGGTTCGAGTACGAACTCCGCCAGTTGCGCCGGCGGATTCACATCCTGGAAGGCTTCGCGATCATCTTCAACGCGCTGGATCAGGCCATCAAGATCATCCGCAACAGTAGCGGCAAGCCGGACGCCGCCGAGAAACTGAAGAGTACGTTCAAACTCGATGACGAACAGGTGAATGCGATCCTGGACGCCCAGCTCTACAAGATCGCGCAGATGGAGATTCAAAAAATTCTGGATGAACTGAAAGAGAAGAAAGAGAAGGCAAAAGAGATTGAGAGCATCATCGCATCCAAGAAAAAGTTATGGGGCGTTATTAAGAGCGAGATGGAGATGCTCATTGAGAAGTTCCCGGAGCGCCGCAAGACACGGATGGCGACCGACGAGGACGTTCTTGAGTTCGACGAGGAAGCCTACATCGCGCGGGAGAACACCAACGTCGTGTTGACGCGCAACGGGCGCATCAAGCGGGTCGGGCGGTTGAAGGAAGTGGAATCGACGCGAGTGGAGGAGGGCGACGAGGTGGTTGCGGTGGTGCCCGGCAGTACGCTGGATCACGTCGTCTTCTTCAGCGACGACGGCGCGGCCTACACGATGCGTATTAATGAAGTTCCCGCGACGACCGGGTACGGCGAACCGATCACCAAGTTCTTCAAGCTGAACGATGGCGTGAAGGTCGTGTCCGCGGTGACAACCGACCCGCGGTTCACGCCCGCGGACTGGACCGGCCGGGGGGACACGCCCGGCGGGCCGTACATCATCGTCGGCACGCGCAACGGGTTCGTTCTGCGCACCCCGCTGGCCGCGTTCCGCGTCGAATCGACCAAGAGTGGGCGCCGATACGTGAAACTCGAAGAGGGCGACAAGGTGATGATGGTGCGCCTCACGGGAGACGAAGAAGGCGTGATGCTCGCGACCGCCGGCGGGTACGTCACGCACTTCCCGCTCGATCAGGTGACGATCCTTTCCGGCGTGGGCAAGGGTGTCTTCGGCATTAAATTGGACCCGGAAGACGAGTGCGTCGGCGGCGTTTTAGTCGGCGGCCGGTTCGACAAATTGGTACTCGAAACCGAGAGCGGTGGGACGCGCGACTTCGGGCCGGGGGCGGTGAAATCGCGCGGGCGCGGCGGCAAGGGCGAGAAACCCTTCCAGCGGACGAGGTACACACGGGTGGTCCCGCCGCCGATCGAACTGACCGACTGGGACGCGGTCGAGGGCAAGAAGCCGAAGGACGGGGAGTGAAATTCATGTTCGTAGTAACTCGCTTCAGCGGGTCACTACGAACACCAGATAGATTCACCACGATATAGGTAATGACGAGTCATGAGCGCACTTTCCGTTGCACAGTCAAAATACACAACGGCCGAAGCGATCCAGGTACTTGAGGGGCTGGAACCGGTCCGCAAGCGCCCGGCCATGTATATCGGCGACCCGGACAAGAAGGGACTTCACCACCTCGCGTGGGAAATCCTGGATAACGGCGTTGACGAGTACATTAACGGTTATGCAGACCATTTAACGCTGACCCTTCACAAGTCCGGGCACGCGATCACGATCACTGACAACGGGCGCGGCATTCCCGTTGACATCCACCCGAAGCACAAGAAGACCGGTCTGGAACTGGTCCTCACCGTGCTGCACGCTGGCGGCAAGTTCGGCGACGAAGGCAGCGGCTACGTTCGCACCGGCGGCTTGCACGGGGTCGGCGCGTCGGTGGTGAACGCGCTCTCACGGAAACTGGTCGCGACCGTGAAGCGCGACGGGTTCGAGTACCGCCAGGAGTACACCAAGGGCATCCCGCTCGCGAAACTGGAGAAGGTCGGGCCGTTCCGCGGGCACGGCACGAGCATCTACTTCGAGCCGGACGAAACGATCTTCAAGGTCACCAAGTTCGACCCGGATCTGATCAAGACGCGGCTGGAGGACATGGCATTCATCCACAGCGGCCTCCACATCACCTACAAGAACGAGATCAGCGGCGAGACGCTCGAGTTCTCCAACTCCGGCGGGTTACCCGCGTTCCTGGCGAAGCTCGTGGCCGACGGGCAGAAGCCATCTGTGACCGAAGCGGTGTTCTCGGCGGTCCGCGAGAACGGCGACAAGATCGAGGTCGCGCTCCAGTGGACCGAATCGACCGACGAGATCTATCGTACATATGCCAACGGCATCCGCACGCCCAACGGCGGCACGCACGAGAACGGACTCAAGAGCGCGCTCCGCAAAGCGATTAACAACTATATTGAGACACACGATATCAAGGTTAAGGGATTGAAGATCACCGCGGAGGACATCCGCGAAGGTGTGGTCGCGGTGCTGTCGGTGTTCCTCCGCGATCCGTCGTTCGAATCGCAGACGAAGAACAGCCTTCGCAACCCAGAAATGGAAGCGTCGGTTGATAACTTCGTGAGGCCGGCGCTCGAAGCGTGGCTCAACAACAACAAGACTGCGGCGGACGCGATCGTGGGGCGGATCGTGATCGCGGCGCGGATGCGCGAGGCGTCGCGGGCCGCGAAGGAAGAGGTGAAGCGGAAGGCGCCCGGCAGCAAGCGCCTGAGCCTGCCGGGCAAGCTCGCGGACTGCAAATCCACCGACATGGCGAAGACGGAGCTGTTCATCGTCGAGGGCGATTCCGCCGGCGGGTCGGCGAAGCAGGGGCGCAACAACGACACGCAAGCGGTACTCCCGCTCCGTGGGAAGATTCTCAACTGTGAAGGGCTGGCGACCGCGAAAGCGCTCTCGAACCAGGAGATCGCCGACCTCGTCACCGCGATCGGTACCGGCGCGGGCGAGAAGTTCAATTACGACAATCTTCGTTATGGAAAGATTATCTTGATGATGGATGCGGACGCTGACGGGTGTCATATCGCGACATTAATGCTCGATTTCCTGTTCCGGTTCATGCGCCCGCTGATTGAAAAGGGGCACGTCTATATCGCACAACCGCCCTTGTACCGTGTGAACGTCGGAAAGGACACGCACTGGGCGCGCGACGATCAACACAAGGAAGCGATCATCGCCGGGCTGCGCGCGAACGCGAAGGTGGAAGTGACACGGTTCAAGGGACTGGGCGAGATGGACGCCAAAGACCTCGCGAGTACGACACTCGACCGCAGGACGCGGACGCTGCTGAAGGTACATATCGATTCGCTAAAGGAAGCGGACGATGCGTTCGTCGAGCTGCTCGGCAAGGACGCGGAGTACCGCTACAAGTTCATCATGGAGCGGGCCGAACAGGCCAGCGCGGAAGAGCTGGATGTCTAAAGTAGTAGGCGCACTCCGTGTGCCGTCGCTATTCCTCTGTGTAAAGCGACGGCACACGGTGTGTGCCTACTACTCTGGAGCTTTGCGCCCTTTCCACCCGATCGGCTTGCCGATAGCCGCGCGAACGAGCGCGTACCACTGCACTGCGAGCAGCAGCACGACCGCCACCGAATGCGTGAGCGCCCACGTCAGTTCATTGCGATTGGCCTCCAGCGCCATTCGTGGCCCCTGAGCGAACCACAGCGCACCGAACACGATCAAGAGCGACTCAAGCGTTCCGAAGTCGCCGAGGAACATGATCAGAAGTAGCGGGAGTGGTAGTGCCTGACCGCATAGCAACACCGCGGTCCAGAACCAAATCTGCCCGGGCGCGGCCATTCCTTCTCTGGCGTTCTTCGCCAGCCCGAACCACACCCCGCGCGCCGAGCGGTACATCCGGCAGGTTGCGAGGTTCGTCAGATCGCACACATCGGTGAAGAACCCGGCCCTGCGGTACGCGCGCGGGAGCGTCAAACCGTCGTGGAGTGACGCGCGGATCGCCGCGTGCCCGCCAACTTTCTCGTAAGCCGCGCGCGTGGTCAGGAAGAACTGCCCGCACCCGGCGCCGAAGGCCGACCAGCGGAAATGACGCATTCCCCACAGCGGAAGGAAGCACAAGAGCAACCAGTTGATGAGCGGAATAAGCAGTTTTTCAAGGAGCGTGCCGGTTTCCTGTCGCGGGAACCCGCTGACCAGTTCCGCGCCGCTCTGCTTCAGGAAAAGGGCCACGCGGGCGAGAGCGTCTGGTTCGAGTCGGACATCGGCATCGAGGAACGCGAACGTGTCGTGGCGCGCGAGTTTTGAGAGCGCGTAACAGGCGTGCTGTTTCCCGCACCAGCCCTCCGGCAGCGGCGGGGCAGTTTCGAGCCGCAGTCGCGGGTCTTCGGCCGCGAGCGCGCGAACGATCTCCGCCGTGCGGTCGGTTGAAGCGTCGTCGAGTACGATGACTTCGAGTTCGACCTGTCGCGACGCGAGTACGGAGCGGAGACACGCTTCGATGCCGAGTTCCTCGTTCCGCGCGGGGACGAGAACGGAGATGAGTGGGCCGTTGCCTGGGACAAGAACGGGCGGTTCACGAAACAGAAAGCTGTTCCACAGGTAGAGCAGCGCCGGCACCGCGGCGCAGCCGAGCGCGATCCACGATAGTACGAGGAGCGTCACGGCTACGCCCCCGCGTCGTGCGATGGGTCGAACTTCTTCCCGCGAACCCACGCCTTCACGCGCCGCCACAGGTCGTACACGCCGCCCACGCCTGACTTGCCCGCGAGTAGCGTGTGGAACGCACTCCGGTCGCGGCGGACCGCTTCGGCGTTGAGGGCGTCGAGGGTGCGCGTGAGAGCGGTCTCGACGAGCGCGGTCCACTCCTTCCCGCGAAGGCCCGGATGGTCCGCGGTTCGCAGGGGTTCGCCGATGCGCACGAGCGCTTCGGGTGTACGCTCGGTCCAGAAGGTGTATTCGAGGGCAATCGGCAACACAGTTACGTTTGAGAGGCGCGCCACGAGGTGCCCGACGCCGGACTGAAGCGCCAGCGGGCGCTCGCGAACGTCCGTAAAGCGCCCCTGTGCCGTCACCCAGAAGACGGTTCGTGATTGAGAAAGGATCGCGGTTCCGGCGCGGAGGAACTCGGCGGCCCCGCGGAGCGACTTCGTGTCTACCCCAATGAACCCGAGGCGCGTGAAGAACCGGTACTGCCGCACCGCGACCGCATCGATCGCCGCGAACTGATCGCGGTTGGCCAGCGCGCGGCTGAGGACGATCCCGATGAGCGGATCCCACCACGCCGGGTGGTTCAGCACGATGAGCAGCGGTTCGTCAGTTGTGGGGAATGCGCCGCCCGACTTCGACAGTCGGACGGCGTGAAAGTGCTTGCGAACGTAACGTGTGGCATACTTGCGGAACAGCCAGATGAGCCACGCGCTGCGCGTTGGGATCGCGCTCGCCTTCGGCTCGCAGCTAACCTCACTGGCGTTCACACGAGCACTCGTTGGGGTTGCTTTGTCAGGCGCGTCTCGCGCACTGCGTCCCTCGGAGCCAGTTTATCGGCGTCGAGCGCGTCGGCCGCGATCCAGCCGGACATCAGCACCATCGGCATCCCAGGGCCGGGGTGCGCGGCGCCGCCGGCGAGATACAGCCCGGTCACGTCCGGCGAGCGGTTCGCGGGCTTGAACGCACCGTTCCATTTACCGTGACTCGCCAGCCCGTAGATCGCGCCGTTCAGGACGCGGTAGCGATCGTGGATGTCTTGCGGGGTCAGCGCCGATTCGTACACGATGCGGTCTTCGATGTCCGGCATCCGGCCCGTCGTCTTCAACTTGTTGAGGATGACGCGGCGGTATTCCGGCAACATCCGCTTCCAGTCGTGGTGCGGGCGCAGGTACGGCGTGTGAACCAGCACGTACAGTGCGTCGCCGCCCGGCGGTGCGGTTTCGGGTTCGGTCCGAGAAGTAGACGCGAGGTAGCACGTCGGGTCGGCCGCCGGTTCGCCCGTGCGGTAGATCGACTCGAACTCTGCGTGTGGATCGGCCGAGAACACGAAATCGTGATGCAACAGGTGGTCGTAAGCGCGGTTCAGACCGAGGTAGAGTACGACCCCGGAGCAGGCCGGTTCGTACCCGCGGCGCGATTCAAACCGCTTCGCGGCTCGCGGGGCGCTGTCGCGGAGCAGCTCGCGGTGCGTGCGGGCACTGTCGGCGTTCGACACGACGGCCGCCAGTTCGATCACTTCACCGCCGTCGGTCTCGACGCCGCGGACGCGGGTGCCGTTCGCTTCCATCAGCACCCGCCGGATGCCGGTTTCGGTGCGGAATTCGACGCCGAGTTCCTCGCCCAGGCGAACGAGCGCTTCGGGCACGGCTCGCGTACCGCCGCGCGGATACCACACGCCCTCTTCGGTCTGCATGTGGGCGATGCCGCACAGCACCGCGGGCGACTGCTCCGGGCACGACCCGACGTACTGCGTGAAGTGGTCGAGCATCTGCGCGACGCGAGCGTCCGGCACGAATTTCCGCACCGTCCCGGCGACGGAGCGGCCCATCCGCAGGTTCAGCACGTCGCCGATAAGCTGCGCGGAGAATCCGGCGCGCCAGTCGATCATGTCGGACACACCGCCGACCGACTTCCAGAAGAAGTGGCGGTTGGAAATCTGGTGCAAGCGGCTGGCGAGCGCGTGGAAGTTGCGATAGCCCTTCGCGGCCCCGGTGCCGGGTGAATACGCCTTCAGCGCCGCGGTCATGGCGTCCACGTCCTCGACCAGATCGAGCGAAGTGCCGTCGGTAAAGAAGCACCGCCACTGCGGGTCGAGCCTGACGAGGTCGAGGTAATCTTCCATCCGCCGATCGGCTTCCGAAAAGATGCGCCGGAGTACCGACGGAATGGTGAGGATGGTCGGTCCCATGTCGAAGCGGAAGCCCCGTTCTTCCAGAACGGTCGCCTTGCCGCCGAGCCACGCGCTCTTTTCAAACAGCGTGACCGCGTAGCCGCGAGCGGCGAGTACGCACGCCGCCGCCAGCCCGCCGAGGCCGCCACCGATCACGCCCACGCGATTCCGTTCTGGTCTCACCGTTGGCTCCCAAGTTTGTAGTGACCCGCTTCAGCGGGTCTGGCCACGCAGCGGCGCGAGTGAACTTGAAGGAACGCGGGCACGCTCCGCGTGCCGACCCGCTGAAGCGGGTCGCTACGAACGAAGAAATCGGCCGAAGTCTACTCATTCCGCCGCGGCCGGTACAGGCGACTCTGCCGCACCCGGCGTGCCGAGCCAGTCGGCGTCGCGGGCGAAGTCCTGGAGCAGCAATCGGGCGGTAATTCGGGCCGATTCGTAGATCACCGGCAGCCCGCTGCCGGGGTGCGTGCCGCCGCCCACCAG
>CAZBXY010000174.1:0-16297 GCA_964495365.1 uncultured Frigoriglobus sp. | reverse complement strand
ACGCACAACCAAAACCACCGCTAAACGCTGTCCACTTTCCGTGGGGAATTCCACCCTTTGTCGCGGCGGTCGATGGCCATTCGGTGGAGAACGTAGCCAAGGCGCACGACCTCGGTGAGGGCGAGGTGGAGCGGGAACCCTATCGGTCAGTGAACGTGGGAGGGCTTTCCGTCGCTCGGTAGGATGCTCCCCATCTCTCTCGCGGATCGGTCGAGAAAGAGCATGGCCTCCCGGCGGAGGCCGCCGACGAACAGAGCCTGAACGCAGCGCGCCTCGGTGTCGTCTAGGACGGCCCAGAAACCGACACGGCGGAAGTCATTCCGGACGCAGCGGCGGACGAGCGAGAGGGTCTCGTCTCGCTCCGGCTGGAGCACCGTGAGACCCTGGCTGGACGCGACTCCGACGTAGGCTTTGAGCATCCCCCTTCGTTACCACGGCACGCGGGCGATTTTCAACTTTATCCGCAGCCGGGGAGTCATCGCCCCGTTCGCGACCGGGCCTTCGGCTGCCGGGTCACGCCACGCTTCGGCCGCTCACAGGCCGGACAAAGGCACTCCACGCCCTCCTGCCCGGCCGACTGCGTGCCGGCCCCGCCGTCCTTCCCGCCGGAGCTCGCGCCGAGGAGGGCCGCGACCTCCCGCTCGAACTGCGGCTTCTCGACTTCGTACATCCCGCCCCGCGCCCCCTCGAACCCGCACGTCCAGGCCGCGAGCGCCTGGCCGTAGCGGATCGCGTCCCGGACGGATGAGTCGGTCGCGGCGTCGAGGGCCGACGCGCCCGCGGGAAACAGCCTGTGGACGACACCCGCCGTACACCAGTCCCCCGCCCCCGCGGTGTCCCGGACCCGGGCGGCGGGGATCGACTCCAGCCGCTGCCAGGCGGTCTTGCACCCCGGGAGCCGCGTGCGGTAGCGCAGCCCGTCGCGGCCGAGGGTCTCGATCTGGAGCCGCGGCCCGTCCCGCCGTTCGAGGTCGGCGGGGAGTTCGTGGAGCCGCTCGTGCGAGTACTTCACGACGTCGGCGAGCTCCCACGCCTCCCGGAAGAGCGCCGGGTTTCCGACGGACGACGGCTCGAAGACGACCGCGGCCCCGCTCTCGGCCGCCGCCCGGGCGAGTACGATCGCGCCGCGGGAGAGCCGGTCGAAGACGAAGACGCGGGGGGAGTTCAGCCGGCCGGCGAGCGCCTCCCCCTCGGCCGCGAGGACCGGCTTGTAGCCCGGGAGCCGCGCGCCGCAGTTCGGGCAGCGCCAGGAGAAGGTGTGAAACGGCTCGCCGCCGGGCGTACGGCCGATGCGCTGCACGATGACCGGGGTGCTCCCGTCATCGTCGAGGGTGATGAAATCGGTCGAGACGCCCCACCGGTCGAGGTCCGCCTTGAGCCGCGTCGCCGCGTCGCCCTCCCGCAGGCGGGCGATCGGTGCCGCCCGCCAGCCGAGGAAGCGGAGTACGACGAGGACGTTCCCGCAGGTGCCCCCGGCCCAGTAGCGGGGCGTGCCCGGCCGGTCCTCGGAGACGACGGCGTCGAGGGCCAGGAGGCCGGTCCCCACCGCAAGCGGTGCTTCGTCTGTGTTCGCGGGTTGCTTTTTCATTTGGCGGCCTCCTTGCTGCCGGGCTGTGCGTAAGCCTCGCCGTGGAGCCAGACGTGGACCAGTTCGGCGGTCTGCGTCTCCCGGATCGCGTCGAGGCGGGCGAAGTCGGCCGAGTAGCCGAGGGCCTCCACGTACATGATGGTGAAGTCTCGTTCAAGTGCAGCCATCAGCGCCCCGACCGCGAGGGCCTTGCTGCCGACGGGGGAGAGGATGATCTGGGAGCCGCCGATCTCGGCGAAGACCCGCCGCCGGCTGTTGTCCATCCGGAGGATCGTCCGGTAGAGGTCGAGCGGGCCGCGCTCGCTCGCGTAGACGATGTCCCGGGCATCGACCCGCCAGGTGTTCTCGAACTCCTCGGCGTAGTGCTCGATGAGCCGGTCCGGGAGCCTCGGGTCGGCGGCGGGGAACGGGAGGATGGGGCAGAAGGCGTGGGGCTGGACCCGCTGCCGGATGCGCTCCAGGACCGCCTGCTTCCCCCAGGCGAGCTGCGGCATCCAGAGCCGCGCCGCCCGCGAGTTGGCGTCGAGCCCCCAGCCGCCCTTGAACCCGTGGACGGCGTCGGCCACGTCCGTCGCGGTCGCGCGGATCTCCGCGTCCGTTCCGGGTTCGTCGGCGACGATGAGGTGGAGGTTCAGCCCGCGGCGCGCGGCGGCGGCGGCGAGGAGGTGGCGGACGATCGGGAAGGCCACGCCGATCGAGAGCGCGCTAAAATCGACGAACACGTCGGTCAACCCGTCGAGCGGCAGGGCGTTCACGAGGCCGACGGCGGTCCTCCCGCCGACGACGGCGTTGTCGGCCGCGAAGATCTCGACCCGCACGGCGGTGCTGCCGGGGAGGAGGTTGAGAAGGGTCTGCTCGTTCTGGTCGGCGCGGGCCACGAGGGCCGGGTCCGGCCGCGGTCGCTCCTCCCGGAGGAAGTAGCCGCGGGCGCGGCCGGCCGTGTGCTCGCCGACGTGCCGGGCGACCGCCGTGGACCGCGGGTCGAAGCCCGCCCCGGCGACGAGGAGCACCCGCCGGTGGGGTTCCGCGAGGTAGGTCTGGAGAAACGACTCGGAGTGCCGGCCCTGGTGGTAGATGCAGCGGTCCCAGCGCGGGGTGCTCATGGCCGGGGCTCCTCCAGCACCCCGGCGAGCTCCTGGGCGGTGCTCTCGACGAACCCCCCGCGCTTGAGCGTCAGCCCGTGCTTCAGGACGACCATGCCGCCGAGTTCGATGAGGCACCACTCCTTCCCCTTGCAGGGGTAGTGCGGGACGAGGGTGACGGCGTTGTAGGCGACGCCGAACTGGAGCACGTGGGCGAGGCCGGGGTGGGAGTCGGGGAGCGCGTCGAACTCATCCTGCGGGATGCCGAAGGCGTTCGGGGTGAGCCAGCCGTTCGGCTGGTTCGTCACCTCGACGCACCGCACGGCGATCGCGGTGACGAGCCGGCGGACGAGGAGGTGCTGGGGGAAGTTCCACCCCTCGATGATCTGGTCCCCTCGCCGGCGGAGGATCTGGTGCTGGGTCGCCGCCGTCAGAAACGCCGGCTTGGAGCGGATGATCTGCGTGGCCGAGGTCTCGACGAGCTTTGCCGCGAGCTGGAGGAACTGCTCGGCGTTCTCCGAGCTCGCGTCGCACAGGTCGTCGATGCCGTAGTAGTACGGGCGGTCGAATTTCTGGAGCAGGTGGAGCCGGGCGGCCTCGTAGACCGACGGGTTCGCCGAGACCGGCCGGGACGGCTCCTGGTCGTCGTCGGCCCCGAAGATGCTCGGCCCCCCGCGCCGCTTGTCGTAGCGGTGGAGCATGACGGCCACCATCGCGAGGGCCACGTCCTCGGGAACGGCGTTCCCGCCCACCCGGAACTCGGCGACATCCCTATCGAACACCTCCCGGCGGGTGTCCGCGACCTGGAGCCGCCGCTGGGTGACATCGACGCTCTCCCTCAGCCGCTTGCACTCGGACGCCGTGAGCGTCACCTCCTCGTCACTCAAGAGGTCGCCGAGCACGACCAGGTCGCGGGCGCTGAGCAGCGGCATCCGCCGCAGGTAGCGCCCGGCCATGTCCTTCGCCATGCGGCGGAAGTTGGTGCGGTTCTCCCGCCGGGGGCCGCTGCTCTGGAGGAGGATCACCTCTGTCTCCCGGTCCTGGCTGAGCCCGGGGTAGCTCGCCGCGTCGGAGCGGTCCTCGGTGACCGCGGCGAGGGCCTCCTGCGGGAGGAGCACGTCGAACCGGGCGATCATCCACCGGGCGATCCGGAGCTCCCGCCGCGCGAGCCACCGCTGGAGCGCGCGGAACTGGGCGGGGTGGAGGACGTGCGCGTCGTCGAGGATCGCGAGCGGGTGGAGTTCGAGAACGCGCCTCTGTGCGTCGGGGCCGACCCGCACGCGGACGCGCTCGATGATGTCGAACGGCTGGTAGGCGGCCGTCGCCGCGGCCGGGAGGTCGGCCTCGGCCGGGGCGATGAGCGCCCCCATCACCTGGTACAGGGCCTTTTCGACCGCGCGGGCGCGGGCCGCGATGTCCTCACCCTTCACCCCGCCGATGGCCTCGACGATCGTCTCCGCGCCCGCCCGCGGCACGATCTCGACGTCGGCCGGCTGGACCCCGGCGGCCGCGAGGTGGCGGAGCCAGCCGAGCACGGCCCGCGCCTGGATGAGCCCGGCCATGAGCCCCAGCTTGAGCCCCTCGGGGTACGGGAACTCCCAGAACTCCCGGTAGTCCGTTTCGAGCGGGAGCCGGCAACCCAGCACGGTCGGCTGCTCGTCCTTCATCGCCCCGCACTCGGTGAGCGCCCCCACGAGGGCCTGGTACGTGGAGACCGAGCTGTTCCGGATGAGCGCGGCGAGGCTCGGGTACTCGAACAGGCGGGCCAGGGTGGTCTTCCCGCTCCCGGGCGTGCCGCGCATGAGCACGAGCCGGTCGTAGAGGCGGCCGGCCTGGCCGGGCTTTTTCAGGAAGAACGTGACCGGCTCGGGGCTGACGATGGCGAGGAACGCCTCGTCGTCGCGGAGGAACTCGGTGGCGCGTCGCTGGAACGGGTTGTCCACGGTGGTTTCCTCCCTCACGTGTGCCGCTGGCGGCGGCGGAACAGCGGCCGCATCTGGTGCTTGCCGTTCTCCCCCGCGGTGTCGGCCCACAAAATGGCGAGCGAGTTGTTCGGCGTGTTGTGCTCAAGCACGAGCGGCAGGGCACACTTCCCGAACCCGAGCCGCGCGTCCTCGCCGCCGAGCTTCATGTGCTCGGTCTCGATCGCGTCGTCGTAGTACTTCCCGACCAGCTTCAGGAACTCGCCGTGCCGGGCGTCGTCCACCGGGAACGTCTTGGGCAGCACCGTCCCGTAGGAGAACTTCACCCGCTCGAACCAGCCCTGTCCGGCCTTCCGCCGGGCCTCCAAGACTTCCGCCTGTCGGCCCTCGGCGGTCTCCCGCGCGCGGTGCGTCGCCAGGTAGTGGTGGACGCAGAGCACCCACTCCGGCTCGAAGTGGCTCGCCGCCACCCCGGCCTCTTCGACGTCCTCCCAGAAGCGGAGCATCTTCCCGTTCCAGCGCTTCTTCGCCTCCTCCCACCGGAGGAGCGTGGTCCCGCTCGCGATGAAGTCATCGACGAGGAAGACGAACGCGAACCGGGCGTCCGGGTCCTTCAGGTCGCCGCGGAGGTCCTTGAGCAGGTCGTCCCACTTGGCCTTGTTGATCCGCGGCGCGGTCACCACCTGCTCGTTACTCACCACCCCGGCGTTGGCCCTCCGGAACACGTCGATCCGCGCCCCGTCGCTGAGCTCGATGAAGAGCGTCTGCCGGAGCAGCCGGCGGTAGAGGGCCGTCGCCTCCTCGTGCGCCCACAGCCGGTACGTCGGGATGCCCGAGCGGGCGGCGGCCTCCTGCATGAGCCGCCACTGGACCGTCTCCGGGTAGAAGAGCTCGACCAGGTGGTTCAACTCCCCCGGGCTCACGTACACCAGGTGCTCCCGCATGAAGCCGTAGGCCGTCTCGCGCTCCGGGTGCGTCGGGAACTGTTGGAGCCAGTCCGCGAGGCTCTCCACGAACCGGACCCCGGCCCGGAAGTCCTGGTAGCCGTCGTACTTCATCTTCGCCATGAGGTTGAGCCAGGCGAACTCGTCCCGGGACCGGTCGGTGTCCCAGAGCATGATCTCGCTGAGCTTGCCGAGGATGAAGTCCTGATTCACCAGCCCCTCCGCGTTCGCCGTCATTCAAAGCCGAGCTTCAACCCGTCGCCGGACACTTCGAGCGCCTCCAGGTAATCGACCGCCGCGGCCGCCCCGCGGCGGCCGGGTGCCGCCAGATTCCAGCACGAACCCGGGTCGGGGGAGACCTCATCGACGCTCAGCGAGTGGGGGCCGCCGAGGAGCGAGTAGTCGTTCCCGGGCCAGCGCCCGCGGTCCCCGACGCAGAGCACCGGGGTCTCCGGCCCGCCCGCCAGGAGCTCCCGGACCCGCTCGACGACGGTCCGCTTGCTCACCCCCGGTGCCACGACGTCCATCGAGTGGCTCGACCGGACCGCCGCCACGCCCGGGACGCCGACGGTGTAGATCAGGTGCTGGAGCAAGTTCCAGAGGTCGTCCCCGCTCACCTCCGGCCCCGGCTCGATGGTGATTTGCGGGAGCCGGAATGTGAGCTTCGCGAGCCTCGGGTCGCCGAACGCCGACTTCAGCACGCCCGCCACGGGTTCGAGCGGCGGGCCGACGGCGTCGCTCCCGTCCGGCCGGGCGTCGTCCGAGAGCACCGCGACGTCCCCGCCGTTATAGTACCCGACGACGACCCGCTTCCAGAACCGCGGCTGGACGGCCTGCCGCAGCGACTCCTTGACCGACTTCCCGCGCCCGGTCGCGACGCCGAGGACCGCCCCGGCGCGGAGCAGCCGGTTGAGCTGCCGGCTGACGGCCTCGGACAGCGGGTCGAAGCGATCCGCCTCGTAGCAGAGCGTCCCGTCGTAGTCGAGCACCACGCCCTGAAAGCGCGCCCGGAGAAGGCCGGTGCGGAAGGCGCGGTACGCCGAGCGCCAGTTTTCGAGGGTGCCCCGCGCGACGAGGCTCGGCACGCTCGCCCCGCTCTTCCGCTCGACCGCCGCCGCCTCCGCCGGCGGTACCGCGGGCGGCCCGTCGTCGTCCGCTGCGAACGCCCGGAAGTGGTAGATCTTCCGGCCGAACGGGGGCACCCCGGGGTCGCCCGGGTCGATCCCGCGGGCCTTGCCGGCACTGCCGGCGGCCATGAACACCCGGACGAGGGCGGAAAGGCCGGCGGCGATTCCTGCGCCCGGCACCGCAAGCCGCACGACGGGGATTCCCTTCGGGAGGAGCGCGAGCATCGCCGCCGCGAGCTCGCGGTCCCCGTCCGAGACGAGGGCCAGGACCGCCGTCTCCCCTCCCCGCTTCGCGAGCCAGTGGTGCCGCCCGTGGGCGAAGTTCCGGAAGTCGGCGAGTTGGACGGTGCCGAGCGCGGCCTCGCTGAACTTCGACTCCAGGTCAACGGCCGCGGCGTGGCAAGACGGCCCGTAGAGGACGACGAGCGTCTGCCGCTCCCAGAGCGGCCGGCAGAGCCGGTCGGTCTCTTCTGCGACTTCGCCCGGCTCCGCCCCGAGAAGTTCGGCGAGAGCTTTCGGAAGCGGGTCGCCGGCGGCAAACGCGGCCGCGTACGCCCGGGTGAGCAGAGCCACCGACGAGAGGAGCGAGTTCGTGGCGAGGAAGCCGTCCTTGCCCGACGGCGGCTCGAAGTCGGCGAACTCGACGTACGGGTGCTTCTCGGCGCGACGGGCGAGCGGCGAACCTTCTCTCGCGCAGAGCACCACGAACCGCCGCGGCTCGCGCGCGAGGAGCCTGTCGAACGCCCCGAGCACGTCGGGGTTCTTTCCGCCGGCGGTCGCGAGCAGGACCGCGCTTTGGCGGAGGGACTGCGGGGTCGAGACCACCTCAAGCGGCGTCATGACCGAGGCGGCAGACGAGCCGTAGCGCCGGTGGATCGTCGCCGCGAACTGGGCCGTCGTGTACGAGCCCCCGGAGCCGATCGCGACGAGCGGGAGCGCGGCCGCCCCCCTCGCCGCTCTCGGTAGACTCCCGAGCGGCGCGGCCACGGCCCAGCCGTAGATCTCGGCCAGGCGGTCCATTTCTTCGGCGTACGGTCTGCCCACTGTGTTCCTTGTCTGCGATCCCGCGGTTTCCGGTCCGACAGGAAGAGTCGAACCGTCTGGTGTGCCGATACAAACAGATCGGCCCGGATCGGTCGATAGCCCATCGGCATCCCGCGGCTTCCCGGCGCGGAAGTGGAATGTCGCGTCGGAGGGACAGGTTCACAATATCAGTTGCGGATGTGGTCTGCGGTTCTCGATCCTGCCGGGCAGGGTTGGGCAGGGTATTCCTTGCGATTCCTGCAAACTGGGGTCGCGCCCGGCCGAAAACCTTGTACACTGTGCGATGTGTGCAATCCGTAAACCACGGAACGGCGAGTTCTTCCGTTACTGACCTCTTCGCCCCACAGGTTCGGGACCAAGAGGTCGCTGGTTCAAATCCAGTCAGCCCGACTGAGGCAAACCCAGGAAAAGCAAGCACTTGCTGCCTGGGTTTCTTCGTTGGTGGACCCCGAAAAGTGACTCTGTTCCTTTTCGCGTTCCGTTTCCCGTAATAAGGGCCGAGCGCCAGCCCGCGACCCGCGACGACTGCGCGGCCATGGTGCGGAAGCTCGTGTACGGGTTCCCAATGCGCGTGCTGTGGAAGAAGGGACAACTCCAGCCCGACCCGAACCGCCCGTCAAGGAGTTCGTTCGCTCGGTGATCAACCTCAGCAACGACGTTGCCCCGCCCGGAGACGAATAAGCCCCAGCGGTCGCGAACCGCGGTTCCCAAAAACACCCGGCCCGCGGTTCTCTTACAGGAACCGCGGGCCGGGACGTTTCGCCGAGCCTCAGACCGCCGCCGACCCGCGGCGGCCCAGGAGCAGCGAGACCACGAACACGATCAGGAACACGAAGAACAGGATGCGGGCGAAGTCCGTCGCCTCGCCGGCGATCCCGCCGAACCCGAAGATCGCCGCGATGATCGCCACGATCAAAAACACGATGGCCGCGCGGAGCATGGTTGACCCCTTTTGTTTGATGCACGGAAAACCGACGCTCCGCATCCCATGCAACTCCGGGGCCAAACGCTCACTCCTTCTCGAACAGCGCGCTGACGAAGGCGTCCGGGTCGAAGTTCTCCAGGTCGTCGATCTGCTCGCCGACGCCCACGAACTTCACCGGTAAGCCCAGCTTCTGCTTGATCGCGAACACCGAGCCGCCCTTCGCGGTGCCGTCCAGCTTCGAGAGGACGATTCCCGTACACTTCACGGATTTCGAGAACTGCTCCGCCTGCGTCACCGCGTTCTGCCCGGTGGTCGCGTCGAGCACGAGCAGTACCTCGTGCGGCGCCCCGGGGATCTGACGCGAGACGATCCGGTGAATCTTCTCCAGCTCTTTCATCAAATGAGTTTGCGTGTGGAGCCGGCCCGCGGTGTCCACAATCAGCACATCGAAGCCGCGGGCCTTCGCCTTCTCGCAGGCGTCGTGGGCGACCGCGGAGGGGTCGGCGTTCTGGCCCTGCTTGACGATCTCGCAGCCGATCCGCCCGGCCCAGACGGTGAGTTGCTCCACCGCCGCGGCGCGGAACGTGTCGCACGCCGCCAGCAACACCTTTTTCCCTTCGGATTGGAGCTTCTTCGCCAGTTTCGCGATGGACGTCGTTTTGCCGGACCCGTTGACGCCGGCGATCATCACCACCGTCGGCCCGGTGGGCTGATAGGTGAGGCCGGGGCTGGCATCGGTCAGGAGGTCGCGGAGCTGCTTCTTGACGAACTCCTCGACCTCGCCGGTCACTTCCTTGTCGCGGAAGCCCTGCCGGACGCGGTCCACGATGAGGAGCGTGGCCTGCGTGCCCACGTCGGCGAGGTACAGTTGCTTTTCGAGCTTGTCGAGGAACGCCTGATCGACCTTCCCCTTGCCGCGAAGCACGTCGATGACGCTGCCGAACGCGCTGCGCGTCTTCGCCAACCCCGCCTTGATGCCCTTGAACAGCCGACCCAGCATGTGCGCCTCGGAGTGAGTGTGCGAGTGATTGGACGTATTGTACGGCTCCTCTCGTTCACAGAGCCACTGAGGGTAGTGGGCGTGTTGGTTTTCAGCCCCGGAGGGGCGACCGATGTTAGCCCAGGGTGGAGCGCGGGTCGAAGACCCCGCGCAACCCTGGGTACGCGACAGAAGAAAACCTCAAGCCCCGGAGGGGCGGCAGTTCTGTCGCCCCTCCGGGGCTCCGATTCATTTCGTCTCCGTGTCCCAGGGTTTCGTTCGCTGCGCTCACTTCACCCTGGGCTAACATCGGTCGCCCCTCCGGGGCTGAAAACCAACACGCCCACTGCCCCGCCCACTTCGATTGACCCGCACGCGCGGGGGGCATATCATCAACCTCACCTGCCGGGCGTATCGAATGTGCCGGCTGTAACGCTTCCCCGACCGGGGTCCGAGTAGTCCCATGAGCACGGAACAGCAGCAACAGCCCGCCCCCGCCACCCCACACGCCACGAACCCGACCGAGGCGAAGGCCGAGCCGAACGCCCTGGCCCGCGCGCTCACCGGCGGGTGGGAGAAGTTCAAGCAGGGCCAGCTCCTCAGCTACCCGATGATGGCCCTGCTCCTGCTCGTCGTCACCGGCATCGGGGTGACGTGGTGGATCGTGCGCGAGCGGGACAAGACCCGGTCGGCGATGTGGGTCGAATTCGACGGGCTGACGTCGAACGAGGCGCTGGACGACTACGCGAAGAAGTACCCGAACACGATGCAGGCGAAGCTCGCGACCCTGGAACGGGCGCGCAACCAGCTCGGGCCGGAGGGGATCGACCGGCTCACCGCCACCGACGCCGGCGTCCGCAACGCCGCGATCACCAACGTCGAAAAGGCCCGCGAGGCGTTCGCCGCGCTGGTGGACGAGTTCAAGGACGACCCGGTCATCAAGGTCGAGTGCCTGCTGGCCTGCGCGAAGGCCGAGGCGGCGCTGGTCGGGCTGCCGAAGGAGGGGCAACTGCTCCAGTTCCGCGGCGACCCGAAGAAGGCGATCGAGTGGCTCGACAAGGTGGCCGAGGCCGCCCCCGACACCGACTGGGGCAAGGACTCGAAGAAGCTGGCCGACGCGCTGCGGAACCAGAACACCGAACAGCAGGTGCGGCTGCTCCAGACGATGGTCTACGACCTGCGCCCGGCGCTGCCGCCGAAGTTCGACCCCAAGATGCCGCTGCCGCCCGGGTTCGAGGGGCTCGGCGGGCTCGGCGGGTTCCCGCCCCCGGGCGGACCGTGAACCAGGTGTCAGGAGACAGGTGTCAGAAGACAGGAGACAAAGCCAGAAGGTCTGATTCCTGGCTCCTGATCCCTGCCTCCTGTTTCCTGACCCCTGACTCCTGATTCCCCATGTCTGACGAACTCGAAGACGATCTCGCGCCCGAGCCGACCCCGCTGACGCCCAGCGTCCGGCTCCGCGAGCCGCTCGACCTCCTCGTCATGGTCAAATCGGAGGGGATGCGCCTCGATCAGTACGTTCAACTCCACCTCGGCGCCGATTTCAGCCGCTCGGAAGTCCAGCGCGCGATTGAAGCTGGCGGAGTGACAGTCAACAGCAAGCCCACAATCAAGCCGAGCTACAAGGTGCGGAAGAACGACCGGCTCCACGTCACACTCCCGGAACCGACACACGAGATCCCGGTCCCCGAAAACATCCCGCTCGACATCCTCTACCAGGACGACTGGCTCGTTGTTGTGAACAAGCCGTGCGACATGGTCGTTCACCCGGCGAAGGGGAACTGGTCCGGGACGCTCGTCAACGCGCTCCAGTGGCACTTCCGCGACCACCTCAGCACCGGCAACGGCCACCTGCGCGCCGGGATCGTTCACCGACTGGACAAGGACACGAGCGGCGTCATTCTGGTGGCCAAAGACGACGTGACGCACCGCGACCTGGCGATGCAGTTCGAGTCGCGGAAGGTGTTTAAAGAGTACGTGGCGATCGCCGCCGGCGAACTGGACCGCGATTCGGATTACATCGAGGGCGCGCTGAAGATGCACCCGCACGACCGGTTGCGGATGATCGTCTCGACCGACCCCGACGCGAAGCCGGCGCTGAGCTATTACGAGGTTCTGGAGCGGTTCCGCGGGTTCACGCTGGTGAAGGTGCAACCGCGCACGGGCCGCACGCACCAGATCCGCGTTCACCTCTTGCACGCGGGCTGCCCGGTACTCGCGGACAAGCTCTACGGTGGCCGGTCGCAATTGAAGCTCAGTGACCTCGCGCCCGAAACGCCGCCCGGCGAAGACGCGGTGCTGATCGACCGTCAGGCGCTGCACGCTTTTCGGTTGCGGTTCAAGCATCCGCGAACGGAGCAGTGGATCGAGGCCGAAGCGCCGCTCCCGCCGGACATGCGCCGCACGCTGGAGGCGCTGCGGAAGCACCGACCGGCGCGGTAGGTTCGGTTTTCTTCTTGTGGCACAGGCTTTCCAGCCTGTGCCCTTGAGCTATCCGGCGCACAGGCTGGAAAGCCTGTGCCACAAAACCAGACACAACTACCGGTTCGTGTGGGACCGCAATCGTTTCAATCTTCCACCCGGACAACCTTTCCGAGCACATCCGTTCTCGCCACCCACCCGTTGATCTTGCCGACGTTGTTACCGATCAGGAGTTGATCGCCCTTCGCGTCCTTGACGAGGTGCAGCAGAACACCACCGCGCCACCGGACGAGAACGGCATCGCCGACGGCGACCGCGGCCGGATCGACCGGCGCGAGGGTGACCAGTTGGCCGCTCTCGATTCGCCCGCGCATCGAACCGCCGGTCGGTCGGACCTTCACTTCGCGCCCGGCGGCGAGTGCGTTGCGCGCGTCGGTCGCCCAACCCATTCCGACCCCCGAAGCAAATACCCCGACCAGGAATCGAATCCGGAACTTCTCGTTAGGACCGAGACATGATATTCCGTTTCACCGTCGGGGCGGCAGCGGAAGGGACAGGAATTGAACCTGCAAGAGCTCGCGCTTCGTCCGGCTTCCAACCGGGTGCCGTCACCAGTCGGCTTGCCCTTCCGTGCGAATCAGACACCGGTGATTGAAGAAAGGTTCGGTCGCACCCATCGAACTGCGGTCCGCCGGACGCGGGCGCGGCGCGTTCCGAACCGGACACCGCCTCCGGGTTCGTGGATCAATCCGCGCCGCCCAGGGCGCTGATCGCCTCGGCCGCGGTGTCGTACAGCGCCCAGTACATCTCCAGGTTCGTGATCCGCAACAGCTCGCGGATGTTCGGGTTCACCCCGGCCAGTACCAGCTCGCTCCCGCGGGCCGATAGCAGGTGGTGACACCGCAACAGGAACGTGATGAACGCCGAACCGAAGTACGACACGGCCGACAGGTCCACGATGATCTGGTTCGGCGGGTCTCCTTTGAGCGGCGCGAGCACCAGCTCCGCCGCCGGCTGGAGCAGCGTCTCGGGCAGGTCTTCGACCTGCGGCGACGGCACGATCACGGCCACGTCGCCGTGGCGCTTGACCTGAAAGAACTCATTGGTCAGGTCCGCGTCAGAGGGCATGTGCTGAGACCTTCGGGGGAACGGAACGACCGACCGTCGGTAATTCACCCCCAGCGTAGTCGTGTTGCGGTGTCGAATCAAGCACCCGTCCGGCGGACCGGGCCGCGCGGGGGCGAAAATTCCGCCGGTTGGCGTTGACAAGCCCTTCCCGGGCGCTCACTATTACCACACGTTCGGCCTCTTCTCTGTTCCGGCCCCATCATAACAAGGCGCAAGCTGAGTTATGATGGGGTTTTTTCGTTGGGCAGTGATTCTTTTCGGGTGGTCGCTCTCTCCGAGAGCCGGGTCGCTCGCGTTGCGAGCGACGCTTTCTGAGCGACTCCAAGTGCCGAGCCAAATGGCGCCCGGCCGCGCCGGGCTTGTCGCTCTCGGAGAGAGCGACCCACCCGATAAAAACACCCCGACCCGCGAGCATCATGCTCGCGGGTCGAGGCGCGTCAGGTTTCGGGTGTTTCGTTCGTTAGCGCCAGCGGACCGCGAAGCACGAGTTGCCCAGAACAACCAGCTCGCGTTCCGCGAATCCCTGGCATTCCAGCACGTCCAGCAGTTCCTCCGCGTCGCACAGGGCGGAAACCGTGGTCAGGTGCCAGTCGGTGCGGGTCGCCGGGGCGAGGTGCCGGCCGGAGGCCAGCGTCTCGGCGGCCGGGTCCGCGTGGTTGGCGAGCGTCGTTTCACCGGCCAGCGCTTCCACCGGCCGCGTTTGGGTCGCGTAGACGTAAGCCGCCGTCAGGGTGATGGCGATCGCGGCGACGGTCAGCAGGGGGACGATCATGGCCGGTCTCCCGACGCGGTGTCTCTCGATGTAAGCGAACCGTAGAACAGGAAGTCCACACAATCGGAAAAAACGCAGCAATTGGCCCAAAATCGCTTACCGGTTTGAGTGGGGCGCGAACTCTTCAGACGGGCCACAATTCCGACGTCACGCGCCCGGCCACGAACGGCCACAAGAAAGGTATCCTAATGGGATAAACGTTCCAGCGTCGGGCAAGCGGACATCCTTTCCTGCCCTTCCCATCGGCCGGGCCGAGGTGTGCCATCGGCCGTTTCGAAGGACACCCGGGGCAAAAAACCGGCGCGGTAGCGGACCGCGCGATCGCGCCGGGTGCCGAAAGACATTCGCTCAGGAAGACCCTGCGGATTGCGCGTCGCGAACAATCAGATCGTTCACCCGCTTGGCGAACGCCACCGGGTCGCTCACCTTCGAGCCTTCCGCGATGACCGCTTGTTCGTACAGCAGCCTCGCATAGAGGTCGAGGCGAGAATCGCCGGCATCCTTCAGGTGCAACTGACGTACCGCCTCCACGGTCGCGTGAGCGGGGTTCAGTTCCAGCACCCGCTTCGTGGCGCCCGCGTCGCGGCCCATGCGCTCCATCAGCCGCTCCATATGCGCCGACATCCCGTGTTCGCCGGCGACGAGGCACGCAGCGCTTTCCGTCAGCCGGTTGGTGAGCCGCACGTCGGCCACGTCGGGCAACTTCTCCTTGAGAAGAGATAGCAGCGGGGCGAACTGATCTTTCACGCCGGTGGGTACTTCGCCCACCCCGGACGCCTCCCCGCGATCGGCCGCGACCAGCTTCTTCCCCTTGTACTCGCCGAGTTGCGGGATCGCGAACTCGTCGATCGGGTCCGTGAGCAAGAGCACGTCCTGCCCCTTCGCGCGGAACGCTTCGAGGTACGGCGACCGGCGCAGCTGCTCCGCGGATTCGCCGATCAGGTAGGCGATCTCCTTCTGGTCGGTCGGCATCTTCTCGGCGTACTCGGCGAACGTCGTGAACTTGCCCGCTTCCGTGTTGGCGCTCTCGAAGAGGAGCAAATCGGCGACCTTCTCGCGATTGCTCCAGTCCCGCGTAAGTCCCTCCTTCAGCACGCTGCCGAAGCCCTTGTAGAACGCGAGGTACTTGTCGAACTCCAGGTTCTTCATCCCCGCGAGCGTCTCCAGGACGTTCTTCACGACGCTTTTCTGGATCGCCTCCAGTTTCTGGTTCTGCTGGAGCAACTCGCGCGAAACGTTCAGCGGCAGGTCGGAGGAATCGACCACGCCCTTGACGAACCGGAGGTACTGCGGGAGCACCTGCTCGCAGCGGTCCATGATGAGGACGCGCTGCACGTACAGCCGCAGCCCGGCGACCGGCTCCTCGTAGTCGAACCCGAACGGCTTGTGCGCCGGGACGAAGCAGAGTACGCGGAACTCGGTTTTGCCCTCCGCGGCGTAGTGGATGACCTCCGCGGGCGGCTCGGTGTCGTGCGCCAGCGACTTGTAGAACTCCTCGTACTCCTCCGGCTTCACCTCGGACTTGCTGCGGAGCCAGATCGCCTTGCGGGAGTTCAGCGTCTCCTCGGCTACTTCTTTCTTCGCTTCGTCACCCTCGCCCTTTACCTCTTTTTCGACGTCCATCACAACGGGGTGTTCGAGGAAGTCGGAGAACTTCCGCACGAGCGCCCGCAGCCGCCACGTTTCCAGAAAGTCCTTCGCGTCCTCCTTCAAATGGAGGATCACGTCCGTGCCGCGCGTGGGTTTCTCGGTCGCGTCGAGCGAGTAGGTGCCTTGCCCGTCCGACTCCCACTTCGTGCCGTCGGCCGGCCCACTCCCGGCAGCGCGGGTCACGACCGTCACCTTGTCGGCGACCATGAACGCGGAGTAGAAGCCGACGCCGAACTGCCCGATGAGACCGGGCGCCTCGCCGGTCTTGCCGGCGGCCTTCGCGGCTTCGAGGAACGCCTTTGTGCCCGACTGCGCGACCGTGCCGAGGTTGTCGATCACCTCTTGCCGGCTCATCCCGATGCCGTTGTCAGAAATCGTGAGCGTGCCGGCGCCGGCGTCCGGGGTGAGCTTGATCTTCCAGTCGGTGTTGCCTTCGAGCTTCTCCGCGTTGGCCAGCGCGTCGAACCGCACCTTGTTGATGGCGTCGGAGGCGTTGGAGATGAGTTCGCGGAGGAAGATCTCGCGATCGGAGTACAGCGAGTGCGTGATGAGGTGCAGCAGCTGCTTGAGTTCGGCTTTGAATTCGAGCGTTTCGGCAGACATCACAGACCCTCAAGAAAGCGGATGGCCACAAAAAGGCACAAAGAGACACAAAAACAAGTGGCTCATGTCATCCAGTGGGTGGTTGGCCTTCTGCGGGTGGTGGGTCTCTGGT
>CAZBXY010000173.1:0-16408 GCA_964495365.1 uncultured Frigoriglobus sp. | reverse complement strand
TTCAGGAGAAGGCGATTCTGGAGCGGCTGAAGGCGTCCAACGCGGAGGACTGGCAGAAGCGCGTCGCCGAATTGACGAAGAACCTCCCGCCGGCGGATCAGCGACTCGCGGACCTCATCAAGAAGCGATCCGCGGCGTTCGCCTCCGCGAAGATCGACAAGGACGAAGGCGCGAAACTCTTCACCAAGCACTGCGCCACGTGCCACCGGATCGGCGACCAGGGCGGCAAGATCGCCCCGCAACTCGACGGAATCGGCGTTCGCGGGGTGGAGCGCCTCCTGGAAGACATCCTCGACCCGAACCGCAACGTGGATCAGGCGTTCCGCGCGCGGTCGATCACGCTGACCAACGAGAAGACCATCACCGCGCTGATGCTCCGCGTGGAGGGCAAGGTGCTGGTGGTCGCGGACCTGGAAGGTAAGGAGCAGCGGATCCCGCTGGACGAGATCGCGGTGAACCGCGAGACGATGCTCTCGGCGATGCCGGCGAACTTCGACACCGTGGTGCCGGAGGCCGATTTGTACAAGATCATCGCGTACTTGCTCGACCAGAAGGCGAAAGAGCCACCCAAATAGACGAACGGCGTGTATGGCGAACGGCTTGGTATGGCGAACGGCGCGGCGTAAGCCCGCCGAGTCGTTGGCGCTGCCTCGGCGGGCTTACGCCGCGCCGTTCGCCATACCCTCGAACAGGGTCGTGCCGATGCGGACGAGGGTCGCGCCCTCCTCCACCGCGACCTCGAAATCGTTGCTCATCCCCATCGACAGCTCCGCGAGCGGCAGCCCGGTTTGGGCGCGGAGCGAATTGCGAAGTTCGCGCAGAAGCGCGAACGTTGGTCGTGTCTCTTGCGGATCGTCGGTGTAGGCCGCCATCGTCATCAGCCCGCGAACATTCACGCCCGTAAGTGCTGCCGCCTTCATGCCGGCTACGAGTACTTCGACCGGGCTGAACCCGCCCTTCGCCGCTTCGCCGCTACAGTTCACTTCGAGCAGCACCGGCACCGGCGCGCCGCGTTTGCGACCGAATGCGTCGAGTGCTTCGAGAACACGTTCGCTATCGACCGAGTGAACCAGCGTGACGAGCGGTGCGGTGCGGTCGAGCTTGTTCCGCTGGAGGTGCCCGATCAGGTGCCAGTTCACGCTCTTCACCGCGTCGGCCTTCTTCCACAGCTCTTGCGGCCGGCTCTCGCCAAGGTCGCGCAGCCCCAACTCCGCCGCGACCGCCGCGACCTGCGCCGATACGGTTTTGGTGACCGCGACGAGGGTCACGCCGGCGGGATCGCGCCCGGCGCGCCGGCACGCCTCCGCGATGCGCGCGCGAACGGCCGCAATGCGATCACTCAGCACGGAACGCAGCTCGGGGTCGGTCATGGTCAGCCGGGGGGCCAGGTCATGTCGCGCCCGCCGAGCAGGTGCATGTGGAGGTGCGGCACCGTCTGCCCGCCGTGCGCGTTGCAGTTGATGACGAGCCGGTAGCCCTGCGTCAGCCCGAACTGCTTCGCCAGCTTCACCGCGACTAGGTGCAGGTGCCCCAGCAGCATCTGATCGTCGGCGGTGGCGTCGTCGTGCGTGCGGATCACCTTTTTGGGGATGATGAGCACGTGCGTGGGGGCTTGCGGCTTGATGTCGTGGAACGCGAGACACAAATCGTCTTCGTAGGCGATCTTCGCCGGGATGGTCTTGTCGATGATCTTCAGGAAGAGGTTATCGGCGAACACGTCGGGTTCCTCCGAGTGAGGGATGCGGTTACCATAGCGGCGAAGCGGCGAAAACCTAACCCCCCGGCCCCCTTCCCTGGAAAGGAAGGGGAGAAAGGCGGTGCCTGTGCCCTGGGTTGTCGGAATCGACGAAGCGGGTTACGGTCCGAACCTCGGCCCGCTGGTTCAGGCGGCGGTCGCGTTGAAGTTACCGGCGTCCGACCCCGCGGGCTGGGACACCCTCAAGGGCGCCGTCCGCCGCGCGCACGAGAAGGCCGACGGCCGCTTGCTCATCGACGACTCGAAGAAGGTCTACGCGAAGGGCGGCCTCGAAGCGCTGGAAGCGGTCGCCTACGCACTATTCGGAGTCGTCCCCAATCCCATCGAATCGTTACTCACTCAGGCCGTCCAAACGTCCGCGGATGACTTGAAGCAAGAAGGGTGGTTCGACGGAGGCGAGCAGTTGCCGATCGCGGTGTCACCCAACGTGCTGTCGGACAGCCTCGGGCAATGGCTCAGTGCGTACACGGCCGGAATCTACGGAGTGCATTTCAACGTCGTACCCGCGCCGCGGTTCAATCAGATCGTCGATTCGTCGGGATCGAAGGCTACGGCACTGAGCACCGGACTGACAGCTCTGATGCGGGCGATGAGCGTCGTCGGGCACGTCACCGTTCCGGATTCCCTCACCGATCCCGTCATCTTCCTGTGCGACAAGCAGGGCGGGCGGAACTTCTACGCCGGCATCCTTCAGGACGCGTTCCCCGACGGGTGGGTGATCGCGGAGCGCGAGTCGGCCGAAGAAAGCCGCTACCGCATCGAACTGCTGCCGCGCGACGTGACGGTCACCTTCCGCCCGCGGGCCGACGGCGACAGCGTCGCGGTGGCGCTCGCGTCGATGGTGTGCAAGTACCTGCGCGAAGTGTGTATGCGGCAGTTCAACCGCTTCTGGGCGACCCACGTCCCCGGCATCGAGCCGACCGCCGGCTACCCCGTTGACGCGAAACGCTTCTACGCCGAGATCCAGCCCGCGATGGCCAAGCTGGGGCTGACCGCGGACCAGGTGTGGCGGAAGAAGTAGTGGTTAGTGCCAGTGGTTGGTGTCAGTGAAAGGCAGAAGACCGAGCCTTCTCTTCTGCCTTTCACTGACACCAACCACTGGCACTAACCACTAATCCAAGTCCCACACCACCACATCTCCATGAGCGGAGCCGGCGGCGGCGAGGGTGCCGTCGGGGCTGATCCCGATCGCGCTCAGGCGGTTCAGGTTCCACGTATAGCGGGTCACGCGGTCGAGCGTGTGCGGGTCGAAGACGTGAACGGTTTCGTCGTTGCTGGTGGCGAACAGGTGCCGACCGGTCGGGTGGTACGCCAGCGCGGTGAAGTGCTTGCGGCTGTCCGCGTTCCGTACCCTGCGCGGGTCGCCCCTGGTTGGCAGCGCCCACGCCAAGAGCGTCATCTCGTGGATCGCGGCGAGCTGCGTGCCGTCGGGATGGAACCGGAGCCGGGCCCCGTAACTGTACGGGTAGGTGCCGGTGGTCAGTTCGGCGGCGGTCGCGCAGTCGCGGACCTCCAGCCGCATCGGGTTCCGCCACCACACCGCGCCCTGGGTCGAGCGGGTCAGCATCGCGAACCGGTCGCCGGCCGCGGACAGGTAGATCCCGGCCGTGTACAGCTCGCGGGTAGACAGTTGCCACTGTTGCACCCACTCCCCCTCGGTCCGCTTCCAGCCGGTCAGGACGTAGTGCGGGATGCGGTGATTCGACACCGCCCGCGTACCGGTCGCGTCGCTGGCGTGATCGATCCCGTGCGTGTCCGCCAGCGGGTAGACGGCGGTCGTCGCGGAGCGGGTGTCACGGTCGTAGGAGCGGCGCCCGTTTTGCGTCAGCCACGCCAGTTGCCGCCCGTCGGCGGAGAAGCTCAGCCCGCCGGGGCGGTACCCGCCCTCGGGTTCGAGCCGCACCGGGGCGATGTTCGGCGAATCGAGGTTCCACAGGAAGACGCCGGCGTCGCGCACGGCCGCGGCGATCGCCCGGCAGTCCGGGCTGAACGCCACGTCGAGCACCTCACCGCGCGTCGTCTTGAGTACCCGCATCGCGGTCTTCCCCCAACCGGAAGAATAACCCGCGCCCGGCGGGAAATCTCAAAACCCAAGCCACAATTTCCAAACAAAATCGAGGCACCGATTTTCGTGTTTGGGATTTGAGATTTATTCCTACTCGTCGATGTCCCAGACGATCGCCCCGGCGTGCCCGGCCGCGGCGGCGCGCAGCCCGTCGCGGTCGAACGTCACCGCGTACACCGGGCCAACGCCCCACTGGAAGGTGGTCAGCGGCGGGCCGTCGCTCGTCGCGTCCCAGACGGCAACCGTGCTATCGATGCCGCCGGTCACAATCCGCCGGCCGCGCGGGTCGAACGCCACCGAGAGCCACCCGCCGTGCGCCGCCGCGGTCCGCTCAATAACCGCGGTTCGCGTCGTCAGGTTCCACACCGAGAGGTGCCCGTTCGCGATCACGGCCGCCAGGATGCCGTCGGCTGAGCAAGCAAGCCGGTGTGGCGAAACAGAGAGCGGCACATCGTCGATACTGGTGCCACTTTCGACGTCGAGAACGTTCAGAAGCCCCGCGTGAGCCACAACGATCCGCCCGGCTTCGGTGGCGATGTCCACGACCGGCCAGCGAACCGTCTCAAGCGCCCAGTTCAACTGCCTCTTGTCGTCGGCACTCACCGCGAACCAGCGGAGGGCGCCGTCGAAGAGGATCACGGCGTTGCCGTCGGGTGTGATCGCGACCGACCGCGCGGTGCCGACGGCTCGCGTCCATCGAAACGACAGGGTTTCGGCCTCGAAGGTGGCGAGCCACTCGGTCGAAACCGCGACCAGGCGCCCGTCCGGGGCAAACCGTGCCCGCATGATCGGCCCGTTGAGCGATTGCAGCCGCCGGGCCGGTTGTTGCGGGGCGTGCAAGTCCCACACGTCGAGCGCGTGATCGCTCCCGCCGGCCGCGAGCCACCGTCCGCACGGCGAGAACGCGGCCGTGTAGTGACACTGACCGGACGACGGGAGCGGGAGCATCGCGGGCACCGAGCGGGGAACGGAAGCACTCAGCTTATCACAATTGAGACCGCCACGAAGTTGGTGTAAACCGCGAACAACCGGAGGGCGCGAAATGGTCACACCGCCGCTCGACGACCTCGAAGTGATCCTGTTGGAGCGCGTCTCACTCTCGAACGATCAACTCAAGGAACTGGCCGCGAAGTGCCCGCCGCAGGCCTGGTACGACGAGGCCGACGAGGCCGACGAGACCGACCCACCCGCGGCGCGACACCACCACGATCCGCGCGCCGGTTTCAGCCCCGGAGGGGCGGTCGATGTTAGCCCAGAGTGAAGCGCAACCAAACCGACCGCGAAGGCCGTTGCCTGACGGGGGCTTCGATTCACTTCGCATCGGTTTCCCGGAGTTGGGGGGCTTCGACCCGCGCAACTCCGGGCTAACGTTTCGACCCGGGGCTAAAATCAAAAGCTTCCCCCTCATTCCGCCCTCTGTCCTCTGACTCCGCCGGCGGTTGCCCTTCCCCCAACCCTCATTTGCGCAGTAGGCTTATCCCAATACGGGTTCGACCCGCCCCGCAGCCCCCGGAACCAACGCGACATGGAAGAGTTCTTCACGCAAGTCTGGGACATCCTCGGCGTCCTGCTCCACCCGCGCAACCTGACCAACCCGGACGCGTTCAAGGCCGCGCTCAACCAACCCGGCGTGTACTGGTCGGCGCTGGTCGCGGTGTCGCTCGTCGTGTTCACCGAAACCGGCCTCCTCATCGGTTTTTTGCTCCCGGGCGACTCGCTGCTCGTCGTGCTGGGCATCGTCGCGCAGCTGAGCGGCTGGAACCTGTGGCCGTTCATCATCTGCCTGTGCGCCGCGGCGATCATCGGTGACACGGTCGGGTACTGGATCGGGTACAAGGCCGGGCCGGCCATTTTTAACCGCCCGTCGAGCCGGTTCTTCAAGCGCGAATACCTCTTGCGCGCGAAAGCCTTCTACGAGCGGCACGGCGGCAAAACGATCGTCATGGCCCGGTTCGTGCCGATCGTTCGCACGTTCGTCCCGGTCGTGGCCGGGGCCGCGAAGATGGAGTACCGCACGTTCCTCTTCTACAACGTGTTCGGCGGGATCGGCTGGATCGTCAGTATGCTCCTGATCGGCTACTACCTGGTTCCGTTCACCGACCCGCCGATGCAAGGGCTGCTCGGCGACCCGAACTTCACCTGGGCCAAGCACATCGACAAGGTGGTGATCGTCGTCGTGTTCCTGTCGATCGTGCCGATCCTGTGGAAGGCCGGGAGGCACTGGCTGGAGAAGCGGAAGGCGAAACTCGCGGTGGCGCCGAAGTCGGTCGTGTGACTCATGCGCGTTCTCGTCAGCCAACTGCAGAAGGTCGAGCGCGTCGCCTTCGCGCCCGAAGGCACGCACCTGTTCGCCTCCGGGCTGCACGCGGACAGCCTCGGCTACGGTCAACCCGATCTCGGACTCGACGTATTCGACCTCGGCGCCGGTTCGGAACCGGTGGTGCATCTCCTGGAATGGCACGTCGTGCGGTGGTTCGCTCCGCTCACTGGCGGGCGAGTCGCGGCGGCGTGTAACACCCCTTCGGACGATTCCGATTACTACCTCGGCATTTCCGTATTCGACTGGCGCACGAGTCGTGGCACCGAACTCAAATCGGCCAACTGGGAAGTCTGGTATCCGTGCGCGGTCAGCCCGGACGAAACGCGACTGATCGCGGGGCTATCCGGTTATCAGTTCGCGCCCAACGTTCGCCGGCGGGCCGTCGTCGAACGCGGCATCGGCGCGTGGAAACTTCCGGGCGGCCCCAGGAGACTGCACACCGCCTGGAAGTGCAACTGGGGCCGCGACCGCCAACAGCTCGCCGTCGCGTTCACGCCCGACGGCCGCACCTTCTGGACCGCAGATGCCGTTACGACATCCGTTTCGCCGCGGGCGCAAATCGAACTGGTTTCGCGCGACGCCGATACCGGAGCCGCAACGAGAATGCCGGTCGCGTACCCGAACCAGCTCATCACCGATCTGGCCGTGGGCGAAACGTTCGTGATCGCGCACCACGGTCCGACGCTGCTCGTTTACGACCGCGCGAAACTTGACCCCAAGCCGCAGAAGTTGTCCAACCCGGCGAACCGGAAACACTTCACCGGGTTCGCGATCCACCCCTCCGGGAAGTGGCTCGTGGTGGCCGGACTCGACGGCGCCGTGACGCTCTGGAACACCGCGACCTGGAAGGTCACCCAAACCTGGACCTGGGACGTTGGTCAGTCGCGGAGTGTGTGCTTCTCGGCCGACGGATCGCTCGCCGCCGTCGGCACGAACACTGGGAAAATCGTCGTGTGGGATCTCGACCTCTGACGGATCGACCGCAGGGTGACAGAGTTGGCACCCTTTGGCATACCTCGCACCAAACCCCAGGATTTCAAGGCGTTGGTCTAAGGGTGCCAGTTGGCACCCTTTGGCACCCTTTGGCACCCTTTGAGAAATCTCAGGGGTTTCGCGCGAACTCGCGCTCCGATCGAAAGCACTTCCCCGTTGCACGTGTCGTGCGCTTGGCGTACAGTCGGTTGATCCCGCCAGCTCCATCCCCACCCGGAGCACGACATGATTACCCTGCTCGGCAGCCCGCGGCGCACCTGCGACGGCGTGACGCGGCGCGAAACCCTCGCGGCCGGGGCGCTCACGCTGCTCGGCAGCGGCTTCACGCTCCCACAACTGCTCGCGGCCGAAGCCAAAAAACCCACTTCCGCGCGCGCCGGGAAGGCGAAAAACGTCATCCTGTTGTACCTGCTCGGCGGCGCGCCCACACAAGATATGTGGGACCTGAAGCCCGACGCGCCGGCTGAAGTGCGCGGCGAGTTTAGGCCGATTCCCACCTCCGCCGGCGGCGTCAGCATTTGCGAACACCTGCCTCGCACCGCCAAGTGGATGCACCGCGCCGCGATCGTTCGCAGCGTGAACCACAAGGCCGGCTGCCACAACTGCTTGCCCAGTTACACCGGCTTTGAAGTGCCGATGCCGGACCAGCACCCGCGCGACACCGACCCGCCGAGCATGGGCAGCGTGTGCGAGTTCCTCCGCGCCGGGCGCGGCGACCTGCCGGATTACGTGTACCTGCCGTGCTGGCTCGGCTGGGGGCAAGCGTTCCGCCGCGCCGGACCGTACGCCGGGATGCTCGGGCGCAAGTACGACCCGCTCATTTCGGAATGCGCGCCCTACGCCGACAAGGGCGAGAAGCCGGTCCCGGGGAAGCCGTCAATCGTTCGCGGCGCGCCGGTGTTGCCGAACACCGCGTTCGAGACGGACCTCACCATCGACCGGCTGAACGACCGGCGCTCGCTGCTCCAGCAGATCGACGACAAAGCGAAGAAACTCGAAAGTGACGGCACCATCAGCGGCTACGACCGGGCGCAGCAGCGGGCGTTCGGACTGCTCACCGCGTCGAAGATGAAGGCGTGCTTCGACCTGTCGAAGGAAGACCCGCGACTCCTCGACCGCTACGGCCGCACGCTGTTCGGGCACAGCACGCTGATCGGCCGCAAGCTCATCGAAGAGGGCGTGCGGTTCGTGAACGTGACGTGGGACTTGTTCTGGGACCGCGTGCCGATCGACTACGACGCATGGGACACGCATACCAAGAATTTCAGCATCCTGAAGGAGAACAAGCTCCCTCACTTCGACCAGACCTTCACCGCGCTACTGGAGGATTTGTCGGACCGCGGGTTGCTGGACGAAACGTTGGTCGTGGTGATGAGCGAGATGGGCCGCACGCCGAAGATCAACGCGAACGCGGGCCGCGACCACTGGACGTTCTGCTACTCTGTGGTGTTCGCCGGCGCCGGGATCCGGGGCGGGACCGTGTGCGGCGCGAGCGACGCGCAGGCCGCGTATGTGAAGGACCGGCCGGTGAGTACCGCGGACGTGTGCGCGACGATCTACGAGTGTTTGGGGATCGACCCGGAGTCGATGGTGCCGGACAAGACCGGGCGCCCCAACGGGATCGCGCACGGCGGCCGGCCCGTGCGCGAGATCCTGGGGTAGCCCCGCGGGTGCCTGTCTTCGTGGCACGGGTCACGGTTCGTCGGCGACGACCACCGGCGCGGCCTTCGGGGCTTCTAGGTCGGCCGTGTCCAGGCGCCCTTCGCTCTGGAGTTGCTTGAAGATGGCCACGGTCTCGCGGATCCCGTCCACGAGCGCGGTCTTTGGCATCGGCCCCAGATCGCGCTGAAGCCCGGCGTCGGAGAGGTCGTAGGCGATCGCAATTTGCGTGGTGCCGAAGGTGACCAGTTTCGCGGCTTCGGGCAGCACGGTCGCAAGCGCCGCGTGGAACTCCTTCATCTGGATCACCGCGCCGCGCAGGTTGTAGCTCTTGGCCCCGGTGTACGGCCGGTCGAGGCAGTTGATGAACGTCTTCGCCACGTCATCGACGTACTGGAAGTCGCTCAGCCCGCCGAAGTTGATGTGATACGGCCGGCCCAATAGCACCGCCTTGATGGCCTTCGTCGGCTCACTCGTCATGCCGAGGTCGCGGCCGACTCCGTACACCGTCCACGGGCGCAGGCCCACGCTCGAAATCCCGGAGTCCTGGAAGTAGATGCGGGCGTTACCCTCATTGCAGCACTTGAAGACGCCGTAGTGCGTGCTGGGCACGAGCGGCGCGTCATCCGGTTGCGGTCCGGCCGAGTACTTGTCCGGCCCGCCGAACACCGCGGCGGAACTGGCGTAAACCAATCGCTTGATCTGTTCGCTGGCGGCCTTCACGGCCTCGAACACCGCCAGCGTCCCCAACACGTTGACTTTTGCGCCGAGCATCGGGTCGGCCCGACACGTCGGCACCTGTAGCCCCGCCAGGTGGACGATGTGCGAAATCTGGTATTCGCGGATGGCCGCGGAGATCGCCTTGAGGTCGGTCACGTCGCCCTGGATGAAGGCGACCTTCGCGACTTCCGATTCCGGCAGGATGAGCCGCAGCCGGCGGGCGTCCTCGCGCAGGTCGAACACCCACACGCTGTCGCCGCGGGCGAGCAGGTTGCGGATGATCCACGCCCCGATGAACCCATACCCGCCGGTAATCAGCACGCGCATCGAAGAGGCTCCCAAAAGCAAGTTTCACCGCGAAGACCACAAAGACCGCAGAGAGAAGATAGGGAAGTCGAGAATAACCTCTTTCGATTCTCTCCCGTCTTCTCTCTGCGGTCTTTGTGGTCTTCGCGGTGAATCCTCTTATTCGTTTCCGACGGTCTCCTTCGCCACCAGCGCGACGGTCACGAGCTTGTCGCCGTCGTTGAGGTTCATCACGCGAACGCCCTGGGTGTTGCGGCCGACGAGGCGGATCGCGTCCACCTTGCTCCGGGTCACCATGCCGTCCTTCGTGATGAGCATGATCTCGTCGCCGTCGCGGACGCTGGCGATCCCCACGACCGGGCCGTTCTTCGCGGTCACCTTCACGTCCTTCAGCCCCTTGCCCCCGCGGTTCTGGACGCGGTAGCGCATACCGGTCGGGTCGGTGCTTTCGCCCTCGCCGTCGCCGGCGTCGGTCTCGGATTCGACCACCTCGGGTTCGGCCGCGGCTTCGTCTTCGCTCTCCGTGCCGCCCTCGGGCAGCGGCGTGTTCGGTCCGAACGGCGTCCGCTTGCCCAGGCCGTTCTCGCACACCGTGAGGAGCTGCCCGTCGGGATCGGCCACCACCATGCCGACGATCGCGTCGTCCTTGCCGAGCCTGATCCCTCGCACGCCCTTCGCGGTGCGGCCCATCGAGCGGGCGTTCGACTCGCGGAACCGCAGCGCCATGCCCTTGCGCGTCGAAAGGATGATCTCGTCGCCCGGCCTCGTGAGAGCCACATCAATCAACTCGTCGCCCTCGTCGAGCGTGATGCCGATGATGCCGCCCTGACGGACGTTGCTGTAGTCCATCAGGTCGGTCTTCTTCACCGTGCCCTGCCGCGTCGCCATGAGCAGGTGGAACCCCTCGCAGAACTCGCGCACCGGCACGATACTCGTGATCTTTTCGTTCTCCTTGAGTTGAAGAACGTTCGCGATCGCCCGACCGGGGCTGGTGCGACCCGCTTGCGGGATCTTGTACACCTTCAGCCAGTACATGCGGCCCGTGTTGGCGAAGCACAGCAGGTACGCCTTTGTACTGGCGACGAAGAAGTGTTCGACGAAGTCGTTGTCGCGCAAGCCCCCCTGCACGCCCTTGCCGCCGCGGCCCTGCACGCGGTACTCGGTCAGCGGCATCCGCTTGACGAACCCCTCGTGCGTGATCGTGACGACGTTCGGCTCGTCCACGATCAGGTCTTCCATGTCCACGTCGCCGCCGTCGTCGCTGATCTCGGTCCGGCGGTCGTCGCCGTACTTCGCGGCCATCTTTTCGAGGTCTTCGCGGATGACGGCGTGAATGTTCGCGTCGGAGGACAGTAGCGTCTCGTAGCCGCGAATCAGTTCGCGGAGTGACGTGTACTCCTTCAGGATTTCGTCGCTTTCGAGTGCCGCGAGCTGTCCGAGTTGGAGCCTGACGACCGCTTCGGCCTGCTGTTCGGTCATCTTGTACTCGGCCACCGCGCCGAGTTCGCGCTGTAGCGCGGTGAACGCCTCCGCGCCGATCGCACGTTCCATCAGGCTCGCGGCCACCGTCAGCCCTTGCAGCCGGGTTTTCGCTTCCGAGCGGTTGGGCGACGTGCGGCAAATCTTGATGACGTTCTCGATGTCCGCGATCGCGATGAGCTGCCCTTCGAGCACGTGCCCGCGGCGCTTGGCCTCGCGCAAGAGGTACTCGGTTCGCCGGCGTATGACGTGGACGCGGTGTTCGAGGAAATTTTGCAGCATCTCCTTGAGCGTGAGTTCGCGCGGGCGCCCGTCCACCAGCGCCAGCATGATGATGCTGACCGTCTTCTGCAACTTCGTGTACTGGTAGAGCTGGTTCAGCACGAGGTGCGGGTCGGTGCCGCGCTTGAGTTCGATGACGAGCCGCACCGGTTCGCCGTTGCGGGCGCTCGACTCGTCGCGAACGCCGCTGATCCCGGCGATCCGCTCGGACTTTACCAGTTCGGCGATTTCCTCGGTGAGCGCGTTTCGCGTCACCTGGAACGGCACCTCGCGAATGAGGATCGAAGGCGATTTCCCCTTCACCTCCTCCATCACCTCGGCCCGGGCGCGCAGCGTGATCTTGCCGGCCCCGCGGGCGTAGGCGTCGAGGATGCCTTGCCGGCCCATCACACAGCCGCCGGTGGGGAAGTCCGGGCCGGGGATGATCTCCACCAGTTCCATGAGCGACGCGTCAGGCTCGTCGATCAGCTTGAGCAGCCCCTTGCACACCTCGCGCAGGTTGTGCGGCGGGATGTGCGTCGCCATGCCGACCGCGATGCCGTCGGAGCCGTTGACGAGCAGGTTCGGGAACTTGCCCGGCAGGACGAGGGGTTCGCGGTACTTGCCGTCGTAGTTGTCGATGAAATCGACGGTGTCGCGTTCGAGGTCTTCGAGCAGCTCCGCCGCCGCGGGCGTCAGGCGCGCTTCCGTATAACGGTGGGCCGCCGGCGGAAGCCCGGCGATCGAGCCGAAGTTCCCTTGCCCGTGAACGAGCCGGTAGCGGAGGTTCCAGTCCTGCGCCATTCGGACGAGCGAGTCGTAAATCGAGGCGTCGCCGTGCGGGTGATACCGCTTCATCGTCTCGCCGATGATCCCGGCGCACTTGCTGGTACTTGCGTTCGGCCCCAGGCCGAGGTCGTTCATGGCAACGAGGATGCGCCGCTGCGACGGCTTCAGCCCGTCGCGCACGTCCGGCAGCGCGCGGCTGATGATGACCGACTGCGCGTATGTTAAGTAGCTGTCGCGAAGCTCGTCGATGATGTCGAGCGGGTTGACGGGGGCTGCGGTCGGGCCGCCCGGCGGGGTCTCGGGGCCACCGGGAGGGGGTACGGGATCGGCCAACGAATGCTCCTTGCAAAGTGCTTCTCGCG
Organism: uncultured Frigoriglobus sp.; assembly: GCA_964495365.1. Taxonomy (GTDB): domain Bacteria; phylum Planctomycetota; class Planctomycetia; order Gemmatales; family Gemmataceae; genus Gemmata. The sequence continues at coordinate 3,698 of CAZBXY010000173.1, read as the reverse complement.
GTCCGAAAGTGAGGTTTTCCGTGGCGACTGCCGTTCCGCGAAGAACTGTGTTATTTTAGGGGAACGGAGCCTCCCGAACCAGCACGGTAGGCGCTTCGGCGGAACCTTTTTGCGTTGCCGTAAGTTCAATCTGGGTAATCCGTTCGGGCGGGTCCGGTCGGTGAGTGTCCAGAACCCTTCGCGAGCGAGATTTGTCATGCGTGCGATCGTGCTGTTCGCGGCCTCCGCGGGGCTGTTCGGGGCCGTTCCCGACGCGCCCGCGGAGCCACAGAAGGACGAGAAGAAGGACACCAAAGACGCGAAGGAACCCGCGAAGTCCACCCCGGCGGCCGAACTGACCCGAACGCGGTCGCTCAAGGCGAAGATGACCGTCGCGTTCACCGACGCGCGGCTGGGCGACGTGCTGAAGGAGTTCGCAGCACAGGTGGATGTGCGGGTCGAGACGCAACTGATGTGGACCTACGGCCCGAACTTTCCGTACGCGCAGAAGGTCACGTACAGTTGCAAGGATAAGCCGCTGGAAGCCGCCCTCGACGAGTTGTTCAAGAAGGTGGGCGAGCTGGGCTACGTGGTGGTGTCGAAGGACGGCGACAAGTACGACGGGTGGGTGCTGCTCACGACGACCGGCGAGCGCGGGTACGTCAAGCCGCCCCCGCCCCCGGCGACCGCGGAGGAAGAGGCCGACGCAACCGAGAAGCTCGCGCTGGCGAAGAAGCTCATCGAGGCCGGCAAGACCGAGCAGGCGAAGACCGTGCTGGCGTACATCCTGAAGAAGTACCCGACCGCGAAGGCCGCCGGCGAGGCGAAGGAGCTGTTGGGGAAACTGGACAAGTAGTTCCAGGTTCCACGTTCCAGAGTTCCAAGTTGAAGACAAGCGGGCGGGTTGATTTCTGCCTTCAACTTGGAACTCGGAACTGCTGGAACCTGGAACTCCCGGAGGGAGAAGTGAGCGGCATCTGGGGAAGCCGGGACGTGCCGTGGATCCCGCCGGAGCTGGCGGAACCGGACGGCTTTGTCGGCGTGGGCGGCGACCTCGCCCCGCGCACGCTCCTGCGCGCCTACGCCGAGGGCGTGTTCCCGTGGTTCAACGAGGGCGACCCGATCCTGTGGTGGTCGCCCGACCCGCGCGGCGTCATCGAACTGAACCCGAGCCCTTACACGCACCCCGACGCTACTCCCGGTTACGGCGGGCTGCACGTCTCGAAGCGCCTCGCCCGCACGATCCGCTCCGGGAAGTTCCGCGTCACCGTGAACGAGCGGTTCGCCGAGGTGATGCGGGCGTGCGGCGAGTGTCGGCCCGAGGGTACCTGGGTGACCGACGAGATGCTCACCGCGTACACGACCCTGCACCGGCTCGGCCACGCTCACAGCGTCGAAACGTGGATTCGCTCGGGCGCCGATCCCGACGACTGGGAACTGGTGGGTGGCACCTACGGTGTATCGATCGGCGGGCTGTTCGCGGCGGAATCGATGTTCTACCGCGTCTCGGACGCCTCGAAGGTGGCCCTGGCGGCGCTAGTGTCGCGGCTCCGCGCCCGCGGGTTCTTGCTTCTGGACGTGCAGATGAAGACCGACCACACCGGGCGCATGGGCGTGACGGAGGTCTCACGCAAGGAGTACCTGAAGCGCCTACGGAGGGCGATCAGCGTCACCGGCGTGAACTTCGTGTGAGCGGCATCGTCACTTCTTCGGCCCGGTGGTGCCCCCGTTGTGCGTGATCTTGCACTCCGGGGCCGCCCGGGCGAATTCCTCGATCGCTTTCGGACTCAGATTCGTCTTGCTCACGTCGAGCGTTCGGAGGATCGGGTACCCCCGGAATTGTGCCAGACACGCCTCGGTGACTCCGCTGCCGACGAGCGTACAGTACATCAGGGACTTGCAATCCTTGAAGTGTGCCAGCCCGGCGTCGGTCACCCCGGCGGCGCTCAGGTAGAGGTGGTTGAGTCCCGAGCAGCCCGCGAAGTGTGCCAGCCCCACGTTCGTTACCTTCGTGTCGCTCAGGGCGAGGTAAGTCACACTGGTGAGACCCTCGAAGATCGCCAACCCGGCGTCGGTGATGCCGGTTTTGGTCAGGTTGAGGTATCGCAATTCGCGGCCTTTGAGGTGGACCAGCCCCGGGTCCGTCACGCGAGTGTCGGCGAGCGAGACGTACCGGAGTTTCTTGCAGCCGGCGAGGTGCGCCACTCCGGCGTCGGTCACCGCAGTACCCGTCAGGTAGACGTGTTCGAGTTCCGCGCAGTCCTTGAAGTGGGCCAACCCGGTGTCGGTCACTGCGGGGCAGGGCAGGAAAAGGAAGGTGAGCCGGGTGCAGTTCTTGAAGTTGCTCACGCCCGCGTCGGTGATCTCTTTGCCGCTGAGAGCGAGCGATGTCAGTTCCGTGGCGCCCTTGAAATGCACCAGGCCCGCGTCCGTGACGGCGGCGCCGTTGAGTTCAAGTTCCTTCAGCCCCGTGCAACCGGCGAAACACTTCAGGCCCGCGTTCGTCACGTTCTGGTTGTTGACCAGGTCCACCCGGGTCAGCGTGAATTCGCCCTTTGGCAGATCGGGCTTATCGCGGATGTCGCGGTCCGCCCCGTTCACCCGGACCGCCCCGCCGACGGACAACACGTACTCCGCGGCCTCGCGGGCGTCAAACTTCGATCCGATCGGTCCCCAGTCGGTTTCGATCCGGCACCGCGGCAGTGCCTCGTGGAGCCTCTGCGCACCTTCGCGGGTGATCTTCGTGTTCCTGACATCGAGGTCGCGGAGGCTCCGGCAGTTCGCGAGGATTGCCAGCCCCGCGTCGGTAATATCCGTGTCGTGGACAAATAGTTCGACCAGTTTCTGACAGTCCTTGAAGTTCTCAAACCCCTTGTCTGTCACCTTCGTTTTGCTGATGTTGAGTTGCGCCAGTTTGTCACAGTCCTTGAAGTTCTCAAGCCCCTTGTCCGTCACTTCGGTGTAACACAGGGAGAGGCCCCATAACTGCTTGCAGTCCTTGAAGTTTTTCAGCCCGTCGTCCGTTACGGCCGAGTGGCTCAGGCCCAAAACGGTCAGTTTGGTAAAGCCTTTGAACTGAACCAACCCTTTGTCCGTCACGCCTGTGCCGTTCAGGCCGAGGTGGGTCAGTTCCTTGCAGCCCTTGAGGTGGTCCAGCCCCGTGTCGGTGACGCCCTTGCTGCTGAAACCAATGCTCGTCAACTCGGTGTACCCCTTGAAGTGAAACAGCCCGGCGTCGTTCACGTTGGTGCTGCTGAAGTTGAGTTCTTTGATCCCCTTGCATTTCGCGAAGCACTCCCAATCCGCTACCGTGACGGTATCGCCCTTGTTTACGATTGAGATCCCGGTCAGGGTGAAGCGGCCGTCCGGCAGTTGTTTCTCGCTGGCGAGTTGGTTGTCCTCGCCGTCGATTTTCACCGTGCCGCCCCGGGCGAAGACGCGCAGCGCAGCCTCGCGGTCAGGGGTCATTTCAATTTTCATCCCGCCCGGGCGCCCGCCCGGCGTCCCGGTGGCGAGTCTCGGCGACACTTTCGTGCCGGACGTGCCGGGCACGCCGACTGCCGGGGCGGCGGCGCTCGCCACCGGTGACGGCTCGACCGAGGGCGTTCGGTCCTTCTTGTTCAGAGCCAGGAACGCCACAGCAACCGCGCCGATCGCGAGCGCCGCCGCCCCGGCGACCACGGGCCACGGCCCGCGCCCCTGCGCGCGGGCGCGGATCG
>CAZBXY010000172.1:0-16504 GCA_964495365.1 uncultured Frigoriglobus sp. | reverse complement strand
ACCCCGGGAACGCGGGCAGAAGAACCCTCAAGCCCCGGTAGGGGCGACAGAACCGGCCGCGAAGGCTCTGTCGCCCCTCCGGGGCTCGTTCCTTTTTCGCCTACGTTTCCCGGGGTTGCGCTCGAAGCCTCGCTCCACCCCGGGCTAACATCGGCCGCCCCTCCGGGGCTGAAAACAGCGGCACAACGCGATGCGAAAACGCCGATCTACAGCGAATACCTTCGTTCCGAAACTCCTCTAGCATCGCTTCCCCACTTCGCCTATTACCCCGCTCCCCCGAAAGCCTCGGGCCGTGATGAGGCTTTTGCGATTTCGAGGAGCAGGAATGCGTTACGTCCGGTTTTCGCTCGCGGTGGCGGTCCTCGCCGCGCTCGGCGCCCCCGCGACCGCCCAGCCGCCGGTCGCGTTCGACGACGCCGGCATTCACGCCGTCCAGTTCGTGGACGCCAGCGAGGGGTGGGCGTGCGGCGACGACGGCGCCATCTGGCACTCGATCAACGGCGGTAAGACCTGGGAGCGTCAGAAGACCGGCACGCGGGCCAGCCTCCGCGGCCTTCACTTCACCAGCCCGTACCTCGGCTGGGCCGTCGGCCGGATCGACGCGCCCGGCGGCACGTCCGTCGGCGTGATGCTCAAAACCACCGACGGCGTGACGTGGGACGAGATCGGCACCAACGTGATGCCGGGCCTCGCCGCGGTGCGGTTCTTCGACGAGAAGAACGGCTTCGTGTGCGGCGACGGCTCCGACGCCTTCCCCAGCGGCATTTTCACGACCAACGACGGCGGGGTGCGGTGGGAGCCGGTGAAGGGGCCGCGGTTGCCCTCGACCCGCGGCGCGGAGATCGTGACCGGGGCGAAGACCGCGCTCGTCGCCGGTGCGTGGGGCAAACTCGGCGCTGTGAGAAAAGCCTGGGTTGATACGTTTCGTACTGAGGCGTTCAAACCAGAGGGCGAATACACCGAGGGCGAACTCGACCCGCTCGCGGGGCGCGGGGTTCACGGTGTCGCGTGTAGCACGAGCGTGAGCGACAAGGCGCTGCCGTGGTGCTTCGCGGCGTGCGACGGCGGCGCGGTACTCGTCAGTTCGGACGCCGGTAAATCGTGGGGTTACGCCAACCTGGGGCTGCCGGACGCGGTGCTGGCGTGCTGCGACTTCCGCTGTGTGGCCGCGTTCGCGAATCACGTGTGGGTCGCGGGGCGCCCCGGCGGGTTCGTGCTGCACAGCCCGGACCTCGGCAAGACGTGGGAAGTGCAGAAGACCGATGTGGTCGTGCCCGTGAACGGCATCCACTTCCTCGACGCCAACACCGGCTGGCTCGTCGGCGATTTCGGCAACATTCTGGGCACTACCGACGGCGGGAAGTCGTGGAAGGTTCAGCACACCGGCGGGCAGCGGTCCGCGGCGCTGTTCCTGCACGCCAACGGCAAGAGTACGCCGCTGGATGTGGTGGCGATGCTCGGCGCGGCCGACGGCTACCTCTGTGCCGCGACCAGTCTCGCGTGCGCCGACCCCGCGACGGTCGATCCGAAGCGTGCGGCCGACGGGTTGCGGCTCCGCAACGCGCTGCGGCTCGCCGGCGGCGGAGCCGCTGACAGTGGGTGGGCGTTTCCGGTCGGCGCACACGCGGTCGGCCTGGCCCCGCGCGAGTTGCTGGCCACCTGGGACCGCGCGCAAGCCGGCAAGGCGAACGAGCACCTGTTGCGGCAAGCGGTGCTGGCCATTCGCATGTGGCAACCGGAAGTGATCGTGTGCGATGTGGTTGCGGACGCCGGCCCGGCCGACGCGCTCGCGCTGTTGGCCGCGAAGGAGGCGTTCAAGCAGGCCGCCGACCCGACCTGCTTCCCCGAACAACTCACCACATTGAACCTCAAACCGTGGAGCGCGAAGAAGCTCTACGCGCTTTCGACTGACGCGAAGACTAGCCCGGTGAAGCTCGATCAGACCGTCTTCAACGTCAAACTGAACGACACGCCGAAGGATTATGCCGAACACGCGACCCGCGTCCTCGCCAGCGACACCGCGGTGACCGACCGCCGGTGTTTCGTGCTCGTTTCGCACCGCCTGCAAGGTGCGGAGGGGCACGCGAACCTGATGGACGGCATCACGCCGCTCATGCCGGGCGGCCCGGCCCGGCGCAACACCGGGGCGGTGTGGACCGACCCGGCCGACGCCGCCGAGAAGAAGAAGGCGGTTCAGGTTCGGCGCAACGTCGAGTCGCTCGCCGGGATCACCGACCCCGAACTCGGCGGCGCGGACAAGGTGCTGGCCGCGCTCCGCACCGAACTCAAGAAGATGCCCGACGACATGGCCGCCCGCACCGCGTTCACGATCGGCACGCGGTTCGTCCGCGAGGGCAAGTGGTCGGAGGCCCGCGAGGTGTTCGGCGCGCTCGCGATCACTTACCCCGGCCACCCGCTCGCGGTGGAGGCGTTCCGCTGGCTGGCCCGTTACCACGCCAGCACCGAGGCCCGGCGCCGCACCGAGATTCAGCAGAAGCTCGCGTTCAAGAACGTCGGGTTCGAGGCGACCGGGGGCGGCAAGATCGCGCCCGCCAGCGGCACCACAACCAACATTGGCGGCGCGACCGTGACCGAGGACAATTACAAGTTTCACAGCCCCGACATGATCCTGAAGTGGCACGCGGCGTGTCTGGAACTGGAACCGAAGATCGCGGGGTTCGGGCCGGTGTACAGCCGCGACCCGGCGGCGTGGCTGTGCTTCCTCACCGCCCGCCGGCACCTCGGAAAATTCGCCGAAGCGGACACCTTCGTCTCGGACTACTTCAAACAAACGCCCGGCGCGGTGACGATGGCCCCCGGCGTCGATCCGTGGCGCGACTGCCTCGCCGCGGAGTTGTGGCTCGCCAACCGCACCGCGATGCCGGTGATGCCCAAGCCGCTCGGTGTGTGCAAGCTCACCGAGAGCCGCCCGCTGCTCGACGGCAAACTCGACGACGAGTGCTGGAAGTCCGCGAAGTCGCTCGACCTGAAGCCCCTGAGTGGTGCGAAGGAAGGCGGCGAGCAGTACAAGACGGAGAGCCTGTTCACTTACGACGACAAGTACCTGTACATCGCGGTGAAGTGCGCACACCCCGCGGGGAAGAAGGTCGAACCGGTCGCGAAGCGCACCCGCGACGCAGACCTCGTCGGCCACGACCGCGTGGACATCCTGCTCGACATGGACCGCGACTACCAGACGTACTACCGGTTCCAGATCGACCACCGCGGGTGCCTGGCGGAAGACTGCTGGGGCGACAAGAGCTGGAACCCGAAGTACCATGTCGCGTTCCACTCGGGCGAAAGCGGCTGGACAGCCGAGATCGCCATTCCGCTCGTCGAACTGACCGGCGACCGCCCGGCGCACGGCAAGACGTGGGCGGTGAACGTCTCGCGCGTGGTGCCGGGCGCGGGCATTCAGGCGTGGAGCGGCCCCACGGACAACGAACCTCGTCCCGAGGGCATGGGGCTGTTACAATTCCGCGCGGATAAGTGACGGCAGAGTAGTAGGCACACGCCGCGTGCCGTCGCTTCACTCAGAGGAAAAGCGACGGCACACGGCGTGTGCCTACTACTTTGGAGGAACTCGTGCCCAAGAAAGCCGACCCGCTCGCGGGGCTGTCGCCGCTCGTGCAGCAAATCGTGTCGCTCGTCGGGCGCCGCGCCGACGACCCGGCCGTGATCGACTTCGTGACGAAGACGCTCGGCCAGAAGGTGCCGGCGACAACGACCGACGCGGCGGGCAACAAGTACGTCCTCGCGAAGAAGCACGGGCTGGATCTGCTGTTCGGCCACGACATCAAGAACGAGAAGTATCCACTCGTCGCCAAGACCGCGAAGTCGTTCGTCCCGTATCTCCAGCTCGTCTGGCTCAAGGACAAGTTCAAGGAACTGCCCTACGGAATTGCGTTCGGGATGGACTCGGCTGAGGTGACGAAGCGGTTCGGCGCCGAGCCGGTGCAAATCCCGATCGGCTTGAGATGGGAGCGCGTTCTGGACGCGGCGCGCGACATCGAACTCGACTACGACGGGCGCGAGTGCCGGATCGTCGTGGACCAGGCGGGCGAACTGATATCGAGCTACGGCGCGCCCGCGACGCCCCTGCTCGGGGTATTCGTCGCGTGGGCGGCGCAGCGCGGGCTGCTCGATGCGGCCCGCGCCGGCGCACACGCGGCCCTATTTGAAGAGGTGAAGGCCGGGAAGCGAAAGGGCCGCGAACTGCTCGACGCCGCGTGGCCGCGCGGACTGTGGGACGTGCATCTGGTGGACAAGCCCGGCCTGCGGCAGTTCGCGTACCGCTGGTTCCACCGCCTCGGTGACGTCGGCTACGTCATTACCGACCTCATCGCGGTGTTCGGCAAGCGCGAAGGGCCGACCGGGCACGACGAACCGTCGCTCGACGACGACGATGCCGCCGCAGTGAAGAAAGCGACGCCCAAACTCGACGCGATCTTCGCCCCGTGGCTCGGCTGACGCATTACTTCTTCCCGGCACTACCACCAGGAATCGCCGGCGGCAGACGCTTCACTTCCTTCTCGTACAGCGCCCTCATCTCGGCGAGCGCGTCTTTGTGGTTCGCGTCGGTCGCGAGATTGCGCTCCTCCAACGGGTCGTTCTTGAGGTCGAAGAGTTCCACGAACTCCGGGTGATCGGTGTACGTGACGTACTTCCAGCGCTCGGTGCGGACGCCCTCCGTTCGCGGGATGTGGTTCTTCGGGTCGGTCGAGTGGAAGTAGTGGTGCTCGTAGAAAAAGTGCGCGCGCCACTCCGGCTTCTGCCCGACGACGAGTGACCGGAGCGAGCGGCCGTCCATTTCCTTTGGCACCGCGACGCCGGCGTAATCGAGGATCGTCGGGGCGATGTCGATGTTCAGCGCCAGTTGGTCGCGGGTCACGTTGGCCAGCGCCGTCGGCGTCCGCGGGTCGCGGATAATCAGCGGGACGCGGATCGATTCCTCGTACATCAGCCACTTGTGGTTCCACCCGCGCTCGCCGAGGAAGAACCCATTGTCGGAAGTGTAAATCAGAACAGTATTTGCGTCACGCTTGCGGTCCGCGAGTGTCTTCGTGACGATCCCGACCGAGCGATCGACGCCCGCGATGCACCGGTAATACTGCTTCACGAACTCCTGATACTTTTCGGGCGTGGGGAAGTCGCGCACGGCCCGCACGCGGTTGAGGCTGGTTTTGAGGAAGTCCGGCAGCGCGTCGAAGTACTTCGCGTCCGCGGTCTTCGGCGGGACGATTTTCGCGTCCTTGAACAACTCCGCGTCCCGCGGGTCCGGCTGGTACGGCTCGTGCGGCGACTTGTACAGCAATATGAGGCAGAACGGCTGATCCGCCGGCGTGTCGCTGATGAACTTCGCCGCCTGGCGGGCGAGATATTCGGAGTTGTGAATCTTCTCCTTCTTGCCCTCGACCGCGTGGAAGAACTCGCCCTGTCCGCCCCAGGCGTCCCAGAAGTCGAACGCTTCCTTCGGCGGCGGCCCGCCGACGCCCCACTTCCCCACGATCCCGACGCGGTAGCCCGCTTGTTTCAAGAGCACGGGAAACGTCGTCGCGAGTACGTCCTTTGTGAACGGCGTGGCGAAGTCCGGCACCTTGTGGGTGCGGGCCATGCGCCCGCTCATGATGCTCGCCCGGCTGATGCAGCAAATCGACGTGGTGACGAACGCATTCGTGAACCGCGAGCCGGTCTTGGCGATGGCGTCGATGTTCGGCGTCTTGAGGAGTTCGTGCCCCGCACAGGAGAGGCAATCCCAGCGCTGATCGTCGGTGACGAACAGCACGAAGTTCGGGCGCTCGGCGCCGAACGCTGGCGACGCGAGCAGCAGGAAGGGGAGGGAGAGGAGGTAGCGCATGGTTTCACCGCGAGTGCGTTATCCGGGTTTTGCGAGTTCGGGGTGGGCCGCGAGTAGGGCGCTCCGGCGCGCGTGCGGTTCCGGGTCGCGCGGGTTCAGTTCGATGGCCTTGTCGTATTCGGCCAGCGCCGCGGCCCAATCCCCGCGCCGTTCGGCCTTCCACCCGCGAACGACGTAGTCGTAGGTGGTCATCGCCAACGCACCGCGTGACGCCAAGAGTGGCCGGACAAAGAACCACACAAAAGAAGCGGCCATCGAGACGAGCACGAAGATGACGACGCCAACAAGAAGGCCAAATGAGGATCTCATGCGTGCCTCGTGGGTCGGAGGGTGGTTTGATAGTGTATCCGCTCCGCCCACGAACGAGAGCAAGTTTCTCACGACGTCGCGTACGGTTTCACTCGTCCGTCAGCCGCTTCCGGCGCAGCATGTGGTGGTAGTGCTGGGCGAACCGGTGCGATTCGTCACGCACGTATTGCAGCAACCGTAGCGCGGCATTGTGCCGGCTCAGTTTGATCGACTCGGACTCGCCGGGACGGAAGATCTCTTCTTCCTGCTTGGCGAGCGAAATCAGGCACGGCGGGTCAATCCCCAGCGCCTGAAACGCCTCCACCGCCGCGTTCAGTTGCCCCTTCCCGCCGTCGATGAGCAGGATGTCCGGGAACACCTCGTCTTCGTCGCGTAGCCGGCGAAACCGGCGCGTCACGACCTCGCGCATACTCGCGAAGTCGTCCACGCCCTCCACCGTCTTGATCTTGAACCGCCGGTAACCCGGCTTGAACGGCACGCCGTCGAGAAACGACACGAGCGACGCGACCGTATCTTGCCCGCTCAGGTGGGCGATGTCCATTCCTTCGATCGTTCGCGGCGTTTTTGCCAGCCCGAGTACCTTCTGAAGTCCCTTCAGCCCCTTCTTCGGGTCGATCGGGAACACCTCCGGTTGCACGTCGGTCTTCGCGTCGCCACGCAGGTCGAGCTTCTGGAGCGCGGTGATCTCGTCGCGGATGCGCCGGGCCTTCTCGAAGTTCAGCGCCTCGGCCGCGGCCGTCATCTCGCGCTCCATCCGCTTGATGAGTTTCCCCTTCTTCCCTTCGAGAATCCAAATCAGCTTCTTGATCTGCCCGCGGTAATCCTCGCGCGACACGCGGAAGTTGCACGGCGCGGTGCAGCGGCGGATGCTGTGCAACAGGCACGGCCGGAACCACTTCCACCGGTCCTCACCGGACTTGATGTCGAGCGAACACGAGCGGAACTGAAACAGCCGCTGGAGCAAGTCGATCGCAATGCGCAGGTGCTTCGTGCCGGTGAACGGCCCGTAGAGTCTGACGCCCTTGCGGCGGGGCTTGCGCGTGATCTCGACCCGCGGGAACTCCTCGCGCGTGCGGATTTGCAAGTAGGGGAAGGTCTTGTCGTCCTTGAGTTCCTTGTTGAACCGCGGGCGGAGGTCTTTAATCATCCGGGCTTCGGTAAAAACCGCGGCGATCGCGTCGGCCGTCTCGATGTAATCCACGTCCTTCACGAGCGGCATCCAGTCGCGGATGCGGGCGTCGTTGGCGGCTTCTTTGCTGAAGTACGAACCGGCCCGGCTGCGGAGGTTCTTCGCCTTGCCGACGTAGATGACGTTGCCGGCCGCGTCTTTCATCAGATAGACGCCGGCGGTGGTCGGGAAGGTGCGGACCTTCGCGGCCGGGTCGCGCGGGTCGTCGGTCTGCTCGCTCACCGGGGGGACGGGGTCTTCGATCATATGACATCCACCGGAACAGAGGTACACGCATTGTACCTGCTGGCGATGGAATGTGCGCCCCCGATTTTGCGAAGCCGCGAGCGGCGAGCGTTCTCACGCCGCCTTGCTCAGTTCGCTCAATACCGCCATCCGCACAGCTAATCCGTTAGTCACCTGATCGAGGATCGCCGAGTTCGGGCCGTCGGCCACTTCCGGCGTGATCTCCACCCCGCGATTGATCGGCCCCGGGGCCAATAGCAGCACGTTCCGCTTCGCCTTCTTCATGCGCTCGCCGTCCACGCCGAACAGGAGCCGGTACTCGCGGATCGACGGGAACAGCCCGCTCCGCTGGCGCTCGAACTGCACCCGCAGCAGGTTCAGCACGTCGCATCGCGGGAGCACCTCGTCGAGCCGGTCGGCGACCTCCACGCCCAGCCGCATGACGCTCGCGGGTACGAGCGTCGTCGGGCCGCACACGATCACCTTCGCCCCGAGCGTCGTTAGCGCGTGAATGTTGCTCCGCGCGACGCGGCTGTGGGCGATGTCGCCCACCAGCCCGACCGTCAGCCCCTCCACGACCCCGAGCTTCGCCCGGATCGTGAAGATGTCCAGTAAAGCTTGCGTGGGGTGTTCGTGTGCCCCGTCGCCGGCGTTGACGACGCGGACGTGCGGCTGGAGGTGCTTCGCCAGCACGTGCGGCGCGCCGGGCGACGAGTGCCGCACCACCACCATATCGATGCCCATCGCCTCGATGTTCTTCGCGGTGTCGATGAAGGTCTCGCCCTTCGCGGTACTCGACCCGCCGGGGGAGAAATCGAGTACGTCGGCCCCCAGCCGGCGCGCGGCCAGCCCGAAGCTCATTCGCGTGCGCGTCGATGGCTCGTAGAAGAGGTTCACGACGACTTTGCCCTTGAGGTCGTCGCGCTTGGGGGTGTCGCCGACGCCCACGCTGGCGAACGCCTTCGCCGCGTCGAGCAGCCGCGTGAGTTCGGTCGCCGACATCCCTTCCAGCCCGAGCAAGTGCTTCATGTGATCTCCGGCGAACGGCCGGTGTCAGCCGGCCGGTGAAGTGATGCACCAAGTGACGCGCTGACCTTTCACCGGCCGGCTGACACCGGCCGTTCGCCTACATTCGCTTCAGCCCGCGCCCCGGGCGCGCGGCGGTCCGTTCGCCCTTGAGCAACACCGGGACGCCGTTGACGAACACGTCGTCCACGCCCACCGCCAGCGCCTTACCGTCGTCGTAGGTCGAGCGATCGGCGATCGCGTCGGGGTCGAACACCACCACGTCCGCGGCCATCCCCGCGCGGACGAGACCGCGGTCCTTCAACCCGAACCGCCGGGCGATGTGGTACGAACACTTCATCACCGCTTCTTCGAGCGGCCAGTCGCCGTTGCGGACGTGGTGACCGAGATACCGCGCGAAGCACCCGGTGCCGCGCGGGTGCGGCTTGCCGCCGACGTAGATGCCGTCACTCCCGGCCATCATCAGCGGGTGCTTCATCAGCTTGACGATGTCCGATTCCTGGCGCTCCGCGAAGTGTCGGACCACGCACCCGGCCGCGAGGTCGGTCGCAATGAGCAGATCGCAGGTAAAGTCGAGGATCGACTGTCCGAACGACGCCGCGGCATCGGGGAGTGTTTGCCCTTCGAGGTGCCGGTACGTGTCGTGCGGCAAACTCGCGAGCCGCATCGTGTGGATCGGGAACCGCGGGTTGGCAAACGCCGGTTCGAGCTTCTTCCGGGTCGCAGGTTCCTTCAACCGCGACACGGTCGCCTCGATCCCGCCTTCCAACGTCTCCGGCGGAAGGGTAATCATCGCGACGATCGTACTGCCGTAGAGGTAACAGTAGAGGTCGAAGGTCACGTCCACGCCTTCAAAGCGGGCTGCATCGAGCATCGGGATCGTCTGATCGGCGAGGCAGTTGAAGTGCGACACGTGGACCCCGCACCCGGCACGCTTACCGATGTTGAACACCTCCTGGAGTGCCGCGGGGCACTTCTCGCGGTTGTACCCGCGCATGTGCGTGACGTAGATTCCGCCGTAAGGTGTGATCTCTTCACACAATGCGGCGAGTTCGTCCTCATCGGCGTAGAGGCTCGGCACGTAATCGAGGCCGCTGGAGAGTCCGACCGCGCCCTGCTCCATGCCCTCACGAACGAGCTGTTTCATCTTCGCGAGTTCGCCGAGGCTGGGGGCGCGCGGGTCGAGGCCCATCACCTCCATCCGCACGTTGCCATTGGGAATCAGCACGCAGGCGTTGATGGAGCACTGCCCGTCGAACTGCGAAAGAAACTTGGTAACGGATCGCCACTCGCGGCCGGGCGTGGGGAAGTTCCCGTTGAACCCCGCGGTGTAGCGCCGCATGTAGGCCATCGTGTCCGGCGACGCCGGCGCGAACGCCACTCCGTCCTGGCCAATGACATGCGTCGTCACGCCCTGACGGACGCCCTGTTCGTGCAAGGGATCGGACAGAAGGGGCAAGTCGCCGTGAACGTGCGCGTCCACGAACCCCGGGCACACGACCTTCCCGCCGGCGTCGATCGTTTGCTTGGCTTGTGCCTGGCCGAGCGGCCCGACGGCCGTGATGCGATCGCCGGTAATGCCGACATCGGCCGCGAACCACGGCAGCCCGGAGCCGTCCACGACCCGGCCGTTGCGGATGAGGTAATCGAACATGGGCTATGCGCCGTGAGGTAGGTATGAGGCACATTACCGACGGCGCGGAACGCGGGCCAGTGGTTTCGCCCTCAAGGGCCTCGTAGCCCGACTTCTGACGTAGCCTGACTTCTGACGTAGCCTGACTCTCCGAGTCGGGTTCTTCTATCGTAGCCTGACTCTCCGAGTCGGGTCCGCTTCCAACGAAGGAAGAGAAGAACCCGACTCGGAGAGTCAGGCTACGACAGAGTCGGTTCGGGGCCGCTCAGCACCCGACTCGGAGAGTCAGGCGACGTGGGAGAGCAAAAGACACTACCGCGGTACGGTGTCCGGGCCGAAGTGTTCCATGATGATGTCGTACAGCGCGAACTCGCTCGGCAAGGTTAGCAGCCCGGCGATGACGAGCCGCTTCGCCCCGTCAATGTTCCGTACGATCTTATATCCGCCTACCTTTCGTTTCCCGAGCACCTCCTTATTGGTGGCTCGCGCGTAAAGGCGACCGTTGTACGCGAGGATCTCCGATCCTGACGGGCGGTTCAGATGTTTGGCGCCGGAACGGACGGAGAACAGCAGCGCCGTTTGTTCGGTCGGCCGGTTCGCGCGGCTCGCCCAGTACGAAACGCCGGAGAAGACGATTTCGGTAAACGGCTCGCCAGGTGTGCAGCGGTGGACCTGTAACGCGTCGCGATATTCCAGCGTGACTTCTCCGCCGCGCAGTATGAGTGTGTCCTCGGCCCGGCAAATCTCGCCAGCTCGTTCGACGATCTCGATCGCTTTGTCGCGGAAGTGGCTCAGCGCGTGGTCAAAGTGCATGGTTCCCGCACGGCGACATCTGTCCGAACTCCATTTGCGGTACAGTTGCTCCTCGCCAACCACGCGGAACACGTCGCCGATGTTCAGTTCCCGAACGGTCATGCTGGTCCTCCCGGCCGCGTCGGCGCGGTCAGCCGGTGAACGGGCGGTGTCAGTATGAATATGCTGTTCCCGTCACCGACCCGCAACCCCAGGCCGCGCCATGTCCGCCGCTCACACGGTCCCGCACACGCGCATTCTCATCGGTCTCGTCGGCGGGGCCGTTCTCGGCTGCACGATCAACGCCCTCAAGACCGAAGGCGTGATCGACGGCGCGTTCGTCGCGGGCCTCATCAAGTACGTCACCAAGCCCGTCGGCGACATCTTCCTGAACCTGCTGTTCATGGCGATCATCCCGCTGGTGTTCGCATCGCTCGCGGTCGGTGTCACGCGCCTCGGCGGCGGGGAGAACGTCGGCCGCGTCGGCATCAAGACGATCACCTACTTCCTCGTCACCACCGCGTGCGCCGCGGCCATCGGGCTTTCGCTCGTCAACGCGATCCGGCCGGGCGATCAGATCCCCGACGAGAAGAAGAAGGAACTCCTCGCCGAGTACCAAAAGGAAGCCGACAAGAAGCTGGAGAAGAAGGAGGGGGACGAGGGGTTCGGGATCAACACGTTCGTGAACATCGTCCCGCGCAAGCCGCTGGAGGCGTTCGTCAAGCAGGACATGCTCGCGATCATCTTCACCGCACTGATCGTCGGAATCGCGCTCACACGAATGCCGCCCGACCGCGCAAAGCTGATGATCGAGTTACTCGAGGGCATCAACTTCATCGCGGACTTCATCTTGCGGCTCGCGATGAGGATCGCGCCCTACGCGGTGTTCTGCCTGATCTTCTCGACCACCGCGGCGCTGGGATACCAGGTACTGATCGCGCTCGCGGCGTTCATCTTCACGGTGCTCGGCGGGCTGGCGATCCACCTGTGCGTCGTGTTGCCGCTCCTGGTGAAGTTCCTCGGCGGGATGTCGCCGGTCGAGTTCTTCCGGAAGAGCCAGGGCACGATGGTGACCGCGTTCAGCACCAGTTCGTCCAGCGCCACCCTGCCCACCGCGATGAAGTGCGCGGAGGAAGAACTCGGCGTCCCGCCCACCGTGTCGCGGTTCGTGCTGCCGCTCTCCGCCAGCATGAACCACAACGGCACCGCCCTCTTCGAGTCGGTGACGGTGTTGTTCCTCGCGCAGGCGTTCGGCGTCGATCTGAGTTTCGGTCAGCAACTGGTCGTGCTGGTGCTGTGCATCCTGACCGCCACCGGGATGGCCGGCGTGCCGGGCGGCTCGCTCCCGCTGATCGGGTTGATTCTCGTGCAGGTGAACGTTCCGGCCGGGGCGATCGCGCTGGTACTCGGCGTGGACCGCATTCTGGACATGTGCCGGACGACGGTGAACGTGACCGCGGACCTGACGACGGCAATATTCGTCGCCCGAAGTGAGAAAGGGCGTGAATCGGAACCGGTCCCGCCGGCGAAAGAACTGGCAGCCAACACGTCTCGGGCGCAGCCGCCGACTGAGTAGCACACGTCATGAAAACGGATCGGTGCCGTTGACAGATTCGGCCGGCGCGTTCAGTATGAGGCGTGGTCGTCCCTCCCGGAGCGAACCGTGTCGGACCACACAGCCCAATCGCCCGCGGCCGACAGCCCGTCCGATCCGAATCGGACCGACCTGTTATTCGCGTCGGTTTCCGGTTCCCCCGGCTCCAGCGACATCAGTTCGCCCGACGCGACCGCGCTCCCGGCGCGCGGGGCCGACGCCCCCGCCGCGGCGCCGGCGCCGGAATACTTCTCGCGCTACCGCGTGGTCCGCGAGATCGCCCGCGGCGGCATGGGCGCGATCCTCGCGGCGGCCGACCCCGATCTGGCGCGCGAGGTGGCCGTCAAGGTGATGCTCCCGCACCACCTGGATCGGCCCGGGTACCGCGAGCGGTTCGTCGAGGAGGCCCGCATCACCGGGCTGCTCCAGCACCCGGGCATCGTCGCGGTGTACGAACTGGGCGAATTGCCCGACACGCGGCCGTTCTTCGCCATGCAACTGGTCGAGGGCGAAACGCTCGACGCGCAGCTCGCGGCCCGCAAGAATCCGGCGGAGAACCTGCCGCACTTTTTGCAAGTCTTCGACCAGGTGTGTCAGACGCTCGCCTACGCGCACAGCCGCGGCGTCTTGCACCGCGACCTCAAGCCGCTGAACGTGATGACCGCCCCGTTCGGCGTGGTGAAGGTGATGGACTGGGGCGTCGCGTGCGAGAAGGCGCGGGGCGGGCGCGAGAACGGCGGCGCGGCCGTCGTGCCGGACTGCGCCAACCCCGCGTTCCCGCTGTTGCCGGCGGTTCTGGCGGAGCGGGAGGTGATCGGCACGCCGGCGTACATGGCGCCGGAGCAGGCCCAGGGCACCGGGCGCGGGATCGACGAGCGGACCGACGTGTTCGGGCTGGGCGGCATCCTCTGCGCGATCCTCACCGGGGACCCGCCGTACACCGGAACGCGGGTGCGCAAGGTCCACTCCCGCGCCGCCCGCGCCGACCTGGGCGAGTGCTTCGGTCGGCTCGACACCTCGCCCGCGGCGCGCGAGCTGGTGGCGCTGGCGAAGCGGTGCCTGGCCCCGCACCAGGACGCGCGGCCCCGCAACGCGCTGGAAGTGGCCGCCGCCCTGACCGCGTACCTCGAGTCCGACCTGCGCCGCGCGGAGCGCGACCTCGTGCGGTTCTTCGAGCTGTCCCCAGACCTGTTCTGCATCGCCGGGATGGACGGCTACTTCCGCCGGGTGAACGAGAACTTCACCCGCGTACTCGGCTACACGCCGCAGGAGCTGATCTCGCGCCCGTTCATCGAGTTCGTCCACCCGGACGACCGCGCGGCGACCACCGCCGAGGCCGCGAAGCTCTCCCGCGGGCTCCCGGTGGTGCGGTTCCGCAACCGCTACCGCGACGTGCGCGGCACGTACCGGTGGTTCGAGTGGGAGGCGAAGTCGATCCCGGAGGAGGGCGTCATCTTCGCGGTCGCGCGGGTCACTTCTTGAGTCGCACGTCGTCAGGTCGCAAGTCGTAAAGTCGAAGACCAATACCGCTCCGATCTTCGACTTTACGACTTGCGACCTTCGGACCTGAGACTGACAAGCAGTTCGCGGAACACCTTCACCAAGTCCTTGCCCTGGTAGTGCGCGTTCAGCCCGCTGGGGTTCGGCAGCACCCACACGCGGGTGGCGCCGATCGGGTCCGGCTGAGGGCCGATTCGCGCCTTGGGCCGCGCGAACGCCGTGCGGAACGCCCCGATGCCGAGGACCGCGAGGAACCGCGGCGCAAATCGGCGCACCTTCGCCTGTAGGGCGAGCCCGCCGGCGACCAGCTCGCGGTCACTCAGCTCGTCGGCCGCGGCGGTCGCCCGGGCGACCACGTTCGTGATCCCGAACCCCAGCGGGAGCAGGTCGAGTTCTTCGCTCGGGTCGAATTGCCTGGGCGTGAAGCCGCTCGCGTGGAGCGCCGGCCAGAACCGGTTCCCGGGGCGCCCGAAGTGGTGCCCGATCGCGGCCGTGTACAGGCCGGGGTTGATGCCGCAGAACAGCACCGACAGCCCCGTTGCGATCACATCCGGTACAGTCTTGTTCTTCGCGGCCCTCAGTTCGGCCGCGGTCGGTCGCGTGCGTTCGGTCATACGCGGTCACACCCCGGCGTTTTCTTCGAGTTTACCCAGGCGCCACGCGCGGCGCTCGCTCCACCTCCAGAACACCTGCGCCGCGACCACCAGCACCGCCGTCGTTGCCAGCAACATCAGCGCCAGCTCCGCGTTCGACCAGTCCGACAACGGGCCGCGGAGCTTCTCCGGTACCGGTCCCATCAGCGCGCGGCGCATTCCCTCCAGCCAGTACGTCGTCGGGAGGCTCAGGCTGATCGGCTGCACCCATTCCGGCAGCGCGCGGAGCGGGAACACCACGCCGCTCAGCAGGTACACCAGCCCCGCGATGCCCTCGCTCAGGAACATCCCGTTGCGCGACATGTTCAGGCACGCGGCGGCCAACAGCATCCCGCACGCCCAGAGCATCGCCCCGCCGATCAGCAGGAACACGAGCAGCCACAGCACGTCGATCCCCACCGCGGCGCGGATCTGCGCGAACAGAATCAGCCCCACGGTGATGTTGAGCAGCCCGCCGACGGTTCCCTCGGCCCCGCGGGCGGCGCCGCGGCCGAGAAAGTACGTCTGGAAGCTCGCCGGACTGATGTACACGTATTTCAACATGCGGTAGTGTTCGCGGTCGCGCACCACCGCGTAGCTGAGGCCGAACATGACCGTGCCGACGAGGCCGTAGCAGGCGTTGGACACGTACATGTACGGGAGGAACTCGGGGGCGATCCCGGCGCGCCCGACCCCGGGCACCGCGCCGGCCCGCACCGCCTGGTCGGCGGCGAAGAACATGCCGACCAGCATGAGCGACCCGCACACCGGCTTGACCAGCATGTAGAGCGCGAACAGCCACGGGCTGGCCCAGTTGGTTTCGAGCTGCCAGCCGAGCCACGCCGCCAGCCGCAGAGTACGAAGGTGTGCGAGCATGAAGGAATGATACGCGGCGCCGGGTGCGACGAACCGCCACCCGGGTTCGCCGTACTCTCGATACAACAGACGTGCCGGTTCCCCTTCGCGCACTGCGAGGAACGCCATGATCCGTCGATTCGTTCTTCCTCCCCTCGCCCTTGTGCTCGCGGTCTCGCTTTCGCCCGCCGCGGACTGGCCGCAGTGGCGCGGCCCGAACCGCGACGGCGTCTCGACCGAAACGGGGCTCCTCCGGGAGTGGCCCAAGGGCGGCCCACCGGTCCGGTGGACCCGCACGAACATCGGTACCGGATACTCGACGCCCGTGGTCGCCGGCGGAAAAGTGTTCGTGCAGACAACCGAGGACAGGGAGGAGTTCGCGCTCTGCCTCGACGAACGAACGGGTAAGGACGTGTGGAAGGCGCCGATCGGAGCGGTCGGCGAGAACCGCGGGATGCTGTACCCGGGCACCCGGTCGTCCCCCACGGTGGACGGGGACCGCGTGTACTGCCTCGCGTCGGCGGGAGAATTGGTCTGCCTCAAAACGGACGGCAAGCCGCAGTGGAAGAAGGATCTGGTGAAGGACTTCGGCGGCACCGTCGGCACGCGAGAGAAGAGCTGGGCCTACGCGGAGTCGGTGCTGGTGGACGGCGACAACGTGATCTGCACGCCGGGCGGAAAGGACGCGGCGCTCCTCGCGCTCAACAAGCTGACGGGCGCGGTGGTGTGGAAATGCGAGCTGCCCGCGAGCGCCGGTGCGGAGTATTCCTCGATCGTTCCCGTGGGGACCGGCGCGGAGAAACAGTACGTCACGTTCCTGCGGACCGCACTGGTCGGGGTGAACGCGAGGACCGGCAAGCTGTTGTGGCAGTACGCCAAAGCGAACGCGCCG
>CAZBXY010000171.1:0-16838 GCA_964495365.1 uncultured Frigoriglobus sp. | reverse complement strand
GTACTCGAAGTTGTCCGGGTCGCCGCCGTAGAACGCCGCCTGCTTCTCCGGGGCGAACACGATGCGAATGTCGGTGTACTGTTTGAACGTGTACAGGTGGTACTGGCCGCCGGCGTACAGGGTGACCACATCGGCCCGGATGTTCTTGCTCTTGTCGGCGGCGGCCGTTTCGAGTTCGGCGATCTTGGCGGTGCGGAGCTTGAACGCCTCGGGCGCCGCGGTGCCGGCGGGAACCGCCTTCTCGATCTCCGCGGTCACGTCTTTAATGCCGATCAGGACGTTGAGTTCCAGCCCCTTGCACTTGATCTCCTCGGCCCGGTTCCGGGCGAGGAACCCGTCGCGCAAATAATTCTTTTCGGGCGTCGAGACCTTGTCGAGGTCGCCGGCGGCGACGTGGTGGTTGGTCATCACCAGGCCGTCGGGCGAAACGAAGCTGCCGGACCCGCCGGAGTTGAACCGGACGCTGGAGAGGCGCACGTGCTCGAGCCACTTGTCGGTGGGGTCGAAGTTGTGGGCCTTGAGCTGGGCGCGGGGCGGGTTGGTGAACAACCACATGCCCTCGTCGGCCTGGATGTCGGTGGGGATCATGCAGAGGCCCAGGAGCGCGGCCGCGGCCGCCGGCACAAGAAAACGGTGACGCATGGTGCGCCTCTCCGCGAGGGTGACCGGCGTGCGAGTCCGGGGTCCGCCGGTGGCGCGCAATTCTAGGCGCGACCGCGAGAAAAACACACGGAACGGGCGCACAGGCGCGTTACAATCGCGGGGGTACTCGCAACGGAGCCAGCATGTTGTCCAGCGACGATCCGAACCCCACCGTTCCCCGAAAACCCGCGTCCGAACCGCCGCCCGGCGACACCAACAGCCGGGCCGCCGACGAGAGCGATCCCGATCCGAACCGCACGACCGCCGGGCCGCCGCTGGCGCCGTCGGGGTCGTCCACGCTCCGCACGAACCGCAGCGGCCCCCCGGACATGGCCCCGCCGGCGCCGACCGACGGCGTACCGGGGTACGTGCTGGGGCGCGAACTCGGGCGCGGCGGAATGGGCGTGGTGTACCAGGCCCGGCACATCAAACTGAACCGCGTCGTCGCGCTCAAGATGATGCTCGGCGGCGCCCGCGTCGGGCGCAGCGATCTCATCCGCTTTCTGGTCGAAGCAGAAGCGGTCGCGGCCGTCAAGCACTCGAACGTGGTGCAGGTGTACGACATCGGCGAGAGCGGCGGGCGCCCGTACATGGCGCTGGAGTTCTGCTCCGGCGGTACGCTCACGCAGTTTCTCGCAGAGGAGCGCGAGCCGGTCCGGTCCGCGGCCGACGCGCGCAACGACGCCGAGCTGCTCGTGCAGGTCGCGCGCGGGGTCGCCGCGGCGCACGATCTGGGCATCATCCACCGCGACCTCAAACCGGGCAACGTGTTCCGGGACGCGGACGGCGTGCCGAAGGTGGCCGACTTCGGCCTCGCCAAGCGGGGCGACAGTACCGACGTGACGCAAACCGGGCAGGTGATGGGCACGCCGGCGTACATGAGTCCCGAACAGGCCAAGGGCGAGACCAAGTTCGTCGGCCCGCAGGCGGACGTGTGGGCGCTCGGGGTGATGCTCTACGAGTGCCTCACCGGGGCGCGCCCGTTCCGGGGCACCGTGCAGGAGATTCTGGCGAAGGTGCAGAACGCCGAGCCGGTGCCCCCGCGCAAGGCGGTCCCCACGATCCCGCGCGACCTGGAACTGATCTGCCTGAAGTGTCTGGCAAAGGCGCCGCACGAGCGCTACCCGACCGCGAAGGAACTGGCTGACGACCTCGACCGGTTCCTCAACAACGAGCCAATCCGTGTGCGCCCGGCCGGGGCGCTCGAACGTGGGTACAAGTGGGTGCGGCGGAAGCCGGTGGTCGCGGCCCTGTACGCGGCTGTCGCGGCGTCGGTGTTCTTGCTCGCAGTTGGAGGGGCGCTGGCGTGGGTGGCCGACGACGCCCGCCGGGCCGAGCGCGAGGCCGACCGCGAGCGCGAAAAGGCCGATCTCGCCCGACAGGACGCGGAAGCCCAGAAGAAAGACGCGGTGGCCGCGCGGGGCGAGGCGGAGAAGCAGAAGAAGATCGCCGAGAGCGCCCGCGACACCCAGACCACGCTCCGCGCGACTGCGGATGAGGCCGCGTACCGCCTGAAGGTCGCGACCGCCAACCAGGCGTGGCAGGACAACGGCGTGCTCCGCGCGCTGCGCCTCCTGAGCGACACCAAGCCCGAACACCGGAACTTCGAGTGGCGGTACGTCGCCGGGCTGTGCCGCTCCGAGGTGCTGACGGTCCGCCCCGGCGGGCGCGTCGGGATGGTGGCGCTCTCCCCGGACGGCCGGACCGGCTACCTCGCCGGTCACGAGAACGGAACGGTGCGCGGGTACGACCTCGATACCGGGAAAGAAACGGTCGTCTACCGCCCGCCCGCGGGCAAGCCCTACGGGGTGGTTCTGCTCCCCGGCGGGACGCGCGCCGTTTCCTCGACGCGGGACGGCGCCATTGACGTCTGGAACACCAAAACCGGAATGACCATCACCCAGCTGCGCCCCGCCGGCGTCCCGGTGATGCCCCGCCTCGCCGTTTCACCGGACGGCAAGCAGTTCGGCGCGACCCTGGGCGATGCAGTCACCGTCTGGGACACCGAGAAGCTCGAAAAGGTCCGGGACGTGAAAGTGAGCGCCGGTCCGCTCAGTCTCACCTTTCACCCCGACGGCCGGTTGTTGGTCGGTTGTTCCGACGGCCGGTTGCGGGCCTGGGACGCCGAGGGCCAGTCGGTCGGAACCTCCGCCACGCGCCCGGAGCCGATGACCGCGGTCGCCGTTTCCCCGGACGGGACGAAGGTCTGGACCGGGGACGACAACGGGCACGTTCGCACCTGGGACGCGGCCGACTTCAAGCCCGGCGCAGACTTCCCCGCACACGACGGCCGCGTGTGGGAGATCGTGTTCAGCCCGGACGGCACTCGTGTGCTGACCGGGAGCCTCGACCAGACCGCGGCGCTGTGGGACGCGGCCACGCTCAAGCGCGTGCGCACGTTCCGCGGACACATCGAGGACGTGACGAGCGCCGCGTTCCGGGCCGACGGGGCGCAGGTCGTCACCGCCGGCGACGGCACGATGCGCGTCTGGGACGCGACCCGCGACGCCGAGGCGCGGGTGTTCACCCCGCCGCGCCCGCCGGGGTTCCCGGCCGGGCGCACAATTCCGGTGATCTCGGTCGCGTTCAGCCCGGACGGCAAACACCTCGCCGCGTCGAGCGGCGTGGGCGTGGGCGTGTGGGAGGTGGCGACCGGCCGGCCGGTGCCGGAGTGGCCGGCACCCGGGCTGATGTCTCCGAGCGCGGTCGCGTTCAGCCCGGACGGCAAACACGTCGCTGGCGGCGCGCAGGGGCGCGTGTGGGTGCGCCCGTTCGCCGGCGGCGAGGCCAAATGGTTCGACGCCGGCGCCGGGTTCGTCACCAAGGTCGCGTTCGACCCGACCGGGACGCGGCTGGCGGTGTCCGGGACGGGCGGGGCGGCGCGGGTGATCGACCTGACCGCGAACAAGTTCGCGTGGGTGAGTCCCAACGGCAGCCCGGGGTTCGCCGTGGCTTACAGCCCGGACGGCAAGTTCGTGGCGACCGTCGAGGGGACCGCGGTCTGCGTCCGCGACGCCGCGACCGGCGCCCCGAAACACACCCTGTCGGGGCACTTCCGCCCGGTGATCTCTCTGGCGTTCAGCGCCGACAGTTCCCGACTGGTGTCCGGGTCGCAGGACACGACGGCGGTGGTGTGGAACGTGGCGACCGGCGAGAAGGAGCTGGCCCTCCGCACGCACGACCACTTCATCTACGGGGTCGCGTTCAGCCCGGACGGCAAGCGGCTCGTGGACGCCTCCGGGGACAAAACGGTTCGGATGTACGATGCGCGGTCGGGGGACGAGGTTCTGACGCTGAAAGGGCACACGAATCTGGTTCTGGGGGTGGCGTTCAGCCCGACCGGCCACCACCTGGCGACCTGCGGCCCGGACGGCACCGTCCGGCTCTGGTCCGCCCCGCCAGACGCGACCGCGGTGGTTCCGAAGGAAGCCGACCGCCCGCACGACTCGAACTGATTGTCGCAGCGCATGCGGCCCCCGGGCGGTGCGATATACCTGAGAGAAAAGCACGCAGAACAGGCACACCGGCGCGTTACAATCTCCGTCATACTCGCGACGGAGTAACCCATGACGCCCGAAAACGACGCGACACGCACCGGCCCACCCAGCCCGCCGTCTTCGGGTCCACCATCTTCGGGGCCGCCCGCTTCGGAGCCGGTCCCCTCGGACACGTCGCTGATCGGGTCGATCGCCCCGGAGCTGTCGGTCTCCCGCACCCGCGTCCGGCCCGGATCGACCGGCACGGTCTCGTTCGTGCCGCCCGGCTCGGCGGGTTCGGCGGGTTCGACCGACTCGACCGCCGACGGGGAGCCGCCGTCCGGGATCCGGTACGAGGTCCTCGGCGAACTCGGGCGCGGGGCGATGGGCATCGTGTTCAAGGCCCGCGACACGCGCCTCAACCGCGTCGTGGCGCTGAAAATGGTTCTCGGCGGCGACCGGGCCGATGTGCGCCACCTGGTGCGGTTCCTGGCCGAGGCCGAGAACGTGGCCGCGGTCAAACACCCGCACGTGGTCCAGGTTTACGAGTACGGCGAGACCGGCGGGCGGCCGTTCATCGCCCTGGAGTACCTCGGCGGCGGCACCCTCTCGGCCCGGCTCAAGCACCCGCTGACCCCGCACGCGGCGGCCGAACTGGTCGGCAAGATCGCCCGCGGGGTCGCCGCGGCGCACGACCAGGGCGTCATCCACCGCGACCTCAAACCCGGCAACGTGCTGTTCGACGAGGCCGGCACGCCGAAGGTCGCCGACTTCGGGCTGGCCAAGCGCGGGGCCGCGTCGGACCTGACCGCGACGCAGGCGGTCATGGGCACCCCCGCGTACATGAGTCCCGAACAGGCCAGCGGCAACGCCCGGTTCGTCGGCCCGCAGGCCGACGTGTGGGCGCTGGGCGTCATCCTCTACGAGGCGCTCACCGGGGCGCGGCCGTTCGCCGGCGAGGAGATGCACGCGGTCCTCGCCGCGGTACTGATGGCCGACCCGCCGCCGCCGCGCAAGGTACTCGCGACGGTCCCGCGCGATCTGGAACTGATCTGCCTGAAGTGTTTGGCGAAGGCGCCACACGAGCGCTACCCGACCGCGAAGGAACTGGCCGACGACCTCGACCGCTACGTGCGCGGGGTGCCGATCAGCGTGCGCCCGGCCGGGCCGATCGAGCGCAGTTACAAGTGGGTGAAGCGGAACAAGGCGGTCTCCGGGGCGATGACCGCGGTCGTCCTGGCGCTCGTGGCCGGGTCGGCGGTGTCGCTGGGGTTCGGGCTGGAGGCGCAGAAGCAGGCGCGGGAGGCCGAGGCGCAGCGGAAGAACGCCGAGGACGCGGCCGACCGCGAGCGCGAGGCCGCCGGCCGCGAGCGCGCCGAAGCGGACCGGGCCGACCGCGAGCGGAAAGACGCGGTCGCCGCCCGCACCGAGCTGCGGCGTGTGCTGGTGAAGGCGTTCCTGGCCCCGATCTCGGCCAAAGACCCGCACCTCGAACTGACACCCTACGAGCGGGAAGCCTTCTGGCAGATCGCCGAGCTGCGCAACAACGAGGTGACCTGGACGCTGATGGAAGAGGCCGCCCGGGTGCCGCTGGCGTGCGACCAGCTCGCCAACCGGGCGGAGTACGTGCTGCACGCGGTCGTCGGTCTGGACCCGAAGCGCCGGGCCGACGTGGAGCGGCTCGTGCTGGGGCACCTGCGGCAGGAGTCGGGGAGCCGGCAGGCGCTCAGCCTGGCCCAGGCGGCGGCCCGCTGGGAGAACCGGTCCGCCCCCCTGAAGAGTACGGCCGCCGAGGCGCTCGCCGCGGAGATGGACAAGGAAGCGAACGCCCTCGTCCGTACGAAGCTCGCGTTCCACCTGTCGGCGGTGACGGCGAAGATGGACCCCGGCCCGGCCGCCGAGATCCTCGCCGCGGTCCTGGCGAAGGAGCCGGAAGCCAACATCCGCCAGACACTGGCCCTGGCGCTGGCGATCACCGCAGAGCGGCTGGAGCCGGGGGCCGCGATCACCGCGCTCGTCGCGGCCCTGGACAAGGAAAAGGAACGCGACGCCAGCATTCAAAATGAGTTGACCGAGGGGCTGTCGCGTGTGGTGTCGAAAATGGAGCCGGGGGCCGCGATCGCCTCGCTCACCGCGGCCCTGGACAAGGAAGGGGACGCCGGCGTCCGTCACAATTTGGCCCTCGCCATTTCGGACTCGGCGGCGCGCATGGACCCGGGCGCGGCGGCCAAGGCGTGTACCCCCGCGGCAAACATCTTCGTCGCGGCCCTGGAAAAAGAACAGGACCCCGCGGCCCGTCAGAGCCTGACGTACGGGCTGGTGAACGTGGGGTCGTGGCTCGAACCGGGTGCCACGATCGCCCTTCTCTCCGCCGCGCTGAACAAAGAGACGGACGCACAGGCCCGGAGGACCCTGACCTATAACTTGTCGGCCGAAGCGCCGCGGCTGGCCCCGGGTGAGGCGGCCAAGGTGTATACCCTCGCGGCCGACGTCTTCTCCACGGCCCTGGGCAAGGAGACGAACGTCACGGCCCGTTCGGAGCTGGCCAAGGAGTTGTCGGGCGTGGCCCAGCGCATGGAGCCGGGGGCCGCGGTCCCCGTTCTCACGGCGGCGCTGGACGTTGAGAAAGCCCCGGGCGCCCGTCAGGAACTGGCCGAGGGGCTGTTGGCCGTCGCGGCCAAGATGGAAGCGCGTGCCGGGGCCGAAATGCTCGTGGGCGTACTGGACCGAACGACGAGCGCTTCGGTCCGCCAGGTGTTGACCAGGGGGTTGTCGCCGGCGGTGGCGCGGTTGAAGCCGGAGGCCGCGGCCCCGGTGTGTGCGCGATTCGCCGCGATCCTCATCGCGGCGCTGGAAAACGATCCCCGGGCCATGGACCGCCGGGAATCGGCCCGCGCGCTGGCGGCCGTGGCGGCGCGAATGGACCCGGGTGAGGCGGCCAAGGTGTGCGCGCGGGCCGCCGCGATCTTCGGCGCGGCCCTGGAACAGGAAACGCGCGCCGCGGACCGTCAGGAGCTGGCCGAGTGTCTGGCGGCGGTCGCGGCGCGCATGGACCCCGCCGCCGCGGCCCAGGTGTGTGAGCCGGCCGCCGCGCGGCTTGTCGCGGCGCTGCGCAAGGAAGCGGACGCCGGGGTTCGCCGCAGTTTGGCTCGGGGGTTGGCGGCTGTGGCGGCGCGCATGGACTCCGCTGCCGCAGCCACGATGTGCGCGCGGGCCGCCGAGGTTCTGATCGCGGCGCTGGAAACGGAGATCAACTCGAACGTGCGCCGGACGCTGGCCGACGGGCTGTCGGCCGTCGCGGCGCGGATGGACCCGCGCGCCGGGGCCGATCTGCTCTCCGCGGCGCTGAAACGGGAGACCGAGGTCAACGTCCGTCAGGGGTTGGTCGAGGGGCTGGCGGCCGTCGGGCCACGGATGGACCCGGGCGCGGGCGCCGATCTGCTCACCGCGGCGCTGCAAAAGGAAACCGACCCGAACATGCGCCAGCGGTTGACCGAGGCGCTGGTGGCCGTGGCGGCGCGGCTGGACCCGGCGGCGGCGGTCGCGCTGCTCGCCGCGGCACTGGAGAAGGAGACGAACACCGAACCCCGCAAGGAACTGACCACCGGTCTGGGGTCCGCGACCGCACGAATGGACCCGGGCGCGGCGATCCGCGCGCTGGCCGCGGTGCTGGACAAAGAGGGGGACGATCAGGTCCGTTACGACCTGGCTCTTGCCCTGTCGGCCGCCGCGGCGCGGCTGGACCCGGACGGCCCGGCCGCCGGCTCCGTCGCGGCAGCCGAGATCATTCTCGCGACCCTGAGCAAGGAACCGGAGGATTCCGACGTAGTGGACGAGTTGACCCGCGGCCTGGCGGTCGTGCTGGAACTGATGGAGCCCGACAGCGCGGTCCGCGTGCTGACGACCGCACTGGGGAAGCGCACCGACAGCGAAACGCAGGAGGCTCTGGCCACCGGGCTGGCGCTCATGGCACCCCGGTTGGACCCGGTCGTCGCCAAGGCTCACGTCGCGATCGCCGATTATCTCCGCACGACCGTTGACAGGCTGACGGACGCCGAGACCCGACGGACGCTGGCCCAGGCGCTGGCGACCGCGACCGAGCGCCTGAACCCCGGGACCGCGACCAGGGCGCGCGGGGCCGCCCTCGAGATCCTGCTCGCGGCGCTGGAGCGGGAAACGGACGCCTGGGCCGCCCAGGCGCTGGTCGAGGGGCTGGAGAGCGTGGCGGCGCGGACGGGACCGGCGCCCGCGGCCCGGACGTGCGCCCGGGCCGCCACGCTTTTGCTCGCGGCGCTGGACAAGGAAAAGGACGTGAGCGGCCGGCTGGCGCTGGCCCAGGGGCTGGCGACCGTGGTCAAGTGGATGGACCCGCCGGCCGCGACGAAGGTGTGCAACTCGGCCGCCAACGTCTTCATCGCGGCGCTGGAGAAGGAACCCCGGCCCGACGACCGCGTGATACTGACGCAGGGGCTTCTGGCGGTGATCGCGCACCTGGACCAACTCGCCACCGCCGGCGCGCTGACGATCGCCCTGGACGCTTACGACCTGGGCGAATCACTGTCGGTTCTGGGTCAGCCCGACAACCCGCCGGCGGTTGGCGCCCTGGGCGTTGGCGGGGGCAAACTCGGCTTCGATGCGCAGCCATCGGGCCTCGGTGGGGCCAACTTCGGAGGCGGCTTCGGGGGCCAGCCGTCGGGACTGGGGCGCGGGCCGACCGGCTTTCGCGGAGGCGCTTTCGGTGGCGGGTTCGGCGGCGGTTTCGGCGGGAACCTCGGGAACCTCGGTGGTGGTTTCGGTGGCGGCGGGTTCGGTGGCGGCGCCTTGGGGGCGTTGGGGCAGGGCGGCTTCGGTGGCAACTTCAATGGCTTCGGCGGTGTCGGTGGTTCCTCGTCGCCCCGCCAGGATCTGGCCACCGCGCTGACGACCGCACTTCGGGGGCACTTTTCGACGTACGACGAGGACGCGGCCCGAGCGAACTTCGTTTTCGCGACTGGGGCTTTTGCGAGCGCGCACAATCTGATCCCCGCGCTGGCGCAGTTACACCCGGACCTCAACCCGCGGCCCCGGCTGTTGCCGCCGGAGGCGCTGGTGGAGTTGCTGAAGCATCCGTGTTGCGTGGGCGAGGCCCGGCGCGCGGTCCTCGACGCGCTGGCGTTCACCTACGGTCGGCCGTTCGCGGACCACTGGGAGTTCGTGGAGTACGCGCAGACGCACCAGCCCCACCTCGACCTGCTCCGCCCGCCGAAGCGCCCCGAGCCGAAACGCGAGTGACCGCCGGCGGGCAGAATGCGTTCCAATCGCCGCTCACCGCGATTGTGCGAGCGCGGGTCGGTGAGGTAAGATTCAAATGAGTTCGAGGTCGAACGGGGTCGCCCGATGGAATACGACCTGATGAACCTGTTCGACCACACGCAGTGTTGTCTGTTCGAGTACATTCCGTCGGCGGTTGCTCTGTTCGACGCGGACGGTTCGAGCCGGTGCGTCGTGTCGGTGGAGTGGAAGCGCTCGGCCGGAGAACCGGCCACGACAACGCAACTGACGCTCAAATGGGATCTCGACGTACTCCGAGTCAGGCTCCCGGAGATCGACGCCCAAGTTCGCAATCGCAGGGAGTGGAACGACGATCGTGCGACCCAGACCGAAGAGGCCGCGATCGTCGTAGCCGCGACCGTCATGGCGCTCATCGAACCCGATACGCTGTTCACGCGCCGGTCGAACACCGGAACCAACCACGATTACTACCTGAATGCCACGCGGGACGAGATGATTGAGATTGCGGGGTTGTGGGACGGCGGGTTGCCCAGCTTGTTCGACAAGAAGCGAAAGCAGAGCGATCAGAACGCCGCGTTACGGAAACGGTGGGTGAGCGTCACGGTTGTTGAGAAACTGGTCAATCGGACGGAGGGCTTGCACACGTGACCACAACCAACACTCCCGAGTACCGGAAACTGGAACTCGAATCGTCGAACGACATCATCCGCCACGACGCGCGCCGCAGCGATCGGAAGTACGCCGCAGCCGCGCTCCACGCCCGCGCGGCGGGAACCGCGCGCCTGCGCATGGGTCAGATCATGTTTGACGCCAGCGACTTCACCCAGGCCGCCGCCGACTGGCTCGCCGCCGCCGCGTGCTTCCACCTCGCGACCGACCCTAAGCGAATGCGCGACGCCCTGGACCGCGCCCAGCAACTTGAGTGCGCCGGGAAGATCCCACCCGAGCGCCGCGACATCCACACGGCACTCAAGGAACGCGAAGAGGAACTCCAGGTTCTGGAGGCGAAGCTGGCCCGGTTCCACGCGGAGTACGCGGCCCACGCCGGATCGGGGTCGGAGGCGCTGGACTGGCTCCAGACGCAGGTGCGCGAGCTGCCGGGTTCGCTGGACCTGCACACCGCCATTGTGACCCACGCCGGGCAGTTGGGTCAGAAGGCGCTGGCCGCACGGCACCTGGACTGGGCCGAGCAGATCGAACCGGACCACCCCCCACTCCGGGCCTTCCGCGCCGCACTCCGACCCCTCGAAGTGTGACCACAGGCGGCAAGGGTGTCCGGGGCGGCGCGCGGTTCGTAAACCGTTCCGATACGACCGCGCCCGCAACAACACGACATTCCCGCACCGAGCCAGCTCCCATGCGCGACCGCCCGGCCTTCGACCTTTTCCTCATCAGTTGGCTGGTGCTGTTCCTCGAACTCGCCTGCATCCGCTGGTTCCCCTCACACGTGCTGTTCCTGACGTTCTTCGTCAATCTGGTGCTGCTGGCGTGCTTCGTCGGCATGTCGGTGGGGTGTCTTGTTGCGCGCCGGCGGACCAACCTTATTCGGTTTACGCCGTACTGGCTCATCGTCGGCATCATCGGCGGACTGCTCATCGATAACTTCTCCGACACGCTCCAGGCCGTGTTCGCGGTTGGCAACCAGGCCAAGCCGGATGTCGTGTACTTCGGCACCGAAACGTCGGTCACGCTCGAGAACCCGCTGCCGTTCGTCGTGCCGATGGAGCTCGTCGGCGCCACGTTCTTCGCGATCATCGCCGGGATCATGGTCGGCCCCGGGCAGGAGATGGGCCGGGCGTTCAACCGCGTGCCCAACCGCACCACCGCCTACACCGCCAATCTCCTCGGGAGTCTCGTCGGGATCGGAATGTTCGCGGGGTGCTCGTTCCTGCGGCTGCCGCCGCTCGTGTGGTTCGGCCTCGCTGGCGTCGTCACCGCGTACCTGCTCATCCGCAAAGACCCGGACGCGGGGCCGGAAGTGCGCGACGCCCTGCCCCCGTCGGTGACCGGGGCGACCACACCCGCGGCGCCGCACCCGACACCGGCACCGAAACCCACCGAATCGCCGCTCGTGCCGCTGTTGTGCCTCGCGGTCGCTGTTGGGTTGACCGTCGTCACCTCCGGGTTCTTTACCCTCAAGGGCCGGGCGATCACCTGGAGCGAGTACTACCGCATCGACTACGAGCCGCCGCACAAGAACAACGCCCACCACCGCATCAACACCAACCTCATCAGTCAGCAACTGATCGAGCCGAAGGACCACCCGCCGATCGCGGCCGTTCCCTACGCGCTGCCGTACCTGTTCCAGCGCGACCTGAAGAAGCCCGACGGCGCCCCGGCGTGGCCGGAGTTCAAAAAGGTTCTCATCATCGGGGCCGGGAACGGCAACGACGTGGCCCGCGCGCTCATGTTCCTCAAGAACGACCCGTCGGTGGAGGTGGACGCGGTCGAAATCGACCCGGTGATTCAGAAGCTGGGCGAACTGCACCACCCGGACAAGCCGTTCCAGGACGAGCCGCACAAGCGGGTGAAGGTCACCATTAACGACGGGCGCAACTTCCTCCGCGAGGCCAAAGACGGCACCTACGACCTCGTCGTGTTCGCCCTCATCGACTCGCTCGTGCTCCAGTCGGGCTACTCGAACCTGCGGCTGGAGAGCTATCTCTTTACGCTGGAATCGTTTCAGGACGTGAAGCGGGTGCTGAAGCCGACCGGCGTGGCCGCAGTGTACAACTTCTTCCGCCAGGGGTGGATCGCGGCCCGCATCCGCGACCAGCTCCGCACCGCGTTCGACAACGTCGATCCGGTCGTGATCGTTACGCGGTCGAGTATGGACGCTCCGCCGGCCACCGACGTGAAGTTCAACGAGTTCGACCCCGGCGCGAGTACCGGATTTTTTGCCGGGCGCGAAGAGGTGGTCGGCCCGCTGCGCCGCAAGTTCGCCGAAAAAGGCACCAACGCCGGCGGCGAGCCGCGGCCGATGAAGTACTGGTACCCGTGGCTTACGGGGGTCACCGCCGACACAAAGGCGACGTTCGGCTTTGAGCCGCCCGCCGAACGGCCGCCGGCGTCACCCGTTCAGCACATGATGCGCCGGTACCTCTTCAAGAAGGGGCCGGACGGCAAGGACACCGACGAGAAGATCATGGACGCCAACGGGAACCACGCGTCCGTCCAGGTGGAGCCGGAATGGCTGGGGCTGCTCCCGGCGCAGATCCAGGAGAGCAAGGGGGTGCTGTATCCGGCCGGCGACAACTGGCCGTTCCTCTACACCCGCCAGCCCCAGATCCCGGCGCAAACCTGGATCAGCATTGTACTTACGGTGCTGCTCTCGGTCGGGCTGTGGTTCCTGTTCGGCGGGAAAGAAGCGCTCTCCGCGGAAGTCGGCGTGAAGCCGGACTACGGCCTGATGCTGCGGTCGTTCTTCCTCGGCGCCGGGTTCATGCTCGTCGAAACGAAGGCCGTCACGCAGATGGCCTTGCTGTTCGGCGGCACCTGGATGGTGAACACCGCGGTGTTCGCCGCGATCCTCGTCATGAGCCTGGCGGGCAACCTGTTCGCCGGGAAGGTGAACCCGAAACGGCTCGAACCGTACTACATCGGGCTGT
Organism: uncultured Frigoriglobus sp.; assembly: GCA_964495365.1. GTDB lineage: Bacteria > Planctomycetota > Planctomycetia > Gemmatales > Gemmataceae > Gemmata. The sequence continues at coordinate 3,841 of CAZBXY010000171.1, read as the reverse complement.
TCGTGGCGCTGGCGGTCGGATTGGTGGTGTCGCCGAGCGCGTTTCTGGGTATGGGGGCGACGGTCCAGATCATCGGGGCGTGCCTGATCGTATTCGCGCCGATCGCGTTCGCCGGCGTGATCTTCGCCACCAGTTTCAAGCGCACGGCCCAGCCGGACCGGGTGTTCGGGGCGAACGTAGCGGGGGCGCTGGTTGGGGGACTGGCAGAAAATTCGTCCGTGATCCTCGGGTTCCAGTTGCTCTTGTGCGTTGCGATCGGATTTTATCTGCTATCAGCGGCGTTCGGGAACCGCGAGTTGCCCGACCGCGCGGCAGAGAAGGGGGTATAATGCTGTTGGGGCTGGTGGTTTGGCGAGCCGCGACCGCAAGGGAGCGGAGTACGGAGATAAGAACCGCGTGCGTTCCTACCACCGCGTAGCCCGCTCCCTTGCGGTCGCGGCTCGCCAACAAGAAGTCCGTGGAAGGAATTGGCGGTGCCTATTTAATTCGCACCGCTTGCTGAAACGCGCGTCGCGCCGGCCCCGTAGAATCTCTTGGTGTTGGTGTTTTGGGTTGGTTTTCGGTGTTTCGCGTTTGGCCCGATTCTCGCCTTTGTTGAGTTTGCACACGATTCGCAATGGCGACGGGCGTTTGCCGAAATACTGAACACCGGACCGTTTCCCGGACCTGACGATTTCGGACCTTGGTCGGCCCGTCCGCTGACCGCCCCTTCGCGGGTGCGGTCCCTCTCCAAAGCCGACCACCGCTCCGGGGAGTTGAACTCATGCCCGATTCAAGCGAGGATCCGCCCGATATCGAGGACGCGTTGCTGCGGCGATCTACCCGGGTCGCCGCGCCCGCCGTCATCCGAAGCGGCGGTTCGGCCATGTCGGTCGAACTGGCCCTGACCGTCTTCCGCCAGATGCTCCGCACCCGCGCGCTCGAAGAGCGGAGCATCAAGATGTCCAAGTCCGGCGAAGCGTATTTCTGGATCGGCGGCCCCGGCGAGGAGGCGTTCAACGTCTGCCTCGGCCTCCAGGTTCACAAGGGCCGCGGTCCGGCGCACGACTACCTGCACCTGCACTACCGCAACGCCGGCATCATGCTCGCGATGGGCATGGCGATGATCGACCACACCCGGCAGCTCGCGATGCGGGCCACCGACACGCACTCGCGCGGCCGGAACTTCGTCGGCCACTACAGCATCCCCGCGTGGAACGTCGTGCCGGTCACGAGTGTGATCGAGGTGCAGTTCGCCATGGCCCCCGGCACCGCGCTGGTGCAAAAGCGCCACGGCCAGAAGAACCCGGCCGAGGCCGAGGGCATCACGATCGTGGTCGGCGGCGAGGCCGGCACCGCGGAGGGCGACTTCGAGAGCTGTCTGAACTGGTGTACGCGCCCCGGTCTGGACCTGCCGGTGCTGATGCTCGTCACCAACAACCACTACGGCATCTCCACCGACCTCGACACGGTCCACGCGCACCGGCCGATCGCCGACCGCGCGATCCCCTACGGCATCCGTAACGAGACGGTGGACGGCAACGACCCGGTGCTGGCGTGGAACGCGATCGACCGCGCGATGCGGTACTGCCGGCGCGAGCGCAAACCCTTCCTGCTCGAAGCGATGGTGAGCCGCCTCCACGGCCACTCGTCCAGTAGCGGCGCGCAGCGGAACTGGAACGAGACCGACCCGCTGGCGACGTTCGAGCAGAAGCTGATCGACGCCGGGGCGATCGACACCGCGGCCGTCCGCGTGCTGAAGGAAGAAGCCAAGAAGGAAGCGGACGAGGCGGTGGTTCAAACGATGAAGGAACCGGAGCCGACCCGCGACGACGTGTACACTCACACATACGCGCCCAGCACGGTGGATGCGGTGTACCCGGGCGACTATACGGGGCTTCCGGGAGCGCGTTGACGGAGAACGGGCGTGGGGAAAAAGCACCGCAAGCACCGCCCGAACCCCGACGGTCGTTGGTCGGAGCCGGAAGAAATCACCAACATGCGGGCCGAGTTGGAAGGCGAGCACGAAGCGAAACTCGGCCTCTTCCGGTGGACACACGACCGCGAACCCGACAGCAAATTCGAGCTGGATCAGTTCATCGAGAACCTCATTCGGGAGCAGTACAACAACGGCTTCGATATCGTGCAGTATCCGTGGGCGTAATGGTTCCTCTCCTGTAGCCCCGGAGGGGCGACCGATGGTAGCCCGGGGTGGAGCGAGTCCGCGAGCGCAACCCCGGGACGCGATGCCACAAACATCAAGCCCCGGAGGGGCGACAGAAACCTCTTGGGTACGGTTCTGTCGCCCCTCCGGGGCCACAGCATTCTCTTGGACGTTACCCGGAGTTGCGCTGCGCTCCACCCCGGGCTACCATCGGTCGCCCCTCCGGGGCTGACAACCAGGTTCACGCATGGCCAACATGGCGCAAGCGGTGCGGATGGCCCTTCACTACGGCGAGACGCACCTCGGGGTGACGGACGTGTTCGGCGAGGACGTCGGCCCGCCGCTCGGCGGGGTGTTCACGGCCACGCAGGGCCTCAAGACTGCCTGGAACACTCCCCTTGATGAGCGCGGCATCCTCGGCACCGCGATGGGCATCGCCTACGCCGGCGGTCGGCCCGTCTGCGAGATCCAGTTCTGCGACTACGCCCTCAACGTGATGGACCTGTTCAAGATCGCCGGCAACCAGCGGTGGGTCGGCGCCGGCGGGTTCGACATGCCGCTGGTCGTCATGACGCCCAACGGGGCCGGCATTCGGGGCAGCGTCTACCACTCGCACAGTTTCGAGAGCTGGGCGAGCCGGCTGCCGGGCTGGAAGATCGTCATGCCCTCCACCGCGCTCGACGCCTACGGGCTGATGCTCGCGGCGATCAAAGACCCCAACCCCGTACTCGTGCTGCTGCCGAAGGCGCTGCTCCGGGCGAAGGACACCAGGCTGATTCCCGGGGAGCCAGCGGATTCCGACGAACTGAGCCGGATGATCGATGCGCCCATCGGCGACCGCTCGAACTGGGAGCCGCAGTGGCCGGCCCTCGAAGATTACACGATCAAACTCGGCGAAGCGGCGCTCGTGCGCGAGGGCACATCGGGGACCGTCATCAGTTACGGGCGCCCGCTCCCGCTGTGCGCCCAGGCCGCCGACGAACTGGCCCGCGAGCACGGGCGCACGTTCGACGTGATCGACCTGCGGAGCATCTTCCCCTACGACTGGGACACGATCTCAAAAAGCGTGCTGAAGACCGGGCGCGTACTGATCGTGAACGAGGACACGGAAGTGACGAACTTCGGCGAGCACCTGCTGCGCCGGGTGATCGACGAGCACTTCTACGACCTCGTGGTGCGTCCGCGGACGCTCATGGGCAAGCACGTGCCCGGGATCGGCATGAACCAGAACTACGAAGTGAACAGCGTCCCGCAACTGGGCGACATCCGCACCGCGCTGTGGGATCTGGCTTCCGAGGCAGCCTAATCAGGAGTCAGGAGACAGGGGACAGGAGACAGTCAAGACACTGCCTTTCTGACTCCTGCTCCCTGTCTCCTGTCTCCTGACAGTGAGCGCAGCGAACATGGACTTTCCTCTCCCGCCGGTCGGCGAAGGGTTGATCGAGGTGGAACTGGTCCGCTGGCAGGTGCGGCCGGGCGACGCGGTCGTGCCCGGGCAGGTGCTGGCGGAAGTGATGTCCGACAAGGCGAACATGGAGGTGCCCGCCCCGTTCGCCGGCACGATCACCGCGCTGGGCGCGACCGAGGGCACGAAGGTCAAGGTCGGGCAGAACTTCTTGAGCTACAACCCGGTGGGGCAAGCGGAACCTAACCCCCCGGCCCCCTTCCCTAAGAAGGAAGGGGGAGAAAGACCTGCGG
>CAZBXY010000170.1:0-16885 GCA_964495365.1 uncultured Frigoriglobus sp. | reverse complement strand
CGCACAACCAAAACCACCGCTAAACGCTGTCCACTTTCCGTGGGGAATTCCAGGCGCCTGCGCACGTCGCATCCGACTTCGCGAGCGGATATGATGTAAGAGCGCAGTCACCCCTGCGCGACTGAGTTCGAGTCCGGCGGCCGGTGTGTGGACCGGCCGCCGGACTGCTAATCGGGGCACACTTCTTCAACTTTGGTCACTTTTCCCGGCGGGGTTTCCGGACTGCGAGTCGATCCAGGTAGGCGCGCAGATCACTCAAGCGCCACCGGACAATGTTGCGCGAAACCTCCACGGGGGGTGGTAAGTCGCCGCGCTGGCGCAGCCGGAAGACGGTCCGCCGCGACACGCGGAGTAGTGCGGCGATGTCGTCGGCGGAAATGAGTTCGGGGTCCACCGCCGCGACGGCCCGCACCATCAGCGCGGCGGCGAGAGACTCTGTAGACATGCTAATCCTCCCCAGGATTCCCTGGCACGCCCGGGAGTGCCCCGCGGCGTCAGGTGGATTATGGTGGGGAGCGAGAGGATGAAAATTGGTCGCGACACGGGATCGCCGAGGTTGACAGGTTTCGGATGACCCGTCGGCGCTTGGTCGCTCAACTTTTCTTGGGGCGCCCGGGTGGACTTCTGCGGAGCCAGGACTTGTAATCGGGGCCGATCACTCGTTCGGCGACATGGTGAACGCCGTTCTTCACCGTCCTCCAACGGCCCTTCTTTCCGACTTCGGCAGCGATGGCCAACCACGACCGCTCCAGAACTTGATACCTCACGAGCCAGTCGAAGTGTTCTGGCGCGTACCGCTCTGGAAGTTTCGCCGCGCGGGGGCTGCCCTTGAAGGTGCTATTATGCTGGCGGATTTGCTCGGCGAACCAGGGAGCCAAGTCCAGTGTCGGTTCGCCCAGGTACGAGGGTTCTGGCTCCGTCAACTCGCGCCGGACACTCGCGACGTACTCGTCCAACCTGGTGTTGATCTCGCGGCGGGCGCGCTCGATGAATCCCTCGCGGGTCTCGGTGCCGGGCGCCCACGCCGGAATGATCACCTGGAGAGACGTCTCTCTCGGCCTGAGTGCGGCTCGCCACCTTTCGAGGCGGGCGAAGTTCCAATCAAGCGGGCGCTCGACGTCCCGGATCGCCCACTCAGCAAGTGTGTCCGTCGCCACCAAAACGAGCCAGGTGAAGAACGGCATTCCGCCGGACTCATACCGGAGGCCCGACTGTCCGGGCGAGAGGTACGTCGAGTTGTAAACCGCGTGCGCGGTCACATCCGACAGGTTGAACCGGGCCGCCCAGCGGAACAACGGCGGTTCCAGCGAGTGCCAAACGTAGCGCTCACCCGCGCCGCACCTGTTCGATGCGGTCGCTAAGTCTCGCGGTTCGACGCCGGCCCACGGCAGGATCTGTTGGAACTTCGGCATGACTTCGTCGCGAAGGCAACTCAACGCCTGCGGGGCGACCCGCTGGATCGCACGCAGGAACTCAGTTCGCGCGAAAAGCGGAAGGCCGTATCCCTCCAGCTCGGCCGTCGGCGTTGCAACCGAACTCCGGCCGGCCGCTGACTTCTTCGGCACCGTCATAGGGTGAACCTCGGCAACTTGATCGTAGCCTCGGTGTGAAGGTCGTGAAGTTGGTCGTCGTTGTAGACCTCCATCGTCAGCCGAATGTCACCGTGCCGCATGTACCGCTGGCTCACCGCGGGGTCCACCTTCGCGGCCCGCAGGTAGCTCCCGAGGCACTTGCGGAGGCTATGGAAGTCGAAGACGCGGCCGAGTTCGTCACGGTACGGTATCCCCGCGTGCGCCAGGTCCTTCTTCAGCGCCTTCAGCAGCTCATCGTACTTGGGCACCTCCAAGACCGCCTCGTCCGCCCCCTTGCCGGCGACCCAGTTCCGCAGCTCGTCCGCGAAGCCGGTCGGGATCGGGATGTTCGCGTCCTTCCCGTTCTTGGTGTCGGCGCCGGAAAGGTGGATGACCGGGACCGATCCGTCGAGGCGCAGGTGCTTCACCTGAAGCGCGCGGAGTTCCTTCCTCCGGAATCCCGTGTAGACCGCGGTCAGGTAGGTGAGCGCCCGCCTCCGACCGTCCCGCTCGCGGCTTTCGCGCACCTCCGGCTTGACCGCCGCCGCGCGTTGCCCCTTACGGTCCCCCCGGGTGATGAGGAGGGTGTTCGCGAGCGGGCGAGATTTTGCAGCGTCGAGAAGCTGTTGCAACTGGTCGGGGGTGAGGGCACGACGCTTCCGCTTCTGCTCGCCCTCGGACCTGGTGACCCTGAGCAGAGGATTTTGCAACAACATCTCGCTGTTCTTGGACACAATGAAATTGAACAAGTTGATCACGCTCGTGCGGTACGCGTTGCGGGTCCGCGCGGCCAAGTGGCGGGGGAGCGCGCTGAGGAACTCGTCCACCTTGTCCGGGGTGATGGCTGCGAGCGCGATCCTCGCGAGCTTCGGGCGAAGCCCCTCGATGTCCTTCCGCTCGATCCGCTTGGGCACCGGTTCCCCGGCGCAGAAGAGCGCGACCTTCGCGATCTCGCGGAAGGTCTGGAGCCGGTAGCTGTCGCCGCAGTTCTCTTGGGCGAGTTCGCGGTCGAATTTGTCAAGGTGTTCGAGGAGGTTGACGTCGGTCAGCGGGTCGAGCAGGCCGTAGGCGGCTTGTTCCGCTCGCTTCTGGAGCTTGCGCAGTTTTTCCCTTGCGACGCCCTTGTCCGTCACACCGAGGCTGACCTTCTTCCACTTCTTGGTATCGGGGTGGCGCACCTTTCCGTAGTAGAAGGTCGCCCTTTTGCCTTTGATCTTCGGCCGAAAAACATCTCCCACGTGTACTGTCCTCCTGTCCGGGTAGACCACGGGGTAGACCAAATTGGTGTCACACACTGTCCCACAGCAGTGTGTCAGAGCGGGACAAGAAGTCAATAGAAGTGCCGGAAAAACAAGGTGAATGTCGCTCGCTGACGCTGACTGTCACTCGCTGTCACTCAAGCCAGATTCCGACTCTGGATCAGTTAGTCAAGGTTCAAATCCTTGATCCCCAGCTCGACGAGGGCCCGACGCGATAGGTGCGTTGGGCCCTCGTCGTTCGTTGGGCAACAATCAAGGTAATCACAGCAGCGCCGTAACTCACAACGCACCCGTGGCGAGTGGCGCGAGGGCGTCCGGAAGGAACCGAGGGCGTTGATACCGGTCTCCTCGAACGGTACCAGGAGATGCGCCGGGCGGGCGGTTCACGCGAACCTCCGCCAGCGGCTTCAGGCCGAGGTCCGCGTGCCGCGACAGAACTGGTTCACCCCATCTATCGTTCAGAAAGGCGGTCGCGCCCGCAGGTCCTGTGACGGCGACCCCCCACCTTGAGACCGCCTCTTCGGACTGGCCCCGCCTCAGAATTGCACCGGGTCGTGGTCGCCGAGCCGGCACCGCTGCCAAACTCCCCGCCGACGCTCACCAACGAAAGTCGCGACATCAGGTCGAACGGGACGGCCGGCCAGCAGGGGGTTCGTCGAGCAGCTCGTCGTCGCCGGCGTCAAGCTCCGGCACAACCGCGCCAAGTTCCAGGCCGGGCTCGATGATTGACAGCTGCACGGGTGCCGGCACGGCCCCGTCAGCCTTCCCCAGACTCCGGCTCGAACTCGTCGAGCAGTGACTCGCAGACCAGCTCGCACAGCTTCTGCACCACCGGGTCGTCGAGCTTATAGAAGACCTGCAGCCCCACCTTCCGCCGGGCCACGAGCCCCGCCTCCCGCAGGATCTTCAGGTGCTTCGACGCGTTCGCCGCGGTGGTCTTGACCGCCTCGACGAGCGCGGTCACGTTCTGCTCCCCCTTCGTTATGAGGGCGTGGACGAGCGCTAGCCGGGTCGGGTCGCCCAGCGCGGCGAACCGACCGGCCATCATCTCCAGGAACTTGCGCGGAACCTTCTCCCGCATGGGAACCCACCTCGCAACCCAACGCGCGCCCTCTCGCGGGGACGGGTCGGTCGAACGTGTGCCCCGTGCCAGCCCCGTTGTCATCGTCAATCTGGGACGATTCCGTGACACCGGCACATTATTTGCGAAAACGGTTAAATAATCCTGGCGGACAGTCCGCCCGGTCTCGACCCCGGCCGGAGGAATCCCCGTGCTCCCGACCACCGCACAGCGGGTGCCCGATCACACCGCCGACCACGTCAACCAGCAGATCCGCGAGCAGACCCGGCGAAGCGTCGAGCGGGTCGTGGCGCTGGGGCCATCGACCGTCGGCTGCGCGAACTCGACGCCGAGTGAGACATCGAGCGGACGCTGGAGGCCAACGCCGCCACCCTGACGGCGGTCGGTGCCGGGCTGGCGCTGCTCGCGGACCGCCGGTTCGCACTGGTCCCGCTGGTGGTCGGCGGCTTCCTCCTCCAGCACGCGGTCCAGGGGTGGTGCCCGCCGCTGCCGGTGTTCCGGCAGATGGGCGTCCGCACCCAGACCGAGATCGACGAGAAGCGGGCGGCGCTGAAGGCCCTCCGCGGCGACTTCCAAAACGTCGGCGGCGAGAACCCGCGCCAACAGGCGGCCGACGCCCGCGGCTGACCGGAACGAGCGCCCGATCCTCGCCCAGGAGTGAAGCGATGTCTGGCGACAACTGGATTGTACTTCTCGCCCTGGCCGGGTTCCTGGTTCTGTGGTTGTTCGTCCTCCCCCGAATGGGGCTGGGATGAGGCGCGCGCACGGGGTGCCAGTTGGGCACCCGCAAGCGCACGCGTGAGAACGACCGCACCACGCCGGAGGAGGGGACGCCGTGACCCACCCGTTCACCATGAAGTCGTGGTCGCCCTACGCCGTAGGCGCCGGGATCGGCCTCCTGAGCTGGTTCGCGCTCGCCTCGGCCGACCACCTGCTCGGCATCAGCACGGCGTTCGAGAACACCGCCGCCCTGGCCGAGAAGGCGGTGGTGCCGGGCGTCGAGCAGACGAACGGGTACTACGCGGCGAAGTCCGCCGAGGGCAAGCCGCCGAAGATCGGGTGGGAGTGGATGCTCGTCCTCGGCGTGTTCGTCGGGGCGCTGCTCAGCTCCCGGCTGTCCGGCGACCGCACGCCGGAAACCGTGCCCGCCCTGTGGCGGTGGCGGTTCGGCGGGAGCCCGGCGGTGCGCCTGGCCGCCGCGTTCCTCGCCGGGGCCGTGATGATGCTCGGGGCGAGACTGGCGGGCGGCTGCACGAGCGGCCACGGCATCAGCGGGAACCTCCAGTTCGCGGCGTCGAGCCTGGTGTTCACCGCGGCGTTCGCCGCCGCCGCGATCGCCACCGCGTTCGCCCTGTACGGGAAGGAGGGGGCCGAACATGTTTGACACACCCGACAAGCTGTTGCTCGGACTCGCGACCGGGGTCGTGTTCGGCGTCCTGCTCCAGAAGGGGCGGGTGGCGAAGTTCCCGGTCATCGTCGGCCAGTTCCTCCTCCGGGACTGGACCGTGGCGAAGATCATGGGGACCGCCGTACTCGTCGGGGCCGTCGGGGTGTACGGCCTGGTCGCTGCCGGTCACGCGGGCCTGCACGTCAAGCCGCTCTTACTCGGCGGCGTGCTGCTCGGCGGGGTGCTGTTCGGCGTCGGCATGACGGTCCTCGGCTACTGCCCCGGCACCGCCGTGGCCGCGTGCGGCGAGGGGCGGCGGGACGCGGTGGCCGGTGTGCTGGGGATGTTCGCCGGCGCGCTCGCGTTCGTTGCCGCGTGGCCGGCGCTCCAGCCGGTCATCAAGGGGCTGGGTGACAACGGAAAGTTGACGCTCCCTGACCTCACCTCCACTTCACCGTGGCTTTGGATCGCGGCGCTGGCGGCGGTCGGGCTCGCGGGTGCCTTCGTGCTCCGCGGTCGCAGAACTTCCGCCGCCACCGACCGCCCCACCGGCCCTGCCGTTGGGGTCGGCTCCCCGGCTTGAACCCGGAGCCGCACCGTGGCCCGCGACGTGAGTGAACCGGCCGCCGGCATGGACCCGCGCGTCGCGCTGGTGGCCGAGTGAACCCTGCTGGCGTGGGTCCGCACCGGGCTGGCGCTGATGGGATTCGGGTTCGTGATCGCCCGGTTCGGGGTGTTCCTGCACGAGGTCGCCGCGCTGGGACATGCCCCGCCCCGCCCGGCCTCGCCCCTGCCGCTGTGGATCGGCGGCGCGCTCGTCGTACTCGGCGTGCTGGTGAGCGTGGCGGCCGCCGTGCAGCACGTCCGCCGGTTGCGGCAGTACGGCCGTGGCGAGCCGTACCGGCCGGCGGTGTGGTCGCTGGGCGTGGTGGTGACGCTGGTGCTGGCGGCCGTCGGGGTGGCAATGACCGCGTACCTGTTGGTTTCCAGCACGTAGGCGGGGACCCGGGCAACCTGAGGAGACGTGACATGCCGGCTTCAACGATGGTGTGCGAGACGGTGTTTACGGAGGGGGTGGCGCACCTCTCCTACCTGATCGGCGACAAGGCGACCGGCCGGGCCGCCGTCATCGACGCCCGGCGGGACGTGGACGTGTACCTGGAGCTGGCGCGTCAGCGCAACCTCACGATCACCCACGCGCTGGAGACGCACATCCACGCCGACTTCGTGTCCGGCACGCGGGAGCTGTGCGCCCGGACGGGTTCGACGAAAGCCGTCCTCTCCGTCGAGGGTGGGGCCAAGTACGGGTTCGACGTCGAGAAGCTCCGCGACGGCGACACGATCGACCTTGGCCGCGTCATCCTGACCGCGAAGCACACCCCCGGCCACACCCCCGAGCACATGTCCTTCCTCGCCGCCGAAGACAACCGCCCGGACACCCCGTTCGCGGTGTTCAGCGGGGACACTCTGTTCGCCGACTCGATCGGGCGGCCCGACCTGCTCGGCGAGTCGCAGAGCAAGAAGCTCGCGCACCAGCTCTTCGCCTCGCTCCGCGACTTCTACCTCAAGCTGCCGGACGGCGTCCGCGTCCACCCCACCCACGGGGCCGGGTCCCCGTGCGGGGCCGACATCGCCGACCGGCTCGTCACCACCATCGGCTACGAGCGCACCCACAACAAGGCGCTCCAGATCACCGACGAGGAGGAGTTCGTCGAGTTCGCGCTCAACACCGCGCCGCCGGAGCCGCGCTACTACAAGCGGATGAAGAAGGAGAACGCGGACGCCCCCGAAGTGCTCCGCAGCCTGCCGGCGTGCCCCCCGCTGCCGGCGAAGGAGTTCCAGAAGGCGGCCGCCGCACGGGGCGCGCAACTGGTGGACAACCGCTCGATGCTCGCGTTCGGCGGCGGGCACATCGCCGGGGCCATGAACATCGGGCCGCGGGCGGAACTGTCGATCTGGGCCGGGTGGATGCTCGACCCCGAGCGGCCGATCTTCCTCGTCCTGACCAAGGACGCCGACCTGCCGGAGGTGCAGCGCCAACTGATCCGCGTCGGGTACACGAAGTTCGGCGGCTTCCTGCTCGGCGGCATGGACGAGTGGGACAACAAGGCGCTGCCGCTGGAGCTCCTCCCGCAGATGACCGTCCACGAGATCAAAGAGCGGTCCGGCGACGTGCAGGTGCTTGACGTGCGGTCGCCGGAGGAGTGGGAAGACGGACACATCCCCGGCGCGAAGTACCTCTTCCTGCCGGAACTCGAGAAGAAGTCCGGCAAGCTCGACAAGAAGAAGCCCGTGGCCGTGTACTGCGACAGTGGCTACCGGGCCAGCCTCGGGGCGAGCCTGTTGAAGACGTACGGCTTCGCCGACGTGCGCAACGTGCCCGGGAGCTGGAAGGCGTGGAAGGAAGCCGGTTACAAGATCGAGAAACCGGCTGAGGACAAGAAGGCGTCCGACACCGACCGCTGAACCGCGACAGGAGATCCACAATGACCCGAACTGCGCTGACGGTGTTCGCGCTGGCCCTCTCCACCCCGGGCCTGGCTTCGGCGGCCGATCCCGGGACCGACCCCCTGGCCTATAGCGGGCCGGCGTGGTCGCCCTACCTCGTAGGGGCGCTCATCGGCGTGCTGTCGATGGCGACGTTCTACTTCTCGAACAAGCCGCTCGGGGCGTCCACCGCGTACACGCGGCTCGCGGGGATGGTGGGCAAGCTGTTCGCCCGGCGGCACACCGAGTCGCTGAAGTACTACCAGGACTTCAAGCCGCGCGTGGACTGGGAGGTCATGCTCCTCGTCGGGGTCGTCGGCGGGGCGCTCCTGGCCGCGTGGCTCGGCAGCGAGCTGACCGGCGAGTGGCTGCCGGCGATGTGGACGGCCCGATTCGGGGCGGACAGCCTCGGGCTGCGGCTGGCGGTCGCGTTCGCGGGCGGCGGGTTGATGGCGTTCGGCGCGCGGATGGCCGGCGGCTGCACGAGCGGCCACGGGATCAGCGGCGCGCTCCAGTTGTCGGTCGGGTCGTGGATCGCGGTCGTGTGCTTCTTCGCCGGCGGGATCGCCACCGCCTTGCTGATGTTCCGCGTGTAATCGGCTGTTTACAAGTGGGAGACGAACGATGGACCCCAAGCCAGAAGTGGCGGAACCGCCGGTCGGCGCGGACCGGCCCGAACTGCCGATCGACAAGGGCGGCCCGGACAAGGATCCGCCCGATGGCCAGAACTTTACCGCAAAGCAACTGGCGCTGGGCCTCATGTTCGGCCTCGCCTTCGGGTTCCTGCTCCAGAAGGGCGGGGTGGCCAAGTACCACGTGCTAATGGGCGTCCTCCTGCTGGAGGACTTCACCGTCCTCAAGGTGATGCTCTCGGCCGTCGTCGTCGGCATGGTCGGCATCTTCACCCTGTACGCGCTGGGCCTGGTCAAGCTCCACGTCAAGCCGACCCGGTACGCGGCCAACGTCATCGGTGGCCTCGTCTTCGGAGTCGGGTTCGCGCTGCTTGGGTACTGCCCCGGCACCGGGGCGGCGGCGGTCGGCCAGGGGAACTTCGACGCCGTCGCCGGCGTGCTGGGCCTGATGGTCGGTTCCTACCTGTACGCGGAGCTGTCGGGGTTGCTGGGCAAGACGGTGATGACGTGGGGCGACCGGGGCAAGCTGATGCTGCCCGAACTCGTGCGGGTGTCGGTCGCCACGTTCGTCCTCGTCCTCGCCCCGCTCCTGGTCGTTGTGCTCGTCGTGCTGGAGCGAACGACCGTGCGGTGACCGCACGCCAGACCGGGATGGTGACGGTCGCCGATCGGATCCCGGCTCAAGCACAGAAGTCATATCCGACCGAGAGCGGGAGGTGCAGCCGTGCATCGCCAAGAGGGAACACATCGAAGAGAAACCGCGACTGGACTTTCAGTTGACGGCGAGATCGCGACCGCCACGGCGCGGCCGGGGCCGGACCGCGGCCTGCCGGGTGTCATCACCCGGCAGAAGCAGCCCGATAACTTGGAGTTCCCGTTCTGGACCCTGGACCGGTTCCTGACGCCCGACGAACAGTTCTACGTCCGCACCCATTTCGAGGTCCCGGAAATCGACCGGGCGGCCTGGAAGCTCACGGTCGAGGGGGCGGTCGAGAGACCGCTGGAGATCGGCTACGACGAATTGATTCGAATGCCGACCCACACGCTCCCGGCGCTGCTGGAGTGCTCGGGCAACGGGCGAGCGTTCCTCAAGCCGCCGCAGTCGAGCATCCGCTGGGAACTGGGTGCGGTCGGCACGGCCGAGTGGACCGGGGTGCGGCTGTCGGACGTTCTCGACCGAGTCGGCGTGAAACCGGAAGCGGTCGAAGTGCTTCTCGAAGGGGCGGACCGGGGCGAGTTCGTGAAGCCCGACGCGGAGACGCCGGGGGTGATCCAATACTCGCGCAGCCTGCCGCTGACGAAGGCGTGCCGGCCCGAAGTCGTTCTCGCCTTCCAGATGAACGGGAAGGACCTGTCCCCCGCTCACGGCTACCCCGTCCGGGCCGTGGTGCCGGGGTGGTACGGGATGGCGTCGGTCAAGTGGCTGACGCGGATCGCGGTGCTGGACGAGCCGTTCCACGGCTACTTCCAGACGTTCGTGTACGCCATCTGGCGGCGGCAACAGGGTCATCCGTCGCTGGTGCCCGTCACCGACATTCAGGTCAAATCCCAGATCGCCCGACCGATGGAGTGCGAGGTGGTCCCCGCCCGCAAACCCTACCTCGTGTTCGGGGCGGCGTGGGCCGGCGAGGAGGACGTGACGAAGGTGGAAGTCAGCACCGACGGCGGGAAGTCGTGGGCGACCGCGACGTTGACCGGCGAGGCGAAGCCGTTCTGCTGGCGGTTCTGGGAGTTCGAGTGGAAGTCCCCCACCGCCGGGAAGACGGTGCTGATGACGCGGGCGACCGATTCGAAGGGCCAGACGCAACCCACGGAGCGGGACGACGACCGCCGCGACGCGGTCATCACCCACCCCCTGCCGGTCACCGTCGAGGTGCGCTGACCGAGGTCGCCCGAGTGTTCCAACCAACGCCAGAAACGGAGGATCGTGTGATGGGAAGTTCTCGACGTGATTTCCTGGCCGGCTTGGGCGTGAGCGGGCTGCTGGCGGGCCACCTGGGCGCGGACGACAAGAAGGATGGGGACATACCCCGCCAGGAACCCCCGAAGAAGCCGACGATGAGCATGGTGGTCGAGACCGTGTTCACCGACAGCATCGCCCAGATGTCCTACCTGGTCGGCGACAAGGCGACCGGCAAGGCCGCGGTCATCGACCCGACCCGCGACGTGGAGCGGTACGTCGAGCTGGCCCGGCAGCACAAGCTGACCATCACCCACGTCCTCGAAACACACATCCACGCCGACTTCGTGTCCGGCACCCGCGAGCTGTGCGACCGCACCCGCACCGCGTGGCCGCACCTGTCGGTCGAGGGTGGGGCCGAATACGGGTTCAAGTTCGAGCCGCTCAAGGACGGCAGCGTGATCGACCTCGGACGGGTGATCCTGACCGCGAAGCACACCCCCGGCCACACCCCCGAACACGTGTCGTTCCTGGCCGCCGAGAACACCCGCCCGGACCGCCCGTTCGCGGTGTTTAGCGGGGACACCCTGTTCGCCGACTCGGTCGGCCGCCCGGACCTGCTCGGGGACGACCAAACCGGCGGGCTGGCGAAGCAACTCTTCCGCTCGGTCCGCGACTTCTACCTGAAGCTGCCGGACGACGTGCGGGTCCACCCCGGCCATGGGGCCGGCTCGCCGTGCGGGGCCAACATCTCCGACCGGCTCGTCACTACCATCGGCTACGAGCGGAAGCACAACCCGGCGCTCCAGTTCGAGGACGAGCAGAAGTTCGTGGACTACGTGCTGTTCACCGCGCCGCCGGAGCCGCGGTACTACAAGCGGCTCAAGAAGGTGAACGCGAAGGGCCCAGACGTACTCGGCCGCGTGCCAACGGCGCCGCCGGTGCCGGCCGAGGCGTTCGAGCGCGCGGTCAAGGACGGCAAGGTGCAACTGGTGGACAACCGCCAGATGCTGGGCTTCGGCGGCGGGCACATCCCCGGCGCGCTGAACATCGGGCCGCGGGCGGAACTCTCGATCTGGGCCGGGTGGATGCTCGACCCGGAGCAGCCGACGTTCCTGGTTCTGCGCGACGAGAAGGAACTCGATGAGGTGCAGCGGCAACTCGTGCGGGTCGGGTACGACCGGTTCGGCGGTTACCTGCTGGGCGGGATGGAGGCGTGGGACAACAAGGGGTTCCCGCTGGCCCGCGTCGGTCAGATGACCGTCCGCGAGCTGGACGAGCGGCGGAAGAAGGGCGAGGTGCAGGCGCTGGACGTCCGCACGCCCAACGAGTGGCAGGACGGGCACGTGCCGGGGGCTGTCTACATCTTCCTACCAGAGTTGGAACAGAAGCTCGACAAGCTCGAGAAGGCGAAGCCGGTCGCGGTATACTGCGACAGCGGCTACCGGGCGAATCTCGCCGCGAGCATTCTACTGCGGCACGGCTTCAAGGAGGTGTTCAACGTGGTCGGGAGTTGGAAGGCGTGGACCGCCCAGAAGCTCGCGGTGGAGAAGCCGAAGGAGCGGAAGAAGGCGTCCGAGACTAACCTCGGCTGACGACCCGTGGCGCGGCCGACCGCGCCCGCACACCGCACACGGAGACGAACCGATGGAGCGCCGCACGTTCCTCGGCGGGGCCGCACTCGGCGCCCTCGCCGGTCCCGGACACCTGACCGCCGGCGGGAAGCCCGTGGCACTGACCCTCCTCCACACCAACGACATCCACGGGCACCTCACGCCGTGGCAGGGATGGGACGGCGACCTGAAGGGGAAGACCGTCGGCGGCCTCCCGCACCTGGCCGGGGCGATCGCCCGCGAGCGGAAGGCCGCCGGCGACGGAAACGTGCTGCTGCTCGACGCCGGCGACCTGCTCGGCGACACGATGCTCGCCGACCTCACCGAGGGGAAGGCCCTGGTCGAGGCGCTCAACTTCCTGGAGTACGACGCGCTGACGGTGGGCAACCACGAGCCGGACTTCGGGACCGACGCCCTCAAGAAGCGCATGAGCGAGGCGGCGTTCCCCACCGTCGCGTGCAACCTCACTGAAAAGGCGTCGGGCAAGCTGTTCACCAGGCCGTACGTGATCAAGGAGGTCGCCGGGGTGAAGGTCGGAATCCTCGGGCTGGCGTACCCCAAGACCGCCCGGACGACGGCCCCGAAGAACGTCGCGGCGGTCGAGTTCCACCCGCCCGGCCCGGCGGTGAAGGAGTACCTGCCGAAGGTCCGGGCCGACGGGGCGGAAGTCGTTGTCATTCTCTCGCACCTGGGACTCGGGGCGGACCTGCGGTTGGCGAAGGAGGTGACCGGGATCGACGTGATCGTCGGCGGCCACAGCCACAACCGGATGACCGCTGCCACGACAGTCGATGACACCCTGATCGTGCAGGCCGGGGCGCACGGGTCGGACCTCGGCCGCCTCGACCTCGCCGTCGAGAACGGCAAGGTCACCGCTTACAAGCGGACGCTGATCCCGCTCACCCACGACACCGTCCCCTCCGACCCGGTGGCCGAGAAGCTCCTCGCCCGTTTGCTCGACCCGCACCGCAAGGCGATGGACGAGGTGGTCGGGAAGGCCGCCGGGTGGCTGATTCGGGCGGACACGCTCGCCGGCCAGGCCGCCCGCAAGCGTGACGCCGAGTCGCCGGTCGATTCATTGTTCGCCGACATCCTGCGGGCCGCGACGGGGGCCGACGTGTGCCTCTTGCCCGGCGTCGGGTATGGGGTGGCGATCCCGCCCGGGCCGGTGACCGCCGCCCAGCTCCGGCAGCTCGCCCCGCACGACGGGAAGGTCGTGACCATGAAACTGCCCGGCCACAAGATCCTCGAAGTGCTGGAGCAGGCAGTCGAGAACACGTTCACCGACGACCCGGCGGTGAAGGTCGGCGGGATGATCCAGGTGTCGGGGCTGCGATTCACCTACGACCCGGACCGGCCGAAGGGGGAGCGGGTGCGACGCGTGGAATTGATCGGCGGGAAGTGGAACCCGGACGCGGAGTACACCGTGACCACCAACGGGATGCTCGCGGCCGGCGGTCACAACTACTCAGCGCTCAGGGACGGAACGGACCGGAAGGAGCACGCCGGCCAGTACGAGACGATCCGCGACTGGTTCGGGAAGAACTCGCCGGTCTCCACCCCCGAGCCGGGGCGGATCGCACGGGCGAAGAATGACAACAAGTAACCACGATTCGGAGGTACAAGCATGAAGAAGACGATCCTGTTCGGGGCGGCCGTCGTCGCGGCCGGGGCCATGGCCTGGTTCGCGGCGCAGTCACAACCGGCCGGTGCCCAGCCGGCGAAGGAGGGGAAGGCCATGCTCAAGGCGGTGGTCCATGTCAACGTCGCCGACGCCGAGCGGCAGAAGCACGGGCTGAAGAACGTCGCCAACGTGCTCAAAGCGGAGGAGGGCAAGGCCGAGGTCGTAGTCGTCTGCCACGGCCCCGGGATCACCCTCCTGGTCAAGGACAAAAGCCCAGACGCTGGGGAGGTCGAGCGGCTGCTCAAGGACGGGGTGAAGTTCGAGGCGTGCGAGAACACGCTCACGGACAAGTCGATCCTGAAGGAGAGTCTGATTCCGGGCGTCACCACCGTCCCGTCCGGAGCGGCCGAGGTCGTCCGCCGGCAGCAGGGCGGGTTCGGGTACTTCAGGCCGTAAACAGGTGCCGTGACAGGAAGACCCACACTTGCTCGGGACCCGAAACCCGTCACTTCCGCGCACACCGAGCCTCGCGGGCGGCTCTGCGTGGTCCGGCTCTGTAAATAAGCATGCGCGGGCCGTCCACGGAACCGCCACCGTTGCGCACTCTGTCTTGATTACCGTCACGCGGGCGCGCCTGCGTCGTGGGCGCTTCGGAGTTCGGACAGGAGTCGTTCGAGTTCGGTCGTGCCGACCGGCTTGACCAGGTGGCCGTTGCACCCGGCCTGCCGGGACCGCTCCCGGTCTGCCTCCTGGCCCCAGCCGGTCAGGGCGATGATCGTCGCCGTGCGGCCCCACGGCTCGGTCCGGATCTGCCGGGTGGCGGCGAGCCCGTTGAGCCGGGGCATCCCCACGTCCATCAGGATCAGGTCGGGCCGAACCCGCGCCGCGGCCTCGACCGCCTCCAGCCCGTCGTGCGCGGTGTGCGCCTCGTGGCCCAGCAGTCGCAGCATCTCGGCCAGCGACTCCGCTCCGTCCCGGTTGTCGTCCACGACGAGCACCCGTCGACCCGTGACCCCGGCGCGGCCCCCGCCGGCTGACCGGCGGGAGATGTTTCGGGGTTCGGGATCGCCGGGAGGCGGACGGTCAGCACGCTGCCAAGTCTGGGACCCTCACTCGCGGCGGCGACCGTCCCGCCGTGCATCTCGACCAGCCCCTTCACGAGCGCCAGCCCGATCCCCAGCCCGCCGGTCGCGCGCTCGATCGACCGGTCCACCTGGCTGAACATGTCGAAGATCCGGTCGAGCATGTCGGCGGGGATCCCGATCCCCGTGTCCCGGACGGTCACGACGACCTCGGCCCCGTCGCGAGCGGCCGTCAGCCAGATCCGCCCCCCCTTCTCGGTGTACTTGGCGCTGTTGGTCAGGAGGTTGGCGAACACCTGGGCCAGCCGGGTCAGGTCGGCGTCGAGTACCACCGGCGCTGTAGAGCGTCAATTAGTTTTCCCTCCCGTGTTGCCTCAGCCGAAAATGTTACCGAGCGATCACCGCGTTTTCAGCCACCTTTCGAGCGCCTGATTGGCGATCATGCCTTGTCCTTGGCACCAACAACGACCGGCTTGGCGCTCCGTGTTGCGTCCACACAGGCATTCACCAGCGTTCGAGCCATCACGCGGCGCCACTCCCGGATGCGACGCTGGAGGGTTCGCAACTGCCCGTCTGGATAGCGGTCGGGATAGGCTTGCTGCAATCGGCCCAACAAGCACTTCGCGGTCGCCTCGGGGTCGGCCTGGAGCCACAGCAGGATCTCCGGCCACGCGCCCTCGAACGGATCCTTGTGGGTCCGCCACGTCCGGGGCGACGACGGCTCGCTCCGGTGGGTGGGGCGAACCTCACCGGCACGCCACAACTCCGGCAACTTCGCGAGGAACGCCGCCAGGCTCTCCCGTTCCGGACCGTGGCCCAACTCGCCCGAGTGAAGGGCCGCCAGCGCCGACTGCCCCTCGCGGATCCGGTGCAGCAAGTCCAACGGATCCAGACGGGCCAGCTCCGCGCGGAGCGAGTCCTTCGTAGCGGTTGAGGTCGAGGCGTGAGCCAGGAGTTGATCGCAGGGCGTTACGGGCTTGTGGTACTGCTTCTTGACCTTGGCACCCTCCCGGGTCTTGGACTTCAGCTTGAACGACGGCTGGAAGTAGTTCACGTACAGGCGAACCGATTGATAGAGTCGGGCCAGGCATTGCCCGGGCACCAAGCCCGCGTAGCGCTCGTAGCCGACGAACCGCCGCACCACCGCGCCGTTCTTCTGCTCGATCCAGGCCTGGTCGTTCTTCTGGTACGCCCGCGACCGGGTGAACTCCAGCTTCTCTTGCTGGCAGTAGGCCAGGAGCGTCTCGTTGATGAACGCGCCGTCGTTGTCCGAGTCGATCCCGCGGACCGGCATCGGGAACTGGCGGCGCAGAACACCCAGACCCTCGACGACGAGGGATTGCTCGCGGGCCACCAGCGGGACCATCTCGGTCCAACCCGAGCACACGTCCGTCGCCACGAGGCTCCACAGGAACACGCCCTGCATCGACGGGCCGCCGTGGGACACGAAGTCGATCTCCAGGAACCCGGGCTCCGGCTCCTTCCAGTCCGCGAACGTCCGGATGGGAACCTGTTGGCTGGGCTTCGTGGCCGACTTGCGCTTCTTGCGTCGCGAGGCGGTCGTGCGAACCGGAATCAGCAACCGGTCGATGGTTGCCGGGCTCGCGGCGAGCACGAGTGCCCGAACGGACGGATCCAGTGCCAGATGCTTGTGCCTCTCCATCGCTTCGACGAGTCTGGGGAGAACCGCCTTGAGCCGCTTGCCGCAGATCCGATCCGCCGCTTCCCACAGGACCGTGAGGGCTTCGCGGACCGCCTCCGCATAGGTCCGCCGATCGTGCGCCGGTGTCGTGGTTGCCTCGGGTTCGACCGAGTCGGCACCGGTCAGCAGTCGGATGGCGTGCTTGCGGTGGCACTCCGCCAGAGCCACATACTCGTCCAGGATCCGGGTCTTCTCGATCCGTGACGCCTTCTGATACCGCTGGCGCAGCGCCTGGACGAGTTCGGTCTTGGTCTGCGGGCTGATGTTGGTCTGCATCGGGTGCCTCCGGTGATGGGTAACATCATCTTGAGGCAACGACCCACGCTCGGTAACAGAAAACGTGAGTCAACGCGCCAGACACTGGGCTTGGACGCGACACGTCAAACGCCCGCGGCGCGTGAGGTCATTGCCCTGACCGGGGCCGTCGAGAGTTTCCCCGCATCGGCCGCCAAGTTACTGGAGAAGTTGTCGGGCGTTCGGGTGTCCGAATCGACGATCCAGCGGGTCACGGAAGCGGCCGGAACTCAGATCGGTCAGGCTCTGGCCG
>CAZBXY010000169.1:0-17072 GCA_964495365.1 uncultured Frigoriglobus sp. | reverse complement strand
TTCTGTAGCCGGCCTCTGTGAGGCCGGACCGGGGTCACAGACCCCGGCTACAGAAAGCTCGCCCTTCGCGCTCGTCGAAACCGTCGTTCAGCACGAACCGGGGCAGGTCATCACGTTCCGCCGCGTTCTCGACGAGCGCGAAGACCTCTACGCCGACCACCACACCCTCGGCGGGCGCGAGGTCAGCCGCACGGAACCGACGCAGAACGGGCTGCCCGTCCTGCCGATGACGTTCAGCCTCGAAGCGATGTCCGAGGCCGCGTCGGTCCTCGCGCCGGGCAAGGTCGTCGTCGCGATCCGTAACATTCGCCTCTTCCGGTGGCTCCCGTTCGACCCGGACCCCACCACGCTCGAAGTTCGCGCGCAGGTGTCGGCGGTCGATCCCGAAACCGGCGTCGTGGAAGTGAAAGCGGACGTGCGCGACCTGGGCAACTCGTTCCTCCGCGACGCCGCGAACAAGCCCGCGTGCGAGGCGGTGGTGGTGCTCGCCGACCACTACCCGGAGCCGCCGGACCCGCTCCCGTTCGCGCTCACCGACGAGGCGCGGTGTGCCGCGACGATCGAGGCGCTGCGGCGCAACATGTTCCACGGTCCGGTCTTCCAGATGATCCGCACCCTCGACCGGTTCGGGCGCGAGGGCATCGAGGGCACGCTCGAAGTGCAGTCGCGCGAGACGTGGTTCCGCTCGAACCCGGACCCGCGCTACGCGATCGACCCGGTGCTGATGGACGCCGCGATGCACATTCTCGGCGCGTGGCACCTCGAACAGCCCGACTGGTCCGGGCGCATCCTGTTGCCGATCGGCGTGGGGAAGGTCGAGTTCTTCGGCCCGCCGCCGGCGGTCGGGTCGCACGTTCTCGTTCGTGGGCACAACGAGGAGGAAACCGCCCGGCAGGTGCGCCACGGGCTGGAGGTATTCGACCCGCAGGGTCGCGTGTGGTTGCGCCTCACCGGGGCCGGCTACTGGCGGTTCTACCTGCCGTTCGGGCACGTTAACTTCTTCGGCCCGAAGGACGAGTACTTCCTCTCGCGCGTGTGGCCGGAGGCCGCCCCGGGCGGTCGTTGCTACTTCCTCGAACCGCCGCTCGACCTGAAGCAACCGGTCCTGCGCGCCGCCGGGGCGCGGGTCACGATGACCCGGCGCGAACTGGAAGTATTCCGGACGTGGACCGGCACCGAGGCAGAGCTGGACGCGTGGTTCTTCGGGCGGATGCTCGCGAAGGACGCGGTGCGCGGGGTGTGGGCGCAGAAACACGGCGAGAACATGTATCCCGCCGACATCGAGACCGCAGAAATCGACGGGCGCATCGTGTGCGCCCCGCGGGGCGCGGCGAAGGCCGAGGCGTTCCCGCCGGTGGCCGTCGCGGTCGCGGAGGGGAAGGTTGTCAGCTTCGCGGCTTTCGCGGAGAAAGTCGGGATTGCACTTCAGGTGATTCCGAGGAACGCCACCCCCGAAATGGAGCGCGCCGCGAGCACAAAAGCCGCGTGCGGGGCGGTTGCCGATGCACTTCGCCTCCCGGCCGAAAGTTGCGCGCTGGAATCGCTCGACGCGACCACCGGGGCCGCACTCGTGTCCGCAAACGGAACGCGGTATCGGGTGCAAACGGCCCGGCAGAAAGACGCGGTCGTCGCCACAACCTGTTGCGAGGTCGCATGATGCGCAATTCTGATGAGTTGCTCGCCGCGCTCGCGGAGGTGGTGCGGCAGACGTTCCCCGACCGCGACTTCCCCGAACCGGTCGATCTGTCCACGCGCGTCTTCGGCGACCTCGGCCTCGCGTCGATCGAACTGGTGGTGCTGGCGGAGCGGCTCGACGCCCATTTCGGCCGCCGATTGCCGTTCGGCACGTTCCTGAAGGGCTTACGCGACCGCGGCGCCGAGGATCTGGAGGTGGGCGAGCTGGTGGCGTTTTTGCAAAAGCACATCGCGTAGCCCGACTCTCCGAGTCGGGTTCCGACCCGACTCGGAGAGTCGGGCTACGATAAGACCGACAGAGGTCTCATGCCCGAAGTCGAAGTCAACGGCACGCGGCTCTACTACCAGCAGTCCGGCGACGGGCCGGACGTGGTGCTGGTCCACGCGGTCACGAGCAATCAGGCCGTCTGGGTGTTCAGCGGGCTGATCGAAGCACTCGCGCCCAATTTCCGCGTCACCACTTACGACCTTCGCGGGCACGGGATGAGCGCCCGCCCCGCCACGGGCTACACCTCCGCGGTGATGGCCGAGGACTTCCGGCAGTTCCACGCGGCAATCGGCCTGAAGCCGTCGTACCTCGTCGGGCACAGCTTCGGCGGCGTGGTGAGTATGCACGTCGCGGCGACCGCGCCGGAGTGCGTCGCCGGCGTGTTGCTGTCGGATTCGTTCTTCCCAGGTTTGAAGCACGTCGAGCCGAACTTCGGCAAGATGAGTATCTGGAAGGATTTGCGCGAGACCTTTGCCACCGTCGGCGTCGAACTCGGCGACACGGTGGACTTCGCCCGCCTCTTTCGCGAAACCGCGGCGCTGTCGGCCGAGCGGATGAAGCAGCTCGAAGACATCTACGGCGCGTTCGGCCGCGGGTGGCTCCGGCAGTTGCCGAAGCTCGCCGAAACGACTTGCGGGGACGAGGTGCTGCTTGAAGCCGGCCTCACCGCGGAGGTACTCGCGGGTGTTTCGCAACCGGTGATCGCACTGTATGACGAATTCTCCCCCTTCCTTGCCACGTGCCGGTGGCTAGAACAACACCTTCCGAGGTGCGCGGCCGAGATCATCCCGGCCGCGAAGCACCTCGCCATGCTCGACAACACCGCCGGCTTCACCGACGCCGTGATGCGCCACCTGAAGCGGCACACAAAGACAACCTAACCCCCCAACCCCCTTCCCTAAAAAGGAAGGGGGAGCCGAACCAAAGACAGAAGACGACGGCGCGCTCGGCGCGCCTCTTTCTCCCCCTTCCTTTTTAGGGAAGGGGGTTGGGGGGTTAGGTTCTTCAAACACCATGTACTTCGTCACGTTCATCCTGAAGAACCTCACGCGGCGGCCGATCCGCACGGGCCTCACCGTCCTCGGGCTGGCGGTCGCGGTCGGGAGCATGATCGCGCTGTTGGGCGTCAGCCACAACGTCGAGCGGTCGGTCGAATCGGCGTTCGACGTGCGCCGGGTCGATCTGGTCGTCATGCAGAAGGGCAAGCCGATGGGACTCGACAGCGAGTTCCGCGAGTGGTTCGTCCAGGAAACCGCGAAGATGCCCGAGGTGGAGCGCGTGTCCGAAGGCGTGGTCGCCAACGCGAACATGCTCCGCGACAGCGGCGTGGTGGACGACACCATTATCCTCGTGCAGGGGTGGAAGCCGGACAACTTCGGGTCCGAGACGCTCGACGTGATCGAGGGGCGCAAGCTTCAGGCGGGTGACCACTACAAGGTGATTCTGGGGCGCATCCTCGCGGGCAACCTGAACAAGAAGGTGGGCGACAGGCTGACGTTCGTGGGCGACACGGACCACCCGTACGAGGTGGTCGGGGTGTTCCGGAGCACGGTCATCTTCGAGGAGGGCGGGGCGATCGTGCCGTTCGAGGACGGGCAGACGCTCCACGGGCGCAAGGGCAAGGTCACCGGGTTCTCCGTGCGCGTCAGGAAGCTGTCGCCCGACTCGGCCGCCGAGGTCGAGGCCGTCAAGCAGAAGATCGAGGCCCTCCGCGACCCCGAAGACCCCACCGTCCGCCTCACCGCCGACCCGCCCGACAAGTACGTTCAGTCGGTGTCACAACTCCAGCTCATCCGCGCCGTGACGTGGCTCGTGTCGGCCATCGCGCTGGCGGTCAGCGTCATCAGTTTGCTCAACACGATGACGATGTCGGTGCTGGAGCGGACGCAGGAGATCGGTATCTTGCGGGCGGTCGGGTGGCCCCGGTGGCGCGTGATTCGCATGATCCTGGGCGAGGCCGCGGCCCTGGCCGCGGCGGCGGCCCTGGTCGGCTCGGTGATCGCGTTCGTCGGGATGCAGACGCTCACGCTCATGCCCCAGGTGAACGGGTTCATCGAGCCGGACCTCGCGCTGTCGGTGGTGCTGCGCGGGTTCGCGCTGACGGTGCTGGTCGGGGTGATCGGCGGCGCGTACCCGGCGTACCGCGCGGCGAAGCTCCTGCCGACGGAGGCCCTCCGCCATGACTGACGACTTCCCCCCGGACGGGCAACTCCTGCTCGCCGATCGCGTGATGAAGCGGTACCCGGACGGCGACGTGCGCGCCCTCAATGGCGTCAGCCTGGGCGTGCGGGCCGGCGAGTACATCGCCATCACCGGCCCGTCGGGGTGCGGGAAGTCCACGCTGCTGAACATGCTGGGCCTTCTCGACCGCCCCGACAGCGGTGAGGTGTTCTTTCGCGGCGCGGCGATCTCCGCGCGCGGCGACATCGACCACTTCCGCGCCCGGCAGATCGGGTTCGTATTCCAGTCGTTTTTTCTGATTCCCACGCTCACCGCGCGCGAGAACGTGCAGATCCCGATGTTCGAGGGGCCGAAACTCGCCGCCCGCGAGCGGGCGCGCAAGGCTGACACGCTCCTGGAACTGGTCGGCATGAGCCGGCGCGCCAACCACCGGCCGCTGCAACTGTCCGTCGGCGAGCGGCAGCGTGTCGCACTGGCCCGGGCGCTGGCCAACGACCCGGTGTTGCTCCTGGCCGACGAGCCGACCGGCAACCTCGATTCCGAGAACGCCAACAAGGTACTCGACCTGTTCACCAAGCTCCAAAAGAGCCGCAACCTGGCGCTGATCGTGGTGACGCACAGCGACGAGGTGGCCGAGCGCGCCGACCGCATCGTGAAGATGCGCGACGGGCGCGTGGTCGCCGACACCGGCGCCGATCTGATTCCCGTCCCCGACCCGGCCGCCACCGGGTGACCCTGAAGTCGTCTCGGTGCCCCAGAAGGCGCCCTTCGGAGCTTGAGAACCGGCGGGTCGTGAGATACCCTCTACATCACTTGCACGCGAGTGGAGAGGGATCGCAATGCCTGCTTCCAAATCCGCCCCGGCGTGGCTCCTGTTGCCGCTGCCGGCCAACGCGGACCCTGACGCTACGCTACTCAAAACGGTCGAGCAACTCTGCGCGGACCTGCCCAATTCGTTCCTGAAGCTTCAGCGGGCGCTCGACAACGTGCGGGCGCTCTCCAGCTACGAACCGGCCGCGAACCGGGCCAGCGCGCTCATCTGGGAGCAGTTCGAATCGCTGCTCTCGAACCCCGACGGCGACGCGCGGCTCGTGTTTGCCAAGTACGCCCGCGAGCACCTTCCGCAGCGGGCGCTGGCGCGTGTCCTGCGGCGGCTCGCCAAAGACCCGGACATGCACGTGCGGCGGAACGTCGGGTACCTCATCCAGCGGTCGAAGATTCAGGAGGTCGCGCTGCCGGCCAAGAAGGACGGCGACTGGAACGTCTCCGGGTGGTCGCTCTCCGGGAAGCAGCAGAGGAAGATCACCACCAAGCACAAGAGCGGCAAGAAGGTGCAGGAGCGCACCGGCGTGCCGCCGATCCCGAACCTCGCGGCGCTGCGAACGCTGCTCAACATCAAATCGCCCAAGCAACTCGGGTTCTTCCTGCTCGCCAGCGACGCGAAGGGCGGCCCGTACACCACGCACACGATTCCGAAGCGCGACGGGAGCGACCGCAAGATCTGCGCGCCGAAGAAACAACTGAAGTGGGTACAGAAGCAGATTCTGAAACACATTCTGAGCAAGGTGCCGCCGCACCCGTCGGCGCACGGCTTCGTGAACGGGCGCTCGACGGTCAGTAACGCGACCCCGCACGTCGGGTCCGAACTCGTCGTGAAGTTCGACCTGAAGGATTTCTTCCCGACGGTCCACTACTTCCGCGTCATGGGCCTCTTCGGCAGCCTCGGCTACCCGATCGCCAACTGCATGTTCGGCACCGACGACGACGCGAATCAGATTGCGCCCGTACTCGCCCGGTTGTGCTGTTACACTCCGAACCCGAAGCTGTGGGGCAGCGCGACGCTCCCGCAGGGCGCGCCGACCTCGCCGGCGATCTCGAACCTGGTGTGCCGCCGGCTCGACGCGCGGCTCGCGGGGCTGGCGGAAGCGAACCAGGGCACGTACACCCGCTACGCCGACGACCTCACGTTCTCCTTCAAGAGCGCCGAGACCGTGAAGCTCGGCCGGTTCCGGTGGTGGGTCGATCAGGTGTGCCAGCAAGAGGGGTTCACCGTCAACCAGCAGAAGTTCCGCGTCATCCGCAACTCGCAGCGGCAGGTGGTGACGGGCATCGTCGTGAACGAGGCGGTCCGGGTGCCGCGGGAACTGCGGCGCGAGCTGCGCGCGATCGTTTTCAACTGCGCGAAGAACGGCGTCGAGGCCGAGGGTAAGAAGTGGGCGAAGAAGATGAAGAAGGACGACCCCGAGTTCGAGGGCAAGGCCGCCGCGTTTCCCGGCTACCTGCGCGGGATCGCGGCGTACCTGAACATGGTGCAGCCCGAACACGGCGGGCCGCTGTTGCGGCGCGTCAACGAGCTGCTCGGCGGCGCGGTCGAGGGTGACGAGGCCACCGACGGAAAGGTGGGTGGCGCATGAAGCCCGAGGACGAATCGCAGTTCCCCTCCGCGCGGGCGATGGTCTCGCTCGAAGCGCTGACCAAGAAGAGGGCCGACAAGAAGCGCGCCGCGGAGGCGTGGAAGCTCGTGACCGGGGCCGCGGCCAACCCGGACTTCCACGCGGTGCTGGACTTCGCGCGCGAACACGAACTCGTGTTGCCCTGTGAGGTCACCGACCCCACGGCACCGAACCTGACGTGGACCAACCCCCTCGACGGGTCGGAGATGGTGTGGATCCCGCCGGGCAAGTTCGTTTACGGGCGGGACAACAAGACCGCCGAGTGTGAGGGGTTCTCGCTCGCCCGCTACCCGGTCACCAACGAACAATTCTCGCAGTTCATTGCTGAGACCGAGTACCACGCACCAACGGAACACCCGGACAACCAACTGTTCGTCTCGCACTGGGGCGCCCACGGCGTGCCGAAGGGCAAGGAGAAACACCCGGTCGTGTTCGTGTCGCTATTCGACGCACTCGCGTACTGTGCGTGGGCCGGGTTCTCGCTCCCGTCGGAGTGGATGTGGGAAAAGGCCGCCCGCGGCCCGGACGGGCGCGCGTACCCGTGGGGGTCGAGTTCGGGCACCACTTCGAAATCGAAACTGGCGCAGGTCGGCGCCTCGAGTACGTGCGAGGTGGGCAAGTTCAGCCGCGTGCGCTCACCCTACGGATGCGAGGACATGGTCGGCAACGTGTCCGAGTGGTGCTACCCGATGCCACCGAAGGCCGCGGTCGGGGCGTTCCCGCCGGCGGGCGAGGTGCCGCCGATCCCGGCCCCGTCGAAGATCGCGTACACGGTCGTTCGCGGCGCGTGCTACCTGCGCGAAAGTGCGCTGTCGATGCGGAGCCACCACCAGCGGAACCTGTCGCAGACGCGGCGGAACAAGTGGGTCGGGTTCCGCCCCGCGTGTTTGCTACCGGTTCGGCCGGCGGAGTAGGCGAACCCCGGACGCAAGTCCGGGGGTATTCGTGAAGCGCACCGCCACCCCCGGACTTGCGTCCGGGGTTCGCCTCACACCGCGGCCGTTACCAGACTCCCGTGAACCAGCGCGCCGTTGAGCGTGAGCACGGAGCCGTGCCACCGCTCGCTTTGGCTCCGCTGTTCCTCGCCGGCGCCGGCCGGCGTCACCGGTTGCCACGGTTCCGTTCGCAAACTGGCGAGTGCGGCAGTCACCGCGTCGGCCGAAACGGGCGTGGCGGCCTTCTCCTCCATCGCGTCCATCGCGACCCCGCGGATCACCCGCGGCCACACCTTCCGGCACGTCTCCGGGGCGTCGAACAGGTCGACCGACACGAGCTTCCCGCCGACCGCGATCGCCAGCCCCGCGGCACCGTCGGCGTAAGCGACCTCGGCCACGGTCCGGTCGGTGAGCGGCTTGTGGTGCAACATCGTGTCGGCCAGCGCCATCGTCGGCGACGCGCTGCCGACCGACTGCATCTGCCGGCTCACCTCGCCCCACACCGCGGTCTGGTCGGAACTGTGCCCGCCGCCGGCCATCGTGGACTCGGTCACCGACTTCTTCAGCACCTGCCGCATTTTCGACGAACTGTAATACTCGGACGACGTGAACTGCTTCGACGTGTACCGCCAGCGGCCCTGCTCAACGCAACTCACCGGCAACACGGTCTTGGTGTGCGCCGCGATGAGGACCGACGTGTTCAGCACGCGGTTCTGCTTCGCGCCGCGCAGCTCCTGGCCCTCGACGAACAGCACGAGCGTTCCGCCCCTGTTGTCCACCGCGAGGTTCGGCACGCTGCCGCCCTCGGACACCTCCTCGACCACCGCGGAGCCGTCGGCGAGGGCCTCGTCGGCGAGCCGGTAGTTCGGCGCGGCCGGCGCGTCGAGATAGAGGGGGAACACGGTCAACTTGTCGTGCGAAACGGGCGCACCGACGCGCACGGAGGGAACGGAAACCATTGGGGCAGACTCCAGAAACGACCTGGTGCGCGAGGCGGGTCAGCGCGCACCGGTCCCGGAGCGCTACTTCGCCTCGATGCAGTACAGGTACTTTTCGCCCCGCAGAAACAACTGTTTGCCGACCGCCACCGGCGAGGCGTCGATGCGGTCGTCGAGCTTGTTCACCGAGAGTACGTCCAGCGTCGTCCCGGATTTGATGACAATCGCGGTTCCGGTCCGGTCCACGAAGTACACGCGCCCGGCCGCGGCCATCGGCGAGGCGTAGAAGCTCCGCACCTGCGGCAGCCGCTCCTTGTCGATCACCACCTTGCCAGTTTTCGCGTTCAGCACCGTCAGCACGTTGTCGTTCATCTGCGTGAAGTACAAGAGATCGCCGACCACCGCCGGCGACGGGACGTAGGGCGTCCCGGCGCTGTAGCGCCAGTTCACCGGCCCCTTGTCGCCGAGATCGCCTTTGGAAGCGAGCGGAACCGAAACGGCCGCCGCGCCCTTGTACCCGCTCATGCAGATAACGGAGTCGCCGTACTTCACCGGCGAGGGAATGGGGTTCACCGTCATGCCCGTAGCCTGCCAGATCACCTCGCCGGTGGCGAGGTCGTGGCTCCGCACGCGGGTCGTGCCGTTGGTGACCACTTGCATTTTACCGCCGTGGTCAACGACCAGCGGCGTCGCCCAGCTCGTTTTCTCGTCGCGTTTGGCCTCCCAGCGCGTTTTGCCGTTGGAAGTGTCCAAACACACCAGCCGCGAATCGGCCTCCTGGTCGTAGTTGAGGAGCAGCGCCCCGCCGGACACGACCGGCGTGACGGCTTCGCCCCACCCCAACCGCGTGTGCAGCCGCCCGAGGTCGGTGCGGCTCCACTTCAGGTTGCCGTCGAGGTCGTAGGCGTAAAGCCCGAACGAGCCGAACGACGCGTACAGCAATTTGCCGTCGGTGGTGGGCGACCCGGCGGCGTAGGAGTGCGTTTCGTGCGTCCCCTCGTGCGGCACCATCTCCGCGGCAACTTTTTCCCACAGCTTCTTCCCGTTCCGGCGGTCGAAGCAGAGTACGACGAACTGGTAGAAGTTTTTCGGCGGCGCGGTGTTCACCTTGAACTTCGGGTCGATCGCCGGCAGCTCGTCCGGCTTGGCGATCCGATCGGTTTTGATCGCGGTGAGAACGAAGACGCGGTCGCCCCAGATAATGGGCGTCGCGCTGCCCTTGCCGGGCAGTTCGGCCCTCCACGCGATGTTGGTCCTCTCGTCCCACTTGACTGGCGGATCGGCATTGGGCGCGGCCGAACCATCGGCGTTCGGCCCGCGCCAGTGGGGCCAGTTGTCGGCGGCCGTGGCCGAGAGTGTGAGTACGAGTGTGAGTGTGAGGCCTGCCAAACAGCGCATAGAAGACTCCGAGAAAGTAGTAGGCACACGCCGTGTGCCGTTGCTGTGCGAGGGGAGTAGCGACGGCACACGGAGTGTGCCTACTACTTTGAAAGATACACAATCGCCCGCTCGACGCACTCCTCCAGCGTCCGCGCGCCGGTGTCGAGCGTGAGGCGAGGCACGTCGAGCGGCACCGCCTGTGCCTTCGCGCGCGCGTAAAGATCGGGAGTGCGGTTCCCCGCGAGGTGCGTGCCGCCGGCGTGGTCCGCGGCGATCCGCGCGCGTGCCACTCCGTCCGCACAGGCACACTCGATGACGCGAAACGGCACGCCCAGCGCGCGGACCGCGTCGAGTTGCCCCGGCTTGCTGAACGTGCGGCCGTCGAGGAACACCGGCCGGTTCGGATCGTGCTTCAGAATGTGCGCCGCGGCGGCGTACACCGCGGCCATCGCGATTTCGTCTTGCGCAATGGAATAATCGAGGACCGGCGCCGGGAACAGCGCCGACCGCACCACGTCCTTCGAGAGAACGACCCCGCCGAGCCGTCCGGCAAGCCGGGCCGCGAGCGTACTCTTGCCCGTCCCCGGCAGTCCGGCCATCACGATCAGCACACGCGCCTCCGTTACTTCTTCGGCGGCAGGTGGTAGCCCTCGGCGTTCACCTTGATGCGGTACAGGCTCTTGCCCGCGGTGATGTACAACACGTTCGCACTGGCGCCGCGGCCGAACCCGACGTTCGTCGGCATCTCCGTTTTGATGAACCCGATTTCCTTGCCCTCCGGCGAGTACACCGCGATGCCGGGCCGCGTCTCGTCGCGCACCGCGACCCACAGGTTGCCCTTCGTGTCGCACACCAGCCCGTCCGGGCCGTCTTGCGGGGCGTAATCGACGAGCGTCTTGCGGAACTTCGCGGTACCGTCGGGCGCGAGGTCGTAGGCCAGGAGCGTCATCGCGCCCTTCTTCGTCGGTTCGAGTGTCTTGTTCCCCTCGCTCTTGAGCCGCCCGATGCCGGTGGTGCCGTTGTCGTTACTCACCACGTAGAGCGACTTCTGGTCGGGCGAGATCGCGACGCCGTTGGGCTTGCCCGCGTCGGTGATGATGCGGTGAATGCTGCCGTCGGTGTCGATGCGGTACACCGCCTGCACCGGCTGGTCGATCGGCTCGTGGCCCAGGTATCGCGGGTCGCTGAAGTAGATGCGGCCCTTTTCGTCGATCGTGATGTCGTTGGGTGCGTTGAACGGCTTGCCGTCGTACAGGTCGGCGATGATGTACGTCTTGCCGGTCTTCATGTCGGTTTTCGTCACGCGGCGCCCGCCGAAATCGGCGCCCTCGGCCGCGATCAGGTTCCCCTCGGCGTCGAACTTCAGCCCGTTGGACATGCCGCTGGGCGAGCGGAACACGGTGGTCTTGCCAGTTTTGGGGTCGAACTTCCAGATGTGCCCGGCCTCGATCGGCTTCTTCTCCGCGCGCGACACGTGCGTGAACGTGATATCACTGAAGTACACCATGCCGTCGGGCGCGACCGCGACGCCCTCCGAGAGGATGAGGCAGCCGTCAAACAGCTTTTCGAGCTTCGCGTCCGGCGGGACGACCGGATCGGCCGCCTGGGCCGGGGCCGGCGCGGCCAGGAACAGGAGAACGAACACAGCACGGCGCATGGGAGAGCCTCCGGGTTGTAAAGGCGAACCCCGTCCGCAAGGGCGGTGGGTGGCGCATCCTTTCAGCGCCATCCACCGCCCTTGCGGACGGGTTCACCGGATCAATCGTTTCCACTTCGCCTGAAAGCCGGGCCGCGCCAGCACCTCGCGGTTCACGACGCCCTTCGGCACGCGGCCTGCCGCCAGGTCGAGCATTCCGTTGCAAACCGAACGACCGATGTCGCGGAACAACTCGTCGGTCCACGCGATGCTGTGCGGGGCCAGGAGCACGTTGTCGAGGTTCGCGAACGCCGGCGGCGCGGTGAGCGGTTCGGTCGCGAAGCAGTCGATCGCGGCCCCGGCGATGCGGCCCTCGCGCAGCGCCTCTTCAAGTGCGGTCTCGTCCACGATCCCGCCGCGGGCGGTGTTGATGAGGTACGCGGAGCGCTTCATCATGCCGAGTTCGCGCGCGCCGATCAGGTCGCGGGTGTGGTCGTTCAGCGGGCAGTGGATCGAGACGAAATCGGACTCGAACATCAGCCGGTCGAGTGGGACGAACGTCACCCCGAACCGCGTCGCGTCGGCGGGCTTCACGAACGGGTCGTACACGAGCGGCGGTTTCATGCCGAACCCGGCGAGCAGTTTCACGAGCGCCCGGCCGATCCCGCCGAACCCGACGACGCCGAGCGTCCGGTCGCGGAGTTCGGTGCCCATGAACTTGCTGCGGTCGTCCCACCGTGCTTCGCGCACCAGCAAATCCTTCGTGCGTAGGTGGTGCGAAAGCGCGAGCATCCACCCGATGGTCGCTTCGGCCACGGGCCGATCGACCGCGCCGGCTGCGATGAACAGCAGCACGTCCGCCGCGGTGCAGGCCGCGACGTCCACCGTGTCGTACCCGACCCCGAACCGCCCGATCGCGAGCAGGTCCGCACTCGCGGTGAGACTCGCTGCGGTCACGCGCGGCGTCAGCACGATGGCGCCGTTGGCGCCTTCGAGTTGGTAAGGAGCGATTTCGGGCAGGTGCCGCGCGAAGAAATCCACTTCGACGTTAGCGGCCTCGTCGGCGAGCGAGTCGAGGCCGATATCGCGGTACTTCACGGTCCCTTCGGCGTTGTGGAAATCCGCCGTGAACGCGATGCGGAACGGTTCGGCCTTCCCTGGGACCGCGGGCGACCCGCCCGCCTCCATCGGTGAAGGGGGCAGGATGCCCGCGGTCCCAGGGGAAGCCAAATCCGCGCGCATCGTCTCATCGCGCCCGACGCTAGCGAGCGCGGTGCGCAGCGAGCGGATCAACAGCCCCGCGTCGAACCCCAGCCCGATCGCGCGGAACCCCTGCGCGATCCGCTCCTGAACGTTCGCGTCGTTCGTCGCGACCACGCCGCACTGCCGCCCGGCGGCGCGGAGCGTGTCCTTCGCGCGCACGATCGCCTCCGCGACGCCCGGCCCCTCCCACTGCCCGCGGTGGCCGGCCGACGCGGAGTAATCGGCCGGGCCGAACCAGAACAGATCGACTCCCGGCACCTCGGCCATCGCCGCGACGTTCTCGCCGCCCTTCACGGTTTCGATGATCGGCACCACGAACACGTTGTCGTTCGCGTCGGCCGCGTGTTCGGCCAGCGCCAGCCCCCACGCGGTCGCGCGCTCGGCCCCGATCCCGCGAACGCCCTCGGTCGGATAGCGTGCGAACCGCACCGCCTGCTGGAGCTGCTCCGCGCTCTCGACCCACGGAATCACCACACCGTCGGCCCCGATGTCGAGCGCGCGCTTGATCGCGCCGCCGTTCAATTCCGCGAGCCGCACGAGCGCGACCGTTTCGCTCCGCACGGTCGCGCGGACGTGTTCGGCGATCTCCTTCCAGTCCAGGTGCCCGTGTTCCGCGTCGATCACGACCCAGTCGAGGCCGAGCGCGACGGCCATTTCGGTGATCGCGGGCGATTCGAGCGACACCCACAGCCCGACGGCGGGCCGGTCGCTGGCGAGGGTGCGGCGGAGCGCCTGACAGGCGGCAGGTTTCATGTGAGGAGCGGCGCGGGGTGATGCGGAATGGAGAAGTGATAGCCGCCCCGCGGGCGCTATGCAAGAACGTAATGCGCGGGTACAACGAAAGTAACATGGATCACGAACCGAACCCCGTCGGCGGAACGCCGAACCCGCAACGCGCGCCCGAATCGCTGTGCCCGGAAGCGCTCACCGGTCTGGTCACCGGCGAACCGGCAACCGCCGCGGCCGGGGCGAAAGCGGTCGCGGTGTCGCTCGCGCACGTGTTCGGCGTCGCCGGGTTCCGCCGCGGGCTTCGTGCCCTCACGACGCTCAACCAGGCGCACGGCGTGGATTGCCCCAGTTGCGCCTGGCCCGACCCGGATGCACACCGGTCGTTCACCGAGTTCTGCGAGAACGGGGCGAAGGCCGTCGCGTGGGAGGCCGATTCGCGAAAGCTGACCGCGGAGTTCTTCCGCACACACTCCATCGAAGATCTCGCGAAGGAATCCGACTACTGGCACGGGCAGCAGGGGCGGCTCACGGAACCGCTCGTGCTGCGCCCCGACAGTCGCCACTACGAGCCGATTTCGTGGAACGATGCGTTCCAACTCATCGCCGACGAATTGAACGCGCTCGCGTCGCCGCACGAAGCGCTCTTCTACACCTCCGGGCGCACGTCGAACGAAGCCGCGTTCCTGTATCAACTCTTCGTCCGGCAGTTCGGCACGAACAACCTGCCGGACTGTTCGAACATGTGTCACGAGTCGAGTGGCAGCGCACTGACGCCGGCGGTCGGTATCGGCAAGGGGACGGTGAAGCTCGAAGACTTCAACACAGCGCAACTCATCCTCATTCTCGGCCAGAACCCGGGGACGAACCACCCGCGGATGCTCACCGCGCTCCAAGCTGCCAAGCGCGCGGGGGCCAAAATCGTCGCGATCAACCCCCTGAAGGAAGCGGGGTTGCTGGCGTTCAAGAACCCGCAGGAGTTGCGCGGGTGGCTCGGCTCCGGTACGCCGCTCGCCGACCTCTATTTGCAGGTACGGATCGGTGGCGATCAGGCGCTGCTCAAGGGCGTGATGAAGGCGCTCGTTGCCCGCGGGGCAGTCGATCAAGCGTTCGTCGCCGAGAAAACGGAGGGATTTGAAGAGTTCGCAACGAGTCTCGATCACGTGTCGTGGGAGCAGATTACGACACAGAGCGGGATCGCGCGCGAAGCGATCGACCAGCTCACCGAGCTGGTCGCGGCGAACGAGCGTATCATCGCCTGCTGGGCGATGGGTCTCACGCAGCACAAGCACGCGGTCGCGACCATTCAGGAACTCGTGAACCTGCTACTCCTGCGCGGGAGCATCGGCAAGCCCGGCGCGGGGCTGTGCCCGGTGCGTGGGCACTCGAACGTGCAGGGCGACCGCACAATGGGCATCTTCGAGCGCCCCGCCGCGTGGTTCCTCGACGCGCTCGAAAAGGAGTTCGGGTTCCGCCCGCCGCGCGAACACGGGTTCGACACGGTCGAGGCGATCCGCGCGATGCGCGACGGCCGGGCGAAGGTGTTCTTCGCGATGGGTGGCAACTTCCTCTCCGCGACGCCCGACACCGAGGTGACCGGGGTGGCGCTGAGGAACTGCCGGCTCACCGCACACGTCTCGATCAAGCTGAACCGCTCGCACCTCGTCACCGGTCGTACGGCGCTGATTCTGCCGTGCCTCGGGCGCACGGAACGCGACATGCAAAACGGCAAGGAACAGTTCGTCACCACCGAGAACTCGATGGGCGTGGTGCAGATGTCGCGCGGGTCGCTCGTGCCGGCGTCGCCGCACCTGCTGAGTGAAGTCGCGATCGTTTCGCGGCTCGCGGAGACCGCGATCGGTGCGCGGTCGAATGTGCCGTGGCGCGAACTCGCCGCGAATTACGATCTCGTTCGCGAGCGGATCGAGCGCGTGATTCCCGGGTTCGAGGGCTACAACGTCCGCGTGCGCCAGCCCGGCGGGTTCTACCTGCCGAACAAGCCGCGCGACGGATCGTTCCCCACTGCGACGGGCAAGGCGCACTTCACTGCTCACGTGCTGCACGAACTGTCAGTCGAACCGAATCAACTCGTGATGATGACGGTTCGCACACACGACCAGTTCAACACGACCGTGTACGGTCTCGACGACCGCTATCGCGGGATCAAGCACGAGCGCCGCGTCGTGCTGATGAACGCGGCCGACATCCGCGCCCGCGGGCTTTTCGCCGGCGTTGTGGTGGACCTGACGGGTCACTTTCGCGGTGAAACGCGCGTCGCGCGAAAGTTCATCGTCGTCGAATACGACATCCCCGCGGGCTGTTGCGCGACCTACTTCCCCGAAACGAACGTGCTGGTGCCGCTCGACAGCACCGCGGACACGAGCAACACGCCCACCTCCAAGTTCGTCGCGGTGACGGTCGCTCGAAGTGCCGCGCCGAATGTGTGAATCCGTTTCGCCCCGTGCCCCTCTAACGTGCGACGCCCGCCTCCACCCATTTCGAGAGCGCGGGAAGGAGGAACTCCACATGGACCTGAACCAGTTCACCGAAAAGGCCCGCGAGGCCCTCGCCGGGGCGCAGAAACTTGCGGCCCGCTTGAATCACCAGCAGCTCGACGTCGAACACGCGATCCTGTCGCTACTCGACCAGGACAAGGGACTCGCGCCCGCGATCTTGCAAAAGGCGGGCGTGTCGGTCGATGCCGTCACGGTCAAGCTCCAGCGCGAACTCGACAAACTGCCGAAGGTGACGGGGCAGAACGTCGAACCGCGACTCACGCAGCGGCTCATCAAGCTCATCGACGCGGCCGAGTCCGAAGCGAAGAAACTGAACGACGAATACGTATCTGTGGAGCACCTGTTGCTCGCCGCGACCGATGACGCCGGCGTCGCCGGGAAGACACTGAAAGAGTTCGGCCTCACCCGCGAGCGGCTGCTGAGCGCGCTGAAGGACGTTCGCGGCAACCAGCGGGTCACGTCGCAGAACCCGGAGGAAACCTACCAGGCGCTGGAGAAGTACGGCCGCGACCTGACGCAGTTCGCCCGGCAAGGCAAACTTGACCCGGTGATCGGCCGAGACGAAGAGATTCGGCGCGTGATGCAAGTGCTGTCGCGCCGCACCAAGAACAACCCGGTGCTCATCGGAGAGCCTGGCGTCGGCAAGACCGCGGTGGTTGAAGGGTTGGCGCAGCGGATCGTGCGCGGCGACGTGCCCGAAGGGCTGAAGGACAAGACGATCGTCGCCCTGGATATGGGCGCGCTGATCGCGGGCGCGAAGTACCGCGGCGAGTTCGAGGAGCGGCTCAAGGCCGTTCTGAAGGAGGTCACGTCGTCCGACGGCCGGGTGATCCTGTTCATCGACGAAATGCACACGATCGTCGGCGCCGGGAAGGCCGAAGGCGCGATGGACGCGGGCAACCTGCTCAAGCCGCTCTTGGCCCGCGGCGAGTTGCACTGCATTGGCGCGACCACGCTCGACGAGTACCGGCAGCACGTCGAGAAGGACGCAGCGCTCGAACGCCGGTTCCAGCCGGTGTTCGTCGATCAACCGAGCGTGGAAGACACGATCAGCATCCTGCGCGGGCTGCGAGAGAGGTAC